>CABSMX010000046.1 GCA_902478945.1 uncultured Collinsella sp.
CGGAGATGTGTATAAGAGACAGAACCAGCTCGCAAGCTCAAGCTCGTCGATGGCGCGGGACAGGCGCTCCGCCGTGGAAGCAGCCTCCTCACGCAGCGCAGCGGCATCGGGGTCATCGCCCATTTCCTCGGCAAGTTCCAACGCGGCACGAGCATCGGAAAGCTCACCGCGCGCGGTATCCACGGCGGCGATATCCTCCTTGGCGCGCGCAATCTCCTCCATCGTGGCGCGAGCGGCATCGGCGTCATCCCAAAAGCCCGGGGCGACGCTTTTGGCCTCGAGCTCCGCCACGCGGGTGCGTTTCTCATCCAAATGGAGATACGACTCGACCTCGCCGAGTCGATCCGCAAACGCGTCCAACTCGGCGGGCGTTACCTCTAGAGCCTCGACCATTAACGATTCCTGCCGTGGCAGTACTTAAACTTCTTACCGCTACCGCAAGGGCACGGGTCGTTGCGGCCCACGTTGACATAGGGGTCATCGCTCTCGGACTTGCGGTAGGTCGTCACCTTGCCACCGTTGTTAACGGCAGCCGGACCACCCTGGACGGCGGTGCGGGCCTGCACCTGAGCCTGCTTGCGCAGCACCGAATCGCTGTTGTCGCCATCGACCTCGGCGGGACCAGAGAAGCGCGCACCCTTAAGGGCGGGCTCCTCCTTGTGCTCCACAGCCTGCGGGGCAGCCTTGATCTCAATGCGCAGAACAGTGCGCAGGTAATCCTCGTACATGGTATCGACGAGTATCTGGAACGCGCCGTAGGCCTCGGTCTTGTACTCAACCAGCGGGTCGCGCTGGCCAAAGCCGCGCAGGCCGATACCGGTCTTGAGGTAGTCCATCTCCTGCAGGTAGTTCATCCAACGCGTATCGATGACGCGCAGCATGACCTGGGTATTGAGCTCGCGCATCAGGTCCTCGCCCAGACGCTCGGCCTTCATGTTGTAGCACTTCTCAACATAAGCCAGGACATCGGCGGCCAGGGCCTCAAAGTCCTCGTCGGGGAACTGAGGGGTATCGATATGCCCGGTCAGCTCGACGACCCACTTACGCAGACCCTCAAGATCGCGCTCGCCCTCGTGGCTGTCCTTAGTGCAGAACTCCTGCACGCAGCGGTACACGGTATCGTGCATGACCTCGGTGATGTGGTCGGTCAGGTCCTTGCCATCCAGAATCTTGTTACGCTCGGCGTAAATGACCTGGCGCTGCTTGTTCATGACGTCGTCGTACTCAAGGACGCTCTTACGCATGGAGAAGTTGATGCTCTCGACCTTATGCTGGGCGCTCTCGACGGCCTTGGAGATGATCTTGTGCTGGATGGGCATGTCGTCGCCCATGTCGGCCGTGACCATCATCTTGGAGACGCGGTCCATCCTGTCGCCGCCGAACAGGCGCATGAGGTCGTCCTCGAGCGACAGGTAGAACTGAGTCTCGCCCGGGTCGCCCTGACGGCCGGAACGGCCACGCAGCTGGTTGTCGATACGGCGGGACTCATGGCGCTCGGTGCCGATAACGGTCAGGCCGCCGGCGGCGAGCACGCGCTCGCGCTCGGCCTTGCAGGTCTCCTTGGCCTCGGCGTTAAACTGCTCGAGCTGCTCGGGCGTCACGTCCTCCATGGTCAGGCCCTCGTACTCCAGGCGCTCGCGCACCAGCTCGTCGGGGTTGCCGCCCAGCAAGATGTCGGTACCACGGCCGGCCATGTTGGTAGCGATGGTCACGGCGCCATAGCGACCAGCCTGGGCCACGATATGGGCCTCGCGCTCGTGGTGCTTGGCGTTGAGGACCTCGTGCGCGATACCGCGCTTAGTGAGGGCGGCGGACAGCTTCTCGGAGCTCTCGATGGAGACGGTGCCCACCAGGACCGGCTGGCCCTTGGCGTGACGACGCTCAACGTCGTCGGCAACGGCGTTGTACTTGGCCTGGATGGTGCGGTAGACCAGGTCCTCGTGGTCAACACGCTGCACGGGCTTGTTGGGGGGAATGACCTCGACGGGCAGCTTGTAGATCTCGCGGAACTCGGCGTCCTCGGTGAGCGCCGTACCGGTCATGCCGGAGAGCTTGTCATACAGGCGGAAGTAGTTCTGCAGGGTGATGGTGGCAAGGGTCTGGTTCTCCTCGCGAACGAGCACGCCCTCTTTGGCCTCGATGGCCTGGTGCAGGCCCTCGGAATAGCGGCGACCCTCCATGATACGACCGGTGAACTCGTCGACGATCTTGACCTCGCCGTTGGTGACCACGTACTGCTTGTCGCGGTGGAACATGTACTGGGCCTTCAGCGCCTGCTGCAGGTGGTTGACCAGCTGGCCGGAGAGATCGGCATAGATGTCATCGATACCCAGGCGGCGCTCAATCTTCTTAAGGCCGCGCTCGGTGGCGGCGATGGTGTGCTTGGCCTCGTCCATGACGAAGTCGCCCGTGGGCTCCACGTCCTCGGTGGCGGTGAGCATGTCGTGCGAGACGTCCTCACCGCGCTCAAGGCCGCGCACGGCGCGCGCGAAGTCCTTGTAAGTGCTGGCGGACTTGGTGCCGGCGCCCGAGATGATGAGCGGCGTTCTGGCCTCGTCGATCAGGATGGAGTCGACCTCGTCGACGATGGCGTAGTTGTGGCCGCGCTGAACACGCTGCTCGGGGCGGGTGACCATGTTGTCGCGCAGATAATCGAAACCGAACTCGGAGTTGGTGCCGTACGTGACGTCGGCCTGGTAGGCTGGGCGCTTAAGCTCGAGCGGCATGTTGTTCTGCAGCAGACCGACGGTCATGCCCAGATACTTGTAGATGCGACCCATCCACTCGGAGTCGCGCTTGGCCAGGTAGTCGTTGACGGTGACGACGTGCACGCCCTTACCGGCGATAGCGTTGAGATAGCCGGCCAGCGTGGAGACGAGGGTCTTGCCTTCGCCGGTCTTCATCTCGGCGATGTGGCCCTCGTGCAGCGCCATGGCGCCGATGAGCTGTACATCAAAGTGACGCATGCCCATGGTGCGCTTGGAAGCTTCGCGCACGGTGGCAAAGGCCTCGGGGAGCATGTCGTCGAGCGACTCGCCGTTGGCGTAGCGCTCACGGAACTTATCGGTCTGGGCGCGGAGCTCCTCCTCGGTCATCTTCTCAAACTGGGGCTCAAGACCGTTGATCTTGTCGACGATCTTGTAGTAGCGCTTCAGGTCCTTATCGGATCCAAAGGACAGCAGCTTTGACATGAATCCCATGTGGTTTTCCTTTTGGCCATCGCCCGCGGCATGAAACCTTGGACGAGTTAAACACAGATATTTGTACTTTAGCCAAACAAGGCGCCGCCTATGCGGTCGACACGCTCGACCACGTAATAACTACGACAGCCTGCCAAAAAGGGACTGATTTATTTTGGCAGCTTTTATCTGGGAAAACGCTGCCTCTCTCTGCCATTTGGTGCAAATCAACCTGTCCCATTCGCACCAACCTGGTGCAACGGGGACGGGTTAGCTTGCACCAATAAAAAGAAAAGGGCCGCGCACCCAAACGGATGCACGGCCCTTATGCCATGAATGCGAGTGTTTCCGCGGCGAGCTATTTACTCAGCAGCCTCGGTGGTCTCGGCCTCGGCAGCGGCCTCCTCGACGGGAGCCTCTGCGGGAGCCTCGGCGGCCTGCTTGGCAGCCTCCTCGGCGAACTTAGCGGCACGCTTAGCCTTCTCGGCAGCCTTAGCCTCAGCGGCGGCCTTGCGAGCGGCCTCGGCCTCAGCAGCCTTGGCGGCCTTGGCAGCCTTGGCCTCCTCGGCCTTCTTGAGCTGAGCGGCAGCGGCGCCACCGAACTTGTCGGCGAAGCGCTGGACGCGTCCACCGGTGTCGACGAACTTCTGCTGGCCGGTGTAGAACGGGTGGCACTCGTTGCAAAGCTCGACCTTCATCTCGGACACGGTAGCGTGCGTCTTGAAGGTGTTGCCGCAGGAGCACGTCACCGTGCACTCGACATACTGGGGATGGATACCCTGCTTCATGGTAGGACTCCTTATTGGTCAGGCGCTGGTTACCGATCAGCGCATAAGGCGTCTTGGTTTCCGACCAAGACAACAAACTTGGCTATGGTACCACGGCGCCGCGTGTCCCACAAAAGGTTCACGGTCTTTGCACCGGAGCGCACAGGCGAATGCGCCCGATCGCGGCACCAACAGGAACCGCCTGAGCTGTCCAGGGTGCCAAAAATACACCCCGCGAGACAAGCATCCCATGTTGCAGACGTGTAACGCCGCAGCAAAGGTGCCCCTTTTTGCGCCAGACAGGTACAATGATGAACACTGTACCGTAGCGGAGCGCCCCCGCGCGCCGCAACCACGCGAAAGGGTTTCCCATGGCCGAGATCTCGTCCTCCCGCATCGTCATCACCGTCCTTGGCAAGAACCGCCCCGGCATCGTCGCCGGCGTCACCCGTGTTCTGGGCGAGGCCAACGTCGACATCCGCGACATTACGCAGTCCATTATCGAGGACATCTTCACCATGACCATGCTGGCCGACACCGCCGAGTCCAAGCTCGACTTCGCCGAGCTGCAGAAGGCCCTGGCCGAGGCCGGCGAGCTTTCGGGCGTCAACGTGTCCATCCAGCGCGAGGACGTCTTTAACTTTATGTACCGCCTGTAGCGAACAGGCCGTGCGGGAACAGGCCGGCGCATCTGCACCCAAGCACGCCGCCCCCACACGGCCCCGAGAGGAGCGCGCATGGCTTACGACGCCAAGAAAATCTACTACCGCTTCGATGACCATCTGAGCCGCCTGGTCTTGGATTATGAGGCGAGCCGCCAGATTTCGCCCGAAAGCGAAAACCTCTACCACGGCCTGCCGACCGCCCCATACGACGAGGGCCTGTTCGTAGAGCACAACGTCAAACGCGGCCTGCGCAATGCAGACGGCTCGGGCGTGGTCGCGGGCCTTACCCGCATCTCGGACGTGCACGGCTACAACAAGGTCGACGGCAAAGTCGTGCCCGATCAGGGCAAACTCACGCTTCGTGGCTACAGCATCGAGGACCTGGTCAACAACGCCCAGGCCGAGGATCGCTATGGCTACGAAGAGGTCGCCTACCTGCTCATCACGGGCTCGCTGCCCACCAAAGAGGAGCTCGACGGTTTTTGCGAACGCCTGGGTGCCTTTAGGCACCTGAGCGACGAATACGTCCGCGAGTTCCCCATGACCACGGTGTCGGCGAGCATCATGAATGTGCTTCAGCGCGCCGTGCTGCTGCTCTACGCCTTCGACGCCGAGCCCGACGCCATTACACCCGAGCACGAAATCGACGTCGCCATCTCCATGCTCGCCCGTCTCCCCCGCATCGCCGCCTTCGCGCATATGGCCTCGGTCGCCAAACGCCGCGGCTCCGAGGTTCATGTACCGCACCCCACACCCGGCCTCTCCACCGCCGAGACCATCCTGCAGGTGTTGCGCGGCGGCATGGCATTCACCCGCGACGAAGCCATGCTGCTCGACGTGATGCTCATGCTGCATGCCGAGCACGGCGGCGGCAACAACTCCACGTTCGCCTGCCGTGTGCTGTCCTCCTCGGCCACCGACCCGTATTCCGCCTACGCCGCGGCCATCGGCTCGCTCAAGGGCCCGCGCCACGGCGGCGCCAACGCCAAGGTCGTGTCCATGCACGAGGACATCCGCGCGCATGTCTCCAATTGGGAGGACGAGGACGAGGTCGCAGCCTACCTGGGCAAGATTCTCGACAAGCAGGCCTTCGACGGCACGGGCCTCATCTACGGTATGGGCCACGCCGTCTACACGCTGAGCGACCCGCGCGCCGAGGTGTGCCGCCGTTACGCGCGCACGCTTGCCGCCAAGAAGGACCTGGGCGATGAGTTCGCGCTCATCGAGCGCATCGAGCGCCTGGCACCGCAAGTGATGCGCGATCACGGCATGACCAAGCCCATCTGCGCCAACATCGACCTGTACACGGGCTTTATCTACAAGATGCTCGGCGTGCCCGAGACGCTCTTTACGCCGCTGTTCGCCGTCGCCCGCATGGCCGGCTGGTCGGCGCACCGCATGGAAGAGCTCTTCTGCGCGCACCGCATCATCCGTCCCGCGTATCGCCCGGTTATCGAGCCGCTGGAGTACAAGCCGCTCGCCGACCGCTAGGATGCGGACCGTTATAGAACCCGAGCGTGGCCAGGGCATCACCGCCCTCGGCCACGCTTTTTATGCCAGTAGAAAGGATCGCAACGAATGATTGTGTTTTCCGATATGGATGGAACGCTGCTGACGACCGATAAGCAGATGAGCGACGCCACCTGGGCGATGCTCGACGAGCTTGCGCGCCGCGGTATTGAGTTTGTGCCCTGCACGGGGCGCCCGCTGTCGGGCATCTTTGAGCCCATCCTCGCCCACCCCGCCGTGCACTACGCGGTCTGCGCCAACGGTGCCAGCGTCTGGCAGCTCGACGACGATGTGCCCAACGATGCCTCGCGCGCCACGCGCATTTTGAGCCGACCGCTCGACCGCGCCATCGCCCACCGCATCCATAGCATTGCCGCCGGCCACGATGTGACCTTCGATATCTTCGCCGACGGCCAGTGCTTCCTCCCCCGCTCGCTCTACACGCGCCTGGACGAATTCTGCGGCGGCGACCCCCACATCGCGGCTTCGCTCAAGCGCACACGAACACCGATCGACATGGATATCGACAGCAAAATCGACGAGGTCGAGACGCTCGAACGCATCGCCATGTACTGGCACGACCCGGCCGATCGCGACGCCATCGCGTCGGAGCTCGACACGCTCGGAGGCATTGAGGTCACGCGTTCGTACGCCATGAATATCGAGGTCATGGGCGAGGGCGCCACCAAGGGAACGGCCCTCACGTGGCTCTGCGAGCACCTGGACGAGCGTCTCGCCGACGCTTGGGCGTTCGGCGACAACATCAACGACATCCCCATGCTGCAGGCAGCGGGCCACGGCATGGCCATGATCAACGGCGAACCCGAAGACCGCGAGGCCGCCGACGCCATCACCGAATACGACAACGACCACGACGGCGTCGCCCGCACCATCATGGCCGCCCTCGCCTAGTCATTGGCCAGTCATTGGGGACGTTCTTAAATGACTAGTCGTTGGGGACACTCTTCGCGAAAAAGCTGCAAGGACTGTCCCCCGCTGCCGGCAGAAAAGGAACGTCCCCATCTGCCGGATTAAGCGAGACTCTCCAGCACGCGACGGAGCTCCTGCTGAACGGCGTGGTCGCGGTTGCAGCCTACGACGCGATCGGCAACCGCCTTGAGCGCGGGGCGCGCGTTTTCCATCGCGCAGCCCGTGCCGACAAAGCGAATGATCTCGTAGTCGTTCATCGAGTCGCCAAACGCCATGACCTCGTCGCGTCCAATGCCGTAATGCTCCGCGAGCTGCGCGATGCCCGAGGCCTTCGACACACCGGGCTGCATGGCATCAATCCACGCGTTGCCCGAAGGCGCAAAGGTAAAGAGCTGACCAAGTTCGCGCTGTAGCACGTACGCACTGTCCATAACGGCACCGTCATCGCAAAAGATACTCGCCTTGATGATATTTACACTGGGATCGGGCAGCTCCCAAATGCGCTCGGCATTGGGAAGGTCCTTATCGACCTCACGCACGAACTTGCACTCGTCATCGAGCAAGAAGGACTTGGTTCGGTCAAAAAGCGCAAGATGCAGATTGGGAAACGTCGCGACGGCCTGGGCGAGCCTTCGAATCGCCAGGTGCGAATACACCTCACGGTCTACCATCTTACCGTCGGCGTAGACCTGGGCGCCGTTAGCGGCGACAAAGTCCATCTTGTCGCGAACAGGTGCAAAGAACTCGCACAGGCGGTCGTAACGACGGCCTGACGATGCGGCGAAATGCACGCCATGCTCGTGTAGCGCCAGAATCAGTTCGTAGGTCTCGGGAGGCACCTGGCCGTTTTCGTCAAGCAGTGTGCCGTCCATATCGGATGCAATCAGTTTAAACATAGAAAAGCTCCCTTCGGGCTTGTTGGAATCGAACGTGTATCCGATTCCAACGTACCCAAAGGGAGCTCAGGTAAGACTCCGCGGGCGCAAACGTTACAAGGACCTGGCAAATAGCTCACACATGCCAGAGGTCCTACGGTCGCGGCGCCAGGCGACACGCCACCCCGACGACTAGTCGTTTAAGAACGTCCCCGATGACTAGTCGGCGTAGGTGAAGGTCGTGACGTCGAACATGCCCTCGGGGCGGATGCGGAACGTCGGGATCACCGGCAGGGGCAGGAAGATGATGCCCATGATGGGGTCGAGCGGCGACTCAATACCCATGGCGCGTGCCTTGACCATAAAGTCGTCGTGCTGCGCGGCGACATCCTCGGCCGTGCCTTCGCTCATCAGGCCGCCGAGCGCCAGCGGAATGCGCGCCACGACCTCGCCGTTGCGAACCAGCACGTGACCGCCCTGGCCCACAGCCTCAACAGCAGCCATCATATCGGCAGCGTTATCACCCACGACGCATACGTTGTGCGAGTCGTGGCCGATCGTGGAGGCAATGGCGCCACCGGTGATGGTGAAGCCGCGCACCCAGCCGCGACCGATGTGCTTGCCGACAAGACCCAGGCCCGCAGGACCATCACCGTCGGCGCCCTCGGCCTGCAGCGACACGCCGCGGCCATGGCGCTCGACCAGCATAATGCGGCGCAGGCCCTCGGCACTCTCGGGGCGAACCATACCCGTGATGGCCTTACCCGGCACCACGTCGATCACGGCCTCGCCCGGCTTAAAGGCATAGTCGAATACGTCGAGCGAAAGCTTCGGCAGCTTAACGGAGGCGCGCAGCTCATCGGCAAGGGCCGCAACCTCGGCCATCTCGGGTGCAATCTCGCCCACAAAGGTGCCGTCCTGCGCCACCAGAGCACCGGCGGCATATACGCGATGCGGAGCCGTGGCAAACGTCAGGTCATTGAGCACCAGCAGGTCGGCACGCTTGCCCGGGGCAATCGCACCGCGGAGCTCGTGCGGGTCGCGGCGGCCGTGGTCCAGGCCAAATGCTTCAGCCGTGGAGAGGGACGCCATGGAGATGGCGACCACCGGGTCGATGCCGGCCTCGATAGCCACGCGGCAGGCGTTGTCGATCATACCGGTCGAAAGCGCGTCGGAGGGAGCACGGTCGTCGGTCGCAAAGCAGCAACGACGGGCACGGGCGGGGTTTTCCAGCAGCATCGGCGACAGGTTGGCCAGGTCATGGCTGCACGTACCCTCGCGCAGCATCACATACATGCCGCGAGACAGCTTGTCGAGTGCCTCCTCGGGAATCGTCGACTCGTGGTCGGCGATAATGCCTGCTGCAGCATAGGCGTTGAGGTCCTTGCCGGCAACGAGTGGGGCGTGACCGTCAACCTGCTTGGACGGCGTCTGGTTGGCAGCGTCGATGCGAGCACAGGTCTCGGGATCGGCCATAAAGACGCCCGGCAGGTTCATCATTTCGCCCAGGCCAAAGACATCGCCCGGATGCTCGGCAAAAAACGCCTGCATATCAGCAGCGGTGATGACGGCACCGGCCTGCTCGTCGGGCAGCGCGGGCACGCACGAAGGCATCATGTACTTGATGGAAATAGGAGCGCGACGACCGTCCTCGATCATAAAGCGCAGGCCGTCCAAGCCAGAAACATTAGCGATCTCGTGGCTGTCGGCAATAGCGGTGGTGGTACCGCGCGTCGCCGCCATGCGCGCATACTCGGCAGGGCGGATGTTCGAAGACTCGATATGCAAGTGTCCGTCAATAAAACCGGGGGCAAGATAGCGGCCCTGGCAATCGATGACCTCGGCAGCCTCATACGTGCCGGCGGCATCGTCGCGACCATCGTAGAGCACACCGACGATCACGCCATCCTTGACGGCAACGCTACCGGGCGCCACGCGCTGGCCGTACACATCGACAATCTGTGCGTTGGCAAACAGCGTGTCAACGGGTACACGACCCTCGGCGGCCTCGATCACAGACCTCATGACCTCAACGGACATACATACTCCTTTAACCGTAGAAAAAAGCTGCGGAGCGGACAGGCCTTCACCGCAGCAAACCAATAGCAATTGTATGCCCAAAAGGAGGCCGCCGATAACACCCCTTCCGCTTAACGGCACTGCCAAATGATCCCTTGGGGACGGAGGAAAACGGATCACCGGGCCAAACCGACCCCCTCGGTGATCCGTTTTCCTCCGTCCCCAAGGGATCATCTAAAAAGGCCGCAGTCGGGAATCCCGGCTGCGGCCCTATTGCACATGTTAGGTTGACCTACTTGCTAGACCAACTTGAAGCCCTTGCGCTTGCCCACGGAGAGGGTGTCGCCCAGCTTGAGGGCGCTGGAGTCGATGTTGTAGCTCTTGGGAGTCACGGCCTTGCCGTTGATCTTGACGCCACCGCCGTCGATGTCACGACGGGCCTGGCCGGCGCTAGCCGAAAGTCCCAGGTCCTTGAGCAGGCCGGCGAGGTAGATCTGGCCCTCGTCGTTAACAGTCAGCTCAACATGCTTCTCGGGGAAGTCGGCGAGCTGACCCTCCTTGAACACGCGGTCGAACTCGGCCTGAGCCTCGTCGCCGGCACCGGCGCCGTGGTAGGTATCGCACAGGTCTCGACCCAGGGCGCGCTTGAGCTCATAGGGGTCGGCAGAGCCGTCGGCCAGAGCAGCGTCGATCTTGTCGACCTCGGCCGGGGTGAGCGAGCTCGCCAGACGATAGTACTTACCGATCATCTCGTCGGGGATGGACATGGTCTTGCCGAACATATCCTTGGGCGCGTCGGTCAGGCCGATGTAGTTACCGTAGGACTTGGACATCTTACGGACGCCATCGGTGCCCTCGAGCAGCGGCATGGTGAGCGCGATCTGGGGCTCCATGCCCATCTTCTCCATGAGCTCACGGCCGGCGAGCAGGTTGAAGAGCTGGTCGGTGCCGCCCATCTCCACGTCAGCCTTAATCATGACCGAATCGTATGCCTGCATCACGGGATACAGGAACTCATGCAGGGCGATCGGCGTCTGAGACTGGTAGCGCTTGGTAAAGTCATCGCGCTCAAGAATACGGGCAACGGTGAACTTGGAGCACACCTGCAGCAGACCGGCCAGATCCATCGACAGAATCCAGTCACCGTTGTGCACGATGGTGGTCTTCTCGGGATCCAGGATCTTCATGGCCTGGCTCACGTAGGTCTCGGCGTTGGCCTCGATTTGCTCCTGCGAAAGCTGCGGACGGGTGGAGTTCTTGCCTGAAGGATCGCCAATCAGCGCGGTACCGTTGCCGATGATGAGGGTGACGTTGTGGCCCAGGTCCTGGAACTGACGCATCTTGCGCAGCGGCACGGCGTGGCCCAGGTGCAGGTCGGGGCTGGTGGGGTCGACGCCGAGCTTGATGTTGAGGGGCTCGCCCTTCTCAAGCTTCTTGCGAAGGTCGGCCTCGGGGACGATCTGCGCGGCGCCCGAGGTGATGATACGCATTTGCTCGTCAACAGACAGCATTGGGTATCCTCCTTTTGCTATAGCACCCTCGCCGAAAACGGCGGTGCTGGAAGTCCATAAACTCTCTTATGATAACAAACTGACGCGACGCGGCACCTACGACAGGAAAATCCTCGTCCTGCCGCATGCGTCGATGGCAACTGGTAGACGTGTACCGTCACGCTCGACCAGATAGCGCACCTGCCGACGGCGCAAGCAGTCACGGCAATGGACCTGCCCCGTCGCATCGGTGGCGCAGACGCCCTCGGCGGTCAGCAGGCAGTGCTCGCACACCATGAGCTCGGGACGGTCGGCGTCGACCGGACCCAAGACGCCGGGTTCGGCCGCCAGCTCGGCAATACGCTCCCTATCATTGCCGAGCAACTCGGCAGGCAAGTATACCCGCCCCGCGCCAAGACCCCGCAGCCAGGCAAGTGTGGCCCGATTGGCGCAGAACACCGGCGCCGCCACGTCAAACGCCGTGCCCAGCTCGCGGGCCATCGCCACCTGCCCCAGATTGCGGCAGACGACGCACCCGGCACGCTGCATAAGCGCCCGAGTCCGCTCGGTATCGCCCGCGCGGCACACTTCGTCGAGCACCACCGTCGCATCGGACAAATCTCGCTCATCGCGCGGATCCACATCCATCAGCTCCCAGGCAAAGACCATACGAGCAAAAGCCTCATGCTTTGCCGGCTCCGCCGGTCCCGCCAACTCCGTCGGGACATCGCCATCTGCCAGAACGCCCTCAAACGGCAGCACCTCAACGGACTGCTCAACAGGCGCGACCACACCTGCCTCGACCCGCATGCGCTCCAACACCGTTGCCGTCTGCCCCAGCACGCCGGCACTGCGAATCAGATAGACCTCGCAGCCCGCGTCCACCTTGCGTTTGCAATGCACGACGATGCGCTCTCCCGCAGCGGCATCCACGGGGCAAGGCACCTGTGGCCAGCGCTTGGGCACATCGGGACGCGCGTCGGCACCCGGGTAAAATCGGATCTCGAGCGTATCGCCCGCCGCCACGGCGGCATCAAGCTCAACCGTCACCTCTTCGTGACCCACCGCCACCAAGTGGCCCACGCGCACGCCCTGGTTGATCGCGCGCTCAAAGCTCATGAGCTCGGCGCCCGAACGACCCCGCAGATACGCATCGGTAAAGCCGCGGTTGAACGACCTTCCCAGCTCGCGCTCAAGCGCCGGCACCGCATCGGCATCCCATGTGCCGTCGCGCAGCATATTGAGCGCCCGACGCCACACCCTTACCACGTTAAAGACGTAGTCGGGATTCTTCATGCGGCCCTCGATCTTGAGCGATGCCACGCCGGCGGCAACAAGCTCGGGCAGATGTGCGATGCCCAGATAGTCACGCGGACAAAGTAGGCGATCCCCTTCGACAGCGACAACACTCTGCCCCGCCTCGTCCACCAAGTCATAGGATAGACGGCACGGTTGCGCGCAATCACCGCGCATCGCAGAGCGGCCACGTCGAAGGGTAGAGAACCCGCACGCACCCGAGTATCCAATGCAAATAGCGCCGTGACAGAATACCTCGATGGGCACACCAGTAGCGCAAAGCGTCTCAATTTCCGCCACGCTCAGCTCGCGTGCAGTCGTCACGCGCTCAACGCCCAACTCCTTGGCAGCCAACTGCACGGCACCCTCGCTATGAGCGCCCGCCTGAGTGGACAGGTGAATCTCGACCCCCGGAATCGCCGCATGAAGCGCACAGGCCAGCCCGGCATCGGCCACAATTAACGCATCGGCACCCAAAGCGTGCGCATGCGCCCCCAACGCCACGGCGTCGGCAAGCTCATCATCGAACACGAACACGTTGAGCGTCACGTACACACGCACGCCATGGGCATGGGCCACGGCACAACCGCGCGCGAACTCATCATCGTTAAAGCCATGCGCGCTCACTCGAGCGTTGAATCCGTCCAGCCCCGCATAGATGGCATCGGCACCCGCCGCAATCGCCGCGAGCATCTGGTCGAGTCCGCCAGCAGGCGCCAGCAGTTCGGGCAGCGCCACTTCAGCCGCCGCCAACTCGCTTTCGCATTGTCCGCTCGATTCCATCGGCCGAATCGCCATCAGTAAACTCCTTGCCAAGGTGTGCTTTCACTCTGAAAATTGCTGCCAACCAGCATACACGAGGCCCCGCGTGCCCCGATTGGTTTATCGTGTAATAACTTATGTCCATCCTGCCCGACAGCATACCTGCCGCCTGGCACGACATACCTGGAGGTCAATATATGGGTCCTCGCCAACGACAGGGGCGCGGTCGCTCTAAGACGCATGCCCTTCCCATAATCTTGCTCTCGTTTTTGGGCTTTCTGCTTATCGCGGGCGTAGCGTTTGGCATCGGCATGATCGGCAACGTCAACCGCTGGCTGTCCGATCTGCCCGACTACACCGATGCCAACGCGTATCTGGTGAGCGAGCCCACCGACATCGTCGACTGCAACGGCAATACCATTGCGAGTTTCTACACGCAAAACCGCAAGTCCATCACCAAGGACCAAGTGTCCCCGTACGTGCTGCAGGGCACCGTTGACGTTGAGGACGAGCGCTTCTACGAGCATGGCGGCATCGACCTCTGGGGCATTGCACGCGCATCGGTGGCAACCCTCACCGGCGGCCACGAGGGCGCATCGACCATCACCCAGCAGCTGGTTCGCAACACCATCTTGCAGGAGGAACAATTCGACTCGACCATCGAGCGTAAGGTGCGCGAGGCCTATATCGCCATCAAGATGGAGGATATGTACTCCAAAGACGAGATCCTCATGATGTACCTCAACACCATCTACTACGGCCATGGAGCATATGGCATCGAGGCCGCAGCCGAGACCTATCTGTCCAAAACCGCCGCCGACCTCACGCTGAGCGAGGCCGCGCTGCTCATCGGCCTTCCCAACTCGCCCTCGCAGTACGACCCCACGGTTAATCCCGACCTGGCGCTGTCCCGCCGCAACAAGGTTCTGGACAACATGCTGCGTCTAGGCCACATCACGCAGGAAGAGCACGATGCCGCGCAGGCTGAGCCCATCACGCTTAACGTGACCGAGATTTCGGGCAGTGGCGTCGATGTGTACTCTCAGCCCTACTTTGTCGCCTACGTTAAGCAGCTGCTTGAGCAGGAGTTCTCCACCGACGTGCTCTTTAAGGGCGGTCTGACCGTCAAGACCACCATCGACCCCACCATGCAGCAGGTGGCCGAGGAGGCCGTGCGCTCGCAGCTCGACACGCTTTCGCTCGACGGCCTGGACATGGGCATGGTCGTCGTTGACCCCAAGACCGGCTACATCAAGTGCATGGTGGGCGGCTACGACTACAACGCCGACGAGAATCACGTGAACCACGCTACGGCAAAGCGCCCCGTGGGTTCCACGTTTAAGGCCTTTACGCTGGCAACTGCCATCCAAAACGGTATGAACCCCAACGTCACCCTCAACTGCAACTCGCCGCTCAAGGCCAAGGGCACCACGACCGAGGTGCAAAACTACGGCAACCAGAGCTATGGCAACATCACGCTTAAGCAGGCAACGGCATACTCATCCAACACCGGCTACATTCAGGTGGCCGAAGCCATCGGCAATGACAAGATCATGTCGCTCGTCAAAAAGCTCGGCATCGATCCCGCCAAGGACAATATCGAGGACGTTCCCGTCATGACGCTCGGCACCGGGTCCATCTCACCGCTCGAGATGGCATCGGCCTACGCAACGTTTGCCAACGGTGGCTACTACCGTCAGCCCATCGCCATTACCGAGATCGACTCGCGTACCGGCTCGGTTCTGTACCAGCACACCGACAATCCCACGCAGGTGCTCACCGAAGGCGAGGCTGCCGCGGTTACCGACGTTCTATCCGGCGTCATGCAGGGCAGCGGCACGGGTGCCGCCGGCGCGCTGAGCGTCAACCAGCCCTATGCCGGCAAGACGGGTACCACTGACAACACCACCAACCTGTGGTTCTGCGGCTTCACGCCGCAACTGGCATGCGCCCTGTGGACCGGTTATTCCGCAGGCGAGATTCCCATCCAAAAGTACGGTTCGGACCTGCTGGGCGACAGCACCAACCTGCCCGTCTTTAAGAAGTTCATGAACACCGTTCTTGCGGGCACCGAGCGCGAGGAATTCCCGACCGGAACGGCTCCCACGTACAAGAACAATAACGTCTGGAAGTTCTACGGCACAAACAACAAAAAGAAATACGAAGAGGATAAAGACGAGGGAAAAGAAGAGGAAGAGACCACGACCACCACAACGACAACGACAACCACGACCACTGAAACCCCGGGCGGCAACACCACCGGCGATAGCGGCACGACAGGTGGCGACGGTGGCACGGGTGGCGATGGCGGCACGGGTGGCGACGGTGGCACGCCGACGCCCGCCCCCGATCCT
>CABSMX010000047.1 GCA_902478945.1 uncultured Collinsella sp.
TCTACACTCGACTAGTCGTCGGCAGCGTCAGATGTGTATAAGAGACAGTGCTTGCGTGGTCCGATCTGGGGCTCAACGGTAAGGAGCGCATGACGGTTGATTCTCTGGCACGCGCCGAAGTGCGCCGCTTTGCCGACGACGATACGAGTGACCGTATGCGCGGCGAGATGATGGGCATATTGGGCGAGCTGTTGGGTATTTCGCCCGAGCAGATGGAAGAGCTGCGCTCCGAGGACGGTCAGCGTCGTCTGTACGAGGGCATGAAGCGGTTTGAGGGCGAGGTCCAGGACGCCATTGATAAGATGATGGGCGGTCAGGGCGGACCGCAGGGTGGGCCCCAGGACACGCCGATGCCGCATCCGCCGGTGGATCCGAGGCAGTTTCCGTTCTTCTCGCAGAACTAAAAATGTTACGCGGTTTTACCAAACCGCGTAACGAGTCGACGCTGCGCGAGCCCCTGCCGGGCAATCTGCCGCTCAAACCGTCGCTTGCGTACAGAAGTACGCGGCGCTCCTCTTTCGCGACACCTTGCCACGGCAGGGACTCGCTCGCTGACTTATGCTCAACCTATGGTTCAACCTTGCTTGCTAGATACGGTCACTGTTGTGTTATTCTAGAACAGACGTTCGTGAATGATGCGCGGGGCCTTGCCTTGCGCTGTGCTTGTGGTGAGGGGAGGTTGGCTTGGTCATTTTGGGTATCGATCCCGGTTTGGCCCATACGGGCTGGGGGATTATCGAGGAGCGGCGTGGCGAGGTCCGCTGCCGTGCCTACGGTTGTATCGAGACCAGCGCGGGCAGCCCGCTCGCGGTGCGCCTGTCGCATATCGCCCGCGACCTCAAGGGCGTCGTCGAACGCTACCGTCCCGATACCGCGGCTATCGAGAGCATCTACTTTGGCGCTAACGTCCGCTCGGCCATCCCCACGGCGCATGCCCGCGGTGCCGCGCTCGTGGCGCTTTCGGAGTGCGCGCTCGAGATTGGCGAATACACGCCCATGCAGATCAAGCAGGCCGTGGTGGGCACCGGTGCCGCAGATAAACGGCAGGTTGCCTACATGGTGCGCACGCTCACGCAGCTCGATCACGACCCTCACCCAGACCATGCCGCCGATGCCCTGGCCTGCGCCATCTGTCACGTTAACCTCAGCCGCACCCGGGCGCTTACCGGCGGCGAGTTCTATCAACAGAGAGGAACCGGATACTGATGATTTCCCAGCTCCATGGAACGCTTGTCGAGGCCACGATGAGCTCGGCCGTCGTTGACGTATCGGGTGTGGGCTTTGAGCTCGGTATTTCGGGCAGCACTGCCGCCACGCTGCCTACACCCGGCGGCGAGGTTCGCCTCTATACCCGTATGCAGGTGCGCGAGGACGCCATGACACTTTTTGGCTTTGCCTCCAAGGACGAGCGCACGATGTTTGACCGGCTCGTGTCCGTGTCGGGTGTTGGCCCGCGCCTGGCGCTTGCCGTGCTTTCCACCTATACCGTGGGACAGCTGTATTCCCTGGTGATGGCCGAGGACGACAAGGGCATGGCCAAGGTGCCCGGTGTGGGCAAAAAGACCGCCCAGCGCCTTATCTTGGAGCTCAAGAGTACCTTTGCCAAGGACAAGGGCTTTGTTCCGGTCGACGTAATTCCCGGTCAGGTTGCGATGCCGGTCCCCGCCGCCGCTCCCTCGGCCATCGATGACGCCCGTGCGGCGCTTCTCTCCATGGGCTTTAGCCCGCAGGAGACCGAGGTTGCCCTGAGCGGGTATGATGGGCAGGACATGCGTGTCGAGGATCTGCTCGGCGCGGCGCTTAAGCGACTCGGAATGGATGCGTGATGTGGGAAGCCGATGACTCTCAGGACCTGTGGGCGACGCCCGGCAGCTCGCCGGCGGCATCCATGGCGCACGGTGAGCGTATGGTGGGCTCGGAACTGACACCCGAGGACCTCGATGTCGACCGTACCCTGCGTCCCCAGCGCTTGGACGACTACTGCGGTCAGGAGCATATCAAGCAGAGCCTTCGCGTGCTGATCGAGGCGGCGCAGAGCCGTGGCGAGACGCTCGACCACGTGATTTTCTCGGGCCCTCCGGGCCTGGGCAAGACCACGTTGGCCACGGTTATCGCCAACGAGCTGGGCGCTCAGATCAAGACGACGAGCGGCCCGGCTATTGCGCGTACCGGTGACCTGGCGGCCATCCTGACTAACTTGCAGCCGGGTGACGTGCTGTTTATCGATGAGATCCACCGCCTTAACCGGTCGGTCGAGGAAGTCCTATATCCCGCTATGGAGGACTTTGCGCTCGATATCGTGATCGGTAAAGGTCCGGCCGCACGTTCGATTCGCCTAGATATTCCCAAGTTTACGCTGGTGGCGGCAACGACCCGCTCGGGTATGCTGACCGGCCCGCTACGCGACCGCTTTGGCATTTCGTATCGCCTGGACTACTACACCGTCGAGGAGCTTGCCCAGATCGTGACGCGCTCGGCGACCATCCTGGGCGTGACGATCGACCATCCGAGCGCGCTCGAGATCGGCTCGCGCTCGCGTGGCACGCCGCGCTTGGCCAACCGTCTGCTCAAGCGCGTGCGCGACTATGCGCAGGTTCTCGGCAACGGTCCTATTGAGCTTGATATTTGCCGTCAGGCGCTCGAGTTCTTCGAGATTGATGAGCTTGGTCTGGACTGGATGGACATTCGTATCTTGGAGACGCTTGCCAAGACGTTCTCTGGTCGTGCCGTGGGTTTGACGACCCTTGCCAGCGCGGTGGGCGAGGACCCGGGTACGCTCGAGGATGTCTATGAGCCCTACCTGCTGCAGTGCGGCTTGATGATTCGCACGCCCCAGGGCCGTCAGGCAACCTTGCGCACCTTTGAGCACTTGGGCATCGAGCCAGCCGTTTAGAGGCGGGTTTGTTTTGGCTGGTCTGTAGGCTATCGCTGAGCATTGGATAAACATATCGCCATTCATCGGTTACGGGTGTTTTACTATTGCGCGCCCGTGCTATGCTGAAATGGTCTTTTTCTCATTCGGTAACGAAAGGACCGCCCATGCCTACTGACATCGAAATCGCACGTTCCGTCACGCCGCTGCCCATTACCGAGGTGGCTAAGAACGCCGGCGTCGACGTAAAGCACCTGATTCCGTATGGCTTCGACAAGGCTAAGGTTGACTATTCACTGCTCAACGAGCCGACCGATCACCAGGCCAAGCTCGTCCTCGTGACCGCTATCAATCCCACGCCCGCCGGCGAGGGCAAGACCACCACGACTATCGGTCTGGCCGATGGTTTGCGCCGTCGCGGCGTCAAGAGCGCTGTGGCCCTGCGTGAGCCTTCGCTCGGTCCCGTCTTTGGCGTAAAGGGCGGCGCCGCCGGCGGCGGCTGGGCTCAGGTCATCCCCATGGAGGATATCAACCTGCACTTTACCGGCGACTTCCATGCTATTGGCGCCGCCAATAACCTGCTGGCTGCCATGCTCGACAACCATATTCAGCAAGGCAACCAGCTCGGTATCGATGTTAAGCGCATCACCTGGAAGCGCGTCGTCGACATGAACGACCGCCAGCTGCGCCACGTTATCGACGGCATTGGCGGCAAGGCTCAGGGCGTGCCGCGCGAGGACGGCTTCGATATCACCGTTGCCTCCGAGGTCATGGCGATCCTGTGCCTGTCCACGAGTATCAATGACCTCAAGGAGCGCCTGGGCGAGATCGTCGTCGGCTACAGCTTTGCCGGCGAGCCCGTCCGCGCCCGCGACCTCAAGGCTCAGGGCGCCATGGCTGCGCTGCTTAAGGATGCGCTCAAGCCCAACCTGGTGCAGACGCTTGAGGGTACGCCCGCGTTTGTCCACGGCGGCCCCTTCGCCAACATCGCCCACGGCTGCAACTCCATCATGGCTACGCGCATGGCTATGCGCTTTGGCGATGTCGCCATTACCGAGGCCGGTTTCGGCGCCGATTTGGGTGCCGAGAAGTTCCTCGACATCAAGTGCCGCATGACGGGCGTCCGCCCCAGCGCCGTCGTGATTGTCGCCACCGCCCGCGCGCTTAAGTACAACGGCGGCGTTGCCAAGGCCAACCTTAACGACGAGAACCTCGAGGCCCTCAAGGCCGGCATGCCCAACCTGCTGCGTCACGTTGACAATATCCAGAACGTCTATGGTCTTCCCTGTGTGGTCGCCATCAACCGCTTCCCGACGGACACTGAGGCCGAACTCGAGCTCATCGAGTCCGAGTGCCAGAAGCTCGGCGTTAACGTTAAGCTTTCCGAGGTCTGGGCCAAGGGCGGCGAGGGCGCGCTCGACCTGGCTGATGAGGTCATGCGCCTGATTGAGCAGCCGAGCGAGCTCAAGTTTGCCTACGAGGACGGCGCCGATGTTGCCGATGCCCTCGAGGCCGTCGCCACCAAGGTCTACCGCGCCGACGGCGTTGACTTTACGCCGGCTGCCAAGCGTCAGCTCGCCGAGCTGCGCGAGAACGGCTTTGGCAACCTGCCGGTGTGCGTCGCCAAGACCCAGTACAGCTTTAGCGACAACGCCAAGGCGCTGGGCGCCCCCGAGGGCTTCCGCATCACCGTGCGCGAGCTCAAGGTTTCCGCCGGTGCCCACTTTGTGGTCGCGCTGACTGGCAGCGTCCTGACCATGCCGGGCCTGCCCAAGGTGCCCGCGGCAGAGAACATCGACGTCGACAACGACGGCAACATCACCGGCCTGTTCTAAGCCTGCTGTCCATAGCCGCTTGCCCGCCCCGCCGCGCCTACCAAGGCTCGGCGGGGCTTTTTGATTCTTAGGCACGCGCATGTCTTGTAGATACCGACGGGCTTTGCCCATCATAGGCTTTTGCGCGGGTAGAATGCATGGATAACTTGATGCTTACAGGCGACGGAAAGGAAACGTTGCATGGACCAGGATAAGACGACCGTGATGGGCGGATATGGCTCCGCACAGGCTGGCGGCAGCGCCGATGCGACCCGTATTGTGCCGAATCCCGGCAATGCTGCTCCCGATGCGACGCAGACATCTGCCGAACCCACGCGGGTTATGGGCTATGGCGATACACCACGGGATCCGTTTGATTATGCACCGCAGGACCCGTATGGCAACGCGGTTCCGGACCCGTATGGCAATGCGGCGGCAGGCGCTTATAACAACCTGCCGCAAAATCCCATTCCGCAGCCTCAGCAGACGACGTATATGCCGCGCACGGCGCAGGCCCAGCCTCGCTATGAGTCGCGCGATCCGTATGCGCGCCAGCCCCATCGCGAGTATCCCAAATCGATTCCGCAGTATGGTGAGGACGAGGAAGAGACGCCGTCGCGTTCGTCGAGTGTGATCAAGAAGATCCTGATTGTGCTGGCAATTTTCTTTGCCCTCTCGATTGTGTTCGCCATTGTGACGGGCATGCTCAACAAGCGGGGCGCCACGACCGATGCCACGACCGAGCAGGCCGAGACCACCCAGTCTGCTGCCGTCGACCTGAGCGATATCCCGGGACAGTACTGGTCCAACGCCAAGAAGCTCCTCAAGTCGCGCGGAGCCGACCTTTCGAACGCCGTGATTCTGACCGACGATGGCTCAACGCCCGTCATCGATTCCAACTGGGTTGTTACGAATGCCTACTATAACGACAACGGCAACCTGGAGATTCAGCTCACGCACAAGAACAGCTATGGCAACTCGTCCGGCGGCCAAAGCGGTACCGACAGCTCGAGCTCCAACACGCTGGAGGACCTGAGCAACAAGGCGCAGGAATTGGGAGACAAGGCGCAAGAGCTGGGCGATACAGCCCAAAACCTCGGCGATACTGCTCAGAATCTGGGCGATATGGCTACCAATGCCTGGAACGCCCTACAAAACGGCATTTCGGGCGCACAGGGTAACTAGCGTCCGAGCGGAGCGGGGCTACAGCTGCTCTGCCGGACGCTCGGGCGAGCTAAAGCCCGAATCGAACGTGACGACGCATGACGCATCGGGCCGGCGCTCGTGCACGATGCGCGTGACGAGCTCCAGCAGCTCCTCGTCGGATATGTCAAAGCCGTCGGGACGCACCAGGTCAAACGAAACAAAGCCGTCGTGCTCATGTAAGTCGTGGATGGAGAGCGCAGGGTCGATCTGCGCTACGCCGCGCTTTACCCAGCCGCGCAAGTCATCGCCGGTTGTCGCGATGGGGTCGCAGTGCAGCGTAATGCCAATGCCCATCTGGCGTTTGATGTCGTGTTCGATGATGTCTAGAATCTCGTGGTGCTCAAAGGCATCGCCCTCGCCGGGCATTTCCACGTGCGCGCTGGCAAACTGGCGGCCGGGGCCGTAGTCGTGCACCATCAGGTCGTGCGTGCCTAGGACCTGCGGATACGACATAATCTTGTCGCGGATTGCCTGGACGAGCTTGGGGTCGGGCGCTTGTCCCAGCAGTGGGCTGATGGCGTCGCGCACCAGGCCCATGCCGCTGATGCAGATGAAGATGCCCACGCCCAGGCCTGCCCAGCCATCGAGGTCAAAGCCGGTCGTCTGCGAAATAAGCGCCGCCACCAAGACCGAGCCCGAGGTGATGACGTCGTTTTTGGAGTCCTGCGCCGTGGCGATGAGCGTCTCGGAGTCGATGCGATTCCCCAGCGTGCGGTTGAATGCAGCCATCCAGAGCTTAACGAGCATGGACGTAGCCAGTGCCGCAAGGGAAACGAGCGTGTAGGCGGTGGGGGAGGGCTTGATAATCTTGGTAACGGACTCGAGCACCAGGTTGATGCCGACGGCACAAACGAGGACGGCGACAAACAGGCCGGCGAGGTATTCGTAGCGGCCGTGGCCATAGGGGTGACCTTCGTCGGCCGGGCGGCTGGCAAGGCGGAACCCGAGCAGGCTGACGATGTTGCTCGAGGCATCGGAGAGGTTGTTGAAGGCGTCGGCGATGAGCGAGACGGAGCCGGCGAGCAGGCCCGCGATGCCCTTGGCTAGGCACAGGGTAATGTTGAGGCCAATGCAGATGAGGCTTGCGGCAAAGCCCGCGTTGGTGCGACAAGTCGTATCGACCGGCTCGCCCTCGCTGCCGGGAACAAGCGTATGTACCAGCCGATTTACAAATAGCATGGCGTATCTCCTTGCATCCTCGTTAAGGGGATAGTGTAGCTCGCATGAGCGCACCGTGCGCCGATGCTCAGAAAATGCAGCAATGGTCTGCTGGAGCTAACGAGCGGCCCTTCTTGTCCGACCAGGTGCTCCATTTTGGGCCACATGGGTATGGGCATGTGCCTGCCTGCCCGACATACTTAATGTCGACAGCCCCTGTGCAAAGGAGGACGTATCCATGGACGAGATGTTTGCCATTAAATGCCAAAACTGCGGCGGCCCCATGTACTCACACCAGGCTAAACGCAGCTTTGAGTGCGCCTATTGCGGCACGGTCGTTCCGTGGCAGGCCGATGCGGGGGAGCCCAAGAGCGCCCTGGGCATTCGCCATACGCCGCTGACGGTTGTCGATGGGCTACTTAAGCTCACCCATGTGTCGCAACTCGAGCGCCCGGAGGACCCGGACTGGTATTTCTTTAATTCACACTGGCGCAATCAGTCGGTTCTGGAGCATCTGCTGTGGGAGGACCGCGGCACGGCGCAGGAGTTCCAAGAAGCCACGCACGTGAGCATTCCCTGCCCCTTCTGCGGCGCGTCCCTTGAAGGCGAGTCCACTCAGCGCGTGTTTGAGTGCCCGTCCTGCGGAAATAAGATCGGCGTCGCCGACCTTCTCAAGCCCGGCACGTTTAGCAAGCGCCTGACCATGGGCGTTGGTGCCGAGTATGTGCCTGAACAGGGTATTCCCTGCGAAATCTCGCCGCAGCAGGCGCGTGCCAACGCGCTGCAGCTGGTGCGCCAGTACCCCGACGCCTTTGCCGGGCACGACGTGGAAGACGCGATTCAAAATGACATGATGCTCTTCTACTTCCCCATGGCGCTCGCGGACCTGCGCATGATGGCGTCCTTCCCGGGCAAGGGGCTGAGCAAGGAGACCCTGGTGTACTACGAGGTGCTCGACTGGGCGTATCCGCGGGCAAACTACCTGGACGTTCGCCTTATGGGCATTCTGGAGCCATGGGACTTTGCCAAGGTTGGGCCGTTTGACCCGGCCATGCAGGAGGGCGACTTCCGCGTCGTCTCCGTCGATGCGTCTACCAAGGACCAAGTGGTCATTGATAAGCTGGCGCTCGACATTGCCGGCAACGATGCCGAGGCGGTACTGGGGCTCAATAAAAAGAGCATCCGCGCCTGGGCGCGTAAGGCCCGCAAGCACAAGGATGGCCTGGTGATGGTGCCGGTCTACTTTGTCGATCGTCCGGCGTCGGATGGACGCGATGGCGAACAGGTGCGCATCGCCGTGAACGGCCAGACGGGCCGCGCGGCCGCGGTGGTGTTTAGCGACAAGCGTGAGACGCATGTGGTGGCGCCGCTCAACCCGAGCCTGCATCTATCGAACGAAAGTACCGTGCACGCCACGCCCATCGAGGTCAAATACGTCAAGTCGCCGTTCCTGTACCAGATCGTGCGTCGTGGAGGCGGCGAGCAACCGCGCCAGGTCGCAGCCGCCGTCGAGGGTTCTTACCGAGAGGAAAAGCCCAAACGAAAGGGATTGTTCGCTGCGATCTTTGGGAAGTAGGGGAGTAGTGCCGGTCGGCGCTGCGATCCGATAGCTAGAGGAACGGGGCAGCTCGCAGGAGTGCGGACTGTCGTCTGATTGTTTGAGGGTGCCAGATGTAAATAAACGGTGGAGCGACTGCAAAGGAGCCGTCTCACTGGGTAAAATCAGGTTGTGCCGCGGAACCCGCTCCTCAGCTAGTCACACTTCGGAAGCGCGGGCAACGCAGGTATTATCGTCTAAAGGGCCGGCTGCAACCGGCCCTTTTCATGACTCCCTTCGCTATCCGTTACTGCTTATATTCCCGCCAGATCGAGTAGAGGTTCCGGGCAATGCCGGTCACATACATCGAGAGGCGCAGGATTTCAAGAAACAAGTTCATAGGCTTCACCCCAATCGGAGATCGGAGCGTTGCCCGAAGGCGGATTCCGCGGCGGTCAAGATTTACCTCACAGGCCGCGGTGGGAGACATCCTACTCACCCCCTGGTTTGGGGCAGTGTCGATCTAACGGGCAATCAAGCCTCTAGCTCTCTTTGAATTGAGCAAGCATCTGCCCGAAGGTGCTGAGCTCGAACGGCTCATAAATGAGTGAGCCGCCATCTTCGGTCCGGTAGACCCCGCAGGGGAGATAACGCCCGTCGGGGAGGACATAGAGGTTGGCTTCTTCCTTCAGTCCTGCTGGAAATAGCGGAATCCCGTTTTCGTCCACTTGGAACTCGTCTATATTTGCGATCTTTCTTTCCGCGGTGCCTCTTGGTCAGTTTCTATCGTAAGTGCGCCCTAAAACAAACACTGCTCTATCAGTTCTTTACCGCGCAGGATGTCAATCCACTCTCGTGGGATGGCGTCGATGCCGTATGCCGTGCCTGCGAGGGCGCCGGCGACGGCTGCGGTGGTGTCGGTGTCGTCGCCCAGGTTGACGGCGGCAAGCATGCAATCTTCGTAGCTGTTAGTGTTGACGAAGCACCAGGTGGCTGCCTTAAGCGTGTCGCGCACGAAGCCACCTGATCTGATTTCCTGCTCTGGCACGCCTTTCAAATGAAGTGTCCACGAGGGGAGCGCGTCGTTCATCACGTCCCTCATCAGCTCGACAAATATGATACATGCATCGGTTGACGTTCTGTGGGCGTGCGTGATTGCCGAGACCTCGCGGATCTCGTTGTCCGTCGCATCGGTGAACGCTAGGGGAGCGATGCGCATGAGCGATCCGTTGCCGTTGTCGCGCTCGCCGGAGCCTCCTTTGCCGGTGTGCAAAGCGCGGGCGGTCGTGCCGCCATAATCGAAAACGCCGTTGATCGTATACTCGCCACGGGCAATCCAGCTTACGAACTTGTCGCGCATGTCTGCGGTGTCGATGTGCCCGAGCTCCCTAATCGAGTCACAGGTAGCAAGCGTCATAGATGTGTCGTCGCTCCAGGTGCCGGCGGGCTGCCCATGCGTGCCGTAGCCGATCATGTCCGTGCATTTGAACGTGCCGCGGGGCCTAAACTCGTAAGGAACGCCCAGCGCGTCGCCGACGGCAAGCCCATAGATGCAGTCGCGCAGTGTTGTTTTCGGTCTGTCTGTCACGGAAAGCTCCTTTTATGCTCTGTCGGGAATTCGAGATAACCTGCGGCAGCGTGTCAGGTTCAATTCGGAACGCAGTGCGATCCGAATTGGGGAGCCCGGCGGCAAACATGTTTTGCCTGTTCATTGCGCAAGCGTGTGCGGACCTAACCGAATCATTGGGGTCGAGACGGTTTCTCTCGATTCGTGACACAGTGCGTCGCGAATCGAGAGAACTCAATGGCCGATATGTCAAAACGATATGCCCTGGCGTTCCTTTACGCGGCAACAGGTATCTCCTTCGGGCGTCCTGCCTTTGGAGCGTCGGCGAGTCGTGCCTCGATGGAGGCTTTGGACACCATGCGCTTGGTGCCATCCTTCCATGAATCCAACAGTCCTGCATTTATCAGTTGCGATACCCGTGCTGAGCTAACACCGAGTATACGCGCGGCATCCGCTGCGGTGACGGCGGGGATGTCGGCGAGTTCGCGGCTGACGGCTACGGCGATAATCTTGCCGCCGTGTCGCGGCTCATGTCCGAAGTCTGGCGCGGGAAGTTCAATGCCGTCCGAATCAAAGAACTCGAATTCCCATGCGTAAACCAGGAAAGACCTCCTCTAATGGCGAATAATACGAGGCGTACTCCTAGAAGCATTGCCAGTCGTATCGATGCGGCTGATCATGTCTATCTTAAAGCCTCGCGCGGACTCGAATTTCAATGTCGCCTAGCGCCTTCGTACAGGATTCCCGAAGTGACTAAAATGTGACCATAGAGGCAGTTTTAGCGAACCCCATGGGAGTGACACGCATGGACAACAACACTTTGCTGTTCCAGGACAAAGGTTCGGGCGGGTTTAAAGACGTCAAGATCTACCCTAACCGCATTGAGGTACTCAAGAAGGGCACTTTCGGCGGCAAGCACACCGAGATTGTCTACCTTAAGGACATCACGGGGGTCAGCAGGATCAAGGGTCGCGACGTTTTTCTGCGCAACAGGCTGTTGACTGCCTGTGTCTTTAGCCTGAGCAGCCGCTCCCAGGCCCAGGAATTTGTGAACGCGCTGAACATGGTGATGTAGCCGACGTCGGCGTTCGGGCCAGACTTATGCCCGCGCATCTGGCGGCACGGTGGCTGGTCGTTCAACCTGCGAGGCGTCCTTTATGAGCTGATCCCTCATGTCAAAATATAGGGGCGCAGAACGGTATTCCGCGCCCCTGATTGAGCCGATGCGTCTGAAAGCCGGCTTGCCTATTCGCTATCGTCCCCAGCGTTTTCGCGGTCACTGGCAAGCATTGCCGCGCCAGCGACCGTTGTCGCCACGGCGGCAGCGGCGAGCCCGGCGGCGATGCCAGAGCCGTCGCCCGTGCCGGCGAGCTTCTCGCCCGAGCCCTTGCTCTTGTTGCCCTTGCCGTTCTTGTCGGCGCTGTCCGTGGTGGCATCGTTGCCGTTGCCGCCGCCGGTACCGTTGCCGGTGTCGCCCGCGTTGCCCGAAGTCATCACAGTAAAGCTTGCGGCTCCGTCGGTGGCAAGCGTGTAGTTTTGCGCCGCGTCGCCCAACAGGCCTTTCGCACGCACCCAATACGTCCCCGCGGCAAATGCCTCGCCCTCGGCCATCGCCGTTCCCGGAGCGCCGTTCGCGTCGTGCACAAACTCGAGCTGGGCCGTGCAGGCATCGGTTTCGAGCTTGCCCTCGAGTGATGCCGCAATCTTGGCGCGCACGTCTTCGCCGGCCTTAAGGCCTTCGAGTCCCTCAAAATGGGGCGTCAGCGCGCGTGGATTGATATCGATGGGCACGGAGCCCCGCAGCTCCGTAACGGTCTCGTTGCCCAGGGCGTCGACATCCACGTATTCGATGGCAAACGCGCTGCCAGAAGCGGCCACGTTGAGTACGTTGCTGCTGTCGACAAGGCGGAAATGGCCCTCGCCAACGGTCTTGCCATCTTGGAGCGAGGCATCGCTCAGCGAGTCTCCATACGTCATG
The DNA here is from genome assembly GCA_902478945.1 of uncultured Collinsella sp. Classification (GTDB taxonomy): domain Bacteria; phylum Actinomycetota; class Coriobacteriia; order Coriobacteriales; family Coriobacteriaceae; genus Collinsella. The sequence continues at coordinate 12,133 of CABSMX010000047.1, forward strand.
TGCATGCGGTCCGGGAGGCAGCATGAAACTGTTGGCTTGTGCTTCGCGTCGTAATTGCGTTGGTAGATGCTCCGGGCCAGTGCCGAATCGACAAAGTCGGACGCGATAATGCCAACGTGCTTGAGGCAATCTGACTTTGTTTTATCGCTGCCGCTGGGATTGATGTACTGGCTCTTGTACAGATGCTCGTTGACCACTCGCGCCGCGGTAAAAGGATTGCTTCCTTGTTTGTAATTCGTGCAACTGGTGTAGTTGATAGACCAGCAGCGTTCCAGGACTTGCACCTTGGCGCCATCATTGTCCTCGACGTCCACCTTGTTGCGCGTGAGATTGGTCGTCTCTCGCAGCGCCATATCGACCCAGCTAATCTTGTCGGTTCCGGTGCATTCAAAATGGTCCTGGGCGTATACCTTGGTGCAATAGGGCTCTTTGTCGCCCGCATTGCCCGTAGTCTCAAAGCCTCGCGCGTCTTGGACGAGGCACATCGACTGCCCGGAATGCGCCTTGATTTTGTCGTCCCATTGGGTGAGGTCGAGTCCCCACGTGTGGCCGCTTACGCTGTTGCCGGCGAGTCCAAATCGACGTAGCAGGACGATCTTTCCGCGCACCTCGCCCAGTGTGGGAACGCGGCTCGACGTATAGAACAGGTCGGGATCCTTGCCCATAACCTTGGCGAAGGCCGTCGTAACACTTTCGTCGGTAGCCTCGTCGTTGCCTCGTGACACAAGCATGATGAGCGCTTCTGACGGCTTTTCGCTCAAAAATGTTTTGAAGTAACCGATGACATCGGAGAGATGCATATAGCCCCCGTCTTTTTTGAGCAGGTAGCATCTTCCATGGTCGATGCCGGGGTCGCCGTTCTTGTCGTCCTTTCCGAGTCGGATATCAAAATAGCGAATGCCTTCGAGCAACTGCGTGGGGATGTAATCCTGCTGGCACTTTGCTTGTGAGGATTGGGGCTCGGTGTCGTTGTCCACGCTGCAGGTGCCCGAATCATGCGTGCCCGGGATACTCAGCTCGTCGAGGTACTTGTTGTCGTCGACGTATTTCATCCAGCATGGTCCGTCGACGTAGCTGCTATACGTGGTCCAGTCGATACTTCTAACTGTGGTATTGATCTTGCCCATGTCGTAACCGACAAGTTCTAGCTCCCACGGAATGCTCTTACTCTTATGGCAGATCTTATTGTTGTCCTGGTCTTTGCCGTCCGATTCTATTGCCAGGTACTTAATGTCTTTTTTCTCGGTTTCTTTCTCGACCGTGCGGTCTCGAATGATATAGGTTCCGTTTGATTGACGTTCGAACGCAAAAGCGCGGCTGGGCTTGTTGTCATACTCGCCGCCCCATACGTGGATGACCTTTCCATCTTTGTCCGAGTCGTCGTCGACCGACCAAATGCTGTAGCCCGTCTTTTTATGCTCTTCGAAATTGAGCAAGGTGCGGATAGCATACCAGTTTGTATCGTCATTCTTGGTCGTTACGTTCTCAAGGATGAGCTTGCTGGACGTGCCGTCGTTAAACAGGTGGCAGACGTTGCCGCGAACGTTGCCGTCTTGGTTGACGCTCGCGGTGCGAAAATAGCCCGCGGGGCGAAGGCGAATGACGAAATTGTCGAGGCTGTCCGACGGTGCGGGTGTGTTGTCTGCAAATGCCGTTCGCAGGGGAATGCCCGGCGCTGCGGTTTCAGGCAGGCTTGCAAGTGGTGACAACGCCGCAAGCCCTAGGCCCAGCGTAAACGCTCGGCGGCTGATGGCATGGTGTTCGGTCATATCTCCTCCGTTCGCAGGGTGCGGTTATGCACTTGTTTTGGTCACTATACTGCCCAGATGTTTAAAGACGCCGGTTTAAATTGCCTGCGCGGCGCTATAAATCGGCGGGCGGACGTGTTGGGGCACTTGTCTATTTGTGCTGTTATCACGTCTGGGATGGTTTTGGAGCCCGGCATCCTGCGTTCGTCGGCTACCGGCATAAGAATGGGGAGGGTCGGCTTACCGGCCCTCCCTGGGTACGAAGCGCTGGGATACCGTCGCTTGTTTGCACTGCGTCCGTGTTTCCCGTTGTGCTCGCCAGTCGCTTAGCGCTTGATCTCGATATCCTCGAGCTTGACGTCCATGGCCTCGGTCTTGGCCTTGGCGATGTCGTCGGCAAACTCCAGAGACTTCATCATGGTCTCGACGGCGTCCTTGTGCTCCTCGACATTGTCGATACGTACGTACACACTGCCGCCGTCAACGTCAGTGAAGTACTCGGTCGTCACGCCGCCCGAGTGCGTAAAGTAGGCGCTGCGCCAGGTCTTGCCGTTGTACTTAACGGGATCGCTCTCGGTCCATCCGGAGTTGGCCTTCCACTTTGCCTCGTAGTCAAACAGTTCATCGGCGTTCTTGTCAGGATCGAAGACGGGGATGAAGCGGTCGCTGGCATGCTCGCTCTCGGTGAACTTAAACTGGGCCCTGTCGGCGGTATCGCCTGCGACGTCCGTGATTTCGACGCCCTCGGGGACTTCGACCTTAAACCAAATGAAGTCGGTCCTCATATCCACGGCTGGTTTTTCTGCTCCGCCGCCACCGCCACTTCCGGTAGCGCCGCCGCTGCCACCGCAGCCCACCAGGGCAACTGCGGCAAAGAGACTGATGCAGAGGGTGAGAATCGCAAAGGCCTTCTTTTTCATGGTCGTGTCCTCCTCGATCTGTAACCGCCCATGGATTACCTGCCTTTACTGTACGCGCGGGCGGCTCGTTCAGGTGGGCCATGTGTCCCATTCTGGGGGCCTGATTTGCGCCGACAAGTGGCAATATGCTCGGGCGTAAAAGAGGGGAGGGTCGGCCGATCCAATCCTCCCCTGGCTGGGCGTCCGATCATTTAATGAATGCGCACGCGATGCTGCGTGCGAGCCCCTAATGCTTGATCTCGATGCTCGAAATCTCGACTTCGCGTGCCTCGGCAACTGCCTTCGCCATGTCATCGGGAAACTCGATGGAGTTGAGGAGCGCCTCGGCTTCTTTCTTATGCAGATCGAAGTTCGAGATGAGGACGTAGACGCTTCCCGGCTCAACGTCGGTAAAGAGAAGGGTTGAGACGCCGCTGTTGTCCTCGTACGTTCCGACGAGCCACGTCCTGCCGTTATACTCGACGGACCCGCCATCCTTCCACTGGAACGTATCACCTTTCTTTTCTGCCTGGTCGGCGTGGGATTCCTCTGCCGTCAGCGCTTTTTTCCAAACGGGGATAAAGCGATCGGCCGAACCGTTCTCGTCTTCGGGGAAGGTGAGCTGGACCCTGTCGGCATTCTTGCCAGCGGAGTCGCTTACGCCAACGCCCTCGGGCATCTCGACCTTAAACCAAATGAAGTCAGTCTTCTTGGCAACGGGGGCCTTTTCTTTGCTCTCGCTCTTAGCGGCGCTGCCGCCCCCGCCCGATGCGCTCCCGCCGCAGCCGACAAGGGCAAACGCGGCAAAGAGGGCGATGCAAAGGGAAAGGATCGATAGGGTCTTTTTCTTCATGGTGGCGTCCTCCTTGTCTGCCGATGACATCACGGCGCCGCATGCTGTTGGGGTACTGATTGCACTGGCGGCGGATGTCTCTGTGCACCTGTCTCTTATACACATCTGACGCTGCCGACGACTAGTCGAGTGTAG
>CABSMX010000048.1 GCA_902478945.1 uncultured Collinsella sp.
CGAGATGCAGCGTAGTCTCGTGGGCTCGGAGATGTGTATAAGAGACAGGAGCTGTGGCACGGTGGGCTGACGCAGCGCCTGTCGGATACCTCTCCCATACGGCGCCTGACGCGTGGCGAGTTTTTTGAGCTTGACGGCTCAACGATCTTTACCATGGGCGGCGCCACGAGCGTTGACAAAGAGTACCGCATTCCCTATTCCAGCTGGTGGCCGCAGGAGCTGCCGGACGAGCGCAACTTTGAGGAGGCGCGGGCAAAGCTCGACAGCGTGGGCTGGAAGGTCGACTACGTAATCACCCACACCTGCTCTACGCGCATGCTTTCGCCCACGCTCTATCCGGCACCCGGCTGGAATTGCCCCGCCATTGATCGGCTTACGGCATTTTTCGATGAACTGGAAGATCGCTTGGACTTCAAGCGCTGGTACTACGGCCATTTTCATCGCGACGCCAACCCGGCCGAGCGCCACACCGTGCTCTACGACTGCATCGTTCGCCTGGGCGACGAACTCCAGCCCTGGGATGTTGCGTAGGGGCGAGGCGTTTGGCTACTCGGCAGTTACAGTGATGTTCTCGCGATGCGCACGGATGACGTCCCAGCTAAAGTATTCGACCAGCTGCTTGGCAGAGCGCGGTGTGGTGTCCGGTGCGATGCCCGTTTGCCCGGCGAGCCAGCCCAGCAATGCCTCGGGTGTGCCAAAGCGGGCGCGGAGCTCGCCCAGGTCCAGATCGCGATCGCGCTTGGAAAGGCGGCGGCCGTCCGGCGACATGAGCAGCGGAATATGCGCGTAGTGCGGCGTGGGAAGTCCCAGCAGATGCTGCAGGTAGATTTGGCGCGGCGTGGAGCCCAGCAGGTCGCATCCGCGCACGACCTCGGTAACACCCATGGCGGCGTCGTCGACCACCACGGCCAGCTGGTAGGCAAACACGCCGTCGCTGCGGCGCACCAAAAAATCGCCGCACTCGGTGGCGAGTGCCTCGCATTGGGCCCCGTACGTGCGGTCCACGAATTCGATCACGTCGCCTGCGAGGTCGTCGATGTCGGGCACGCGTAGGCGCGTGGCCGGGGCGCGCAGGGCACTGCGGCGGGCGACCTCTTCGGCCGAAAGGCCTCGGCAGGCGCCGCGGTAGATGGGCGTGCCGTCGCTGGCGTGCGGCGCGCTGGCGGCGTGGAGCTCGGCGCGCGTGCAAAAGCAGGGATAGGTGAGGCCGGCGTCTTGCAGCTGGTGCAAGGCGCTCTCGTACAGGTCGAGGCGATCGTGCTGGTAGTAGGGGCCTTCGTCCCACTGAAGCCCTAGCCAGGCCAGATCGTCAATCAGCTGAGCGGCAAGCTCGGGGCGCTTGCAGCGATCGTCCAGGTCCTCGATGCGCAGCACGATGTTGCCGCCCTGGCTGCGGGCCGAAAGCCACGAGCACAGGCAACTGAACACGTTGCCCAGGTGCATGCGGCCCGAGGGCGACGGGGCAAAACGGCCCACGACAGGTGCGGGAACGGAGGCGGGTTGCGACGTTGGTGCATCCGCGGCGGGCGTTACTATGTTGCGTGTTTTGATATCCATGCGGACGAGTATAGCGCGGGGCACGGTAGGGAAGGCGTTTCCGTGGCTCGCAAGTTGGCGGCGCTGCGCATTGCGCACGGTGGGTCTGCGGCCCAACGTCTCGATCGCCGTACGCCGACTCGGCCTCACAAACGACAGAAACCCCGGCAGCTCTTCGCAACTGCCGGGGTTTCCGCGGAAAAGGGGGACATGATCCTCGAGCGAACGGCAAAGGGGCAAACCGTTTTCGCTCAACTGCTTTATGCCCCTCGACTGGCGGCTCAATCAGCGCATGCCGCGCCCACACAAAGCCGCTACACCTGTGACGGAGCTGTGAAGTGGTATCTATTGCTGGCGCGGGACTCAGCCCAAGAGTGTCTCAAACGACAAATTTGTTGCTGTCTGTCGATTCAACCCAATGATCCGTTTTCCTCCGTCCCCAATGGATCATTTTCCAAGTGCCGGGGTGCGGGCGTGACTTTCATCCCGTTTGGCGCTCCGGTCGCCTAGATATTCGTCATGCGTACCCGCAAACGTGGGACAATGGCGCTGTTGGTTTTACAGACAAAGGATGTGCCTATGAACACCCTCGCCGCCAAAGTCAGCCGGCAGCGCCGCCCGTTTGCGCGATTTGTTTCCATTTGCGCGCTCGTCGCGTGCGCACTGCTGCTGTTGCCCGCCGTTGCACGTGCCGACGGCTACTCCATGACCCAAACCTATATCGGCGCCACGGTTGAGGCCGACGGCTCGCTGACCGTTGTCGAGGGACGCCAGTTCGATTTCGATGACGACATCAACGGCGTGTTTTGGGAGATCAATGCGGACACCAACCAGCAGGGCGGCGCGGCGGGTGTCGACGTGCTGAGCGTCGAGGAAGAGGACACCGCGTTCAACAAAGTCGATAGCGCAAACAAGGGTGACTCTGGCGTCTACACGGTCGAGCAGTCCGACGGCGGCGTAAAGATCAAGGTTTTCAGCCCCCACGAGAGCGGCGATAGCGTGATCTATTACGTGAGCTACACCATGACCGGTGCGGTCATGAACTGGGCCGATACCGCTGAGCTCTACTGGAAATTTGTAGGTGACGGCTGGTCCGCGGATTCCGACGATGTCGAGATGGAAGTGTACTTCGCAAATGCCGCTGCCGGGACGGCGGCCGTCAAGGGCGATAACTTCCGCGCATGGGGCCACGGTCCGCTGACGGGCGACGTGTCACTCGATGAGGACGAGCCCATGGTCACCTATACCATTCCCTGCGTGCATCAGGGCGAATTCGCCGAGGCACGCATCGCCTTCCCCAGCGACTGGGTGCCATGGCTTTCCGCCTCGAGCGAGGAGCGCATGTCAACGATCCTGAGCGAAGAGAAGGCGTGGGCCGACGAAGCTAACGCCCGCCGCGCTCACGCTCGCATGATTGCCAATGTACTTGCCGTACTAAGTGTTGTCGCGGCGGTGGCCTTTACCGGCACAATCGTTGTGCTCAAGCTGCGCCGCCGCAAGCCCAAGCCGCTTTTCCAGGACGAATATTTCCGCGATGTGCCTTCGGCCGACCATCCCGCCGTGCTTTCGGCCCTCATGAGCTGGAACGAGGTGCCCGATCAGGCATATATCGCCACGCTCATGAAGCTCACTGACGACCGTGTGATCAAGCTGGAACAGGCGACCGTGACTAAGGCTAAGAAGGGTCTGTTGGGGCGTGAAAAAGAAGAGCAGACGTATCGCGTGACGGTGAGTGATGCGGGTTGGAAGTCGGCCAAGGGCATTGACCACATGGTGCTCAAGGTCTTCTTTGCCGGTGCTAAGCCCGACGAGAACGGTGACCGTTCGCGCACGTTCGACGAGCTGCAGCACTACGTCAAGCAGCACGCTACACCCGTGGGCGACAAGCTCGAGGACTATCAGAACACCGTTAAGGGCAAGCTGGCCGATAGCGAGTACGTTGCCTCGGACGGCATTGTCGCAATGGTGTTTTGCCTGGTTCTTGGTATTCTGATCGCCTGTATTCCCGCGGGATCCATCTTCTTTACCGACGGCGCACAGGCGAACATTATCGCCGCGGTTATCTCGGTGCCGATTGTGCTGGTGGGTATTGGCGTGGGCCTTACGTTCCGCCGCTTTACGCCGGAGGGCGCCGAGGTGGCGGCTCGCTGCAAGGCGCTCAAGCATTGGCTTGAGGATTTCACGCGCCTAAAGGAGGCCGTCCCCGGCGATCTGGTCCTGTGGAATAAACTTCTGGTGATGGGTGCGGCGCTGGGTGTTTCGAAGGAAGTCCTGCGTCAGCTTGCCGAGGCTGTTCCTCCCGAGGTGCGCGAGGCCGACGGTTTCTACGACAATTACCCCTGCTACTGGTGGTACTACCATCATTACGGTACCGAGTCGCCGCTCGATTCGTTCGACGGCGTGTATCACGAGAGCATCCGTGAGCTGGCATCGAGCTCCGACAGCTCGGGCGGCGGCGGAGGCGGCGGCTTCTCGGGCGGCGGAGGCGGCGGCGTCGGCGGAGGCGGCGGCGGAACGTTCTAACGGTCGTAAGCTATGGGATGGGCTTTTCTCGACAGCCGTCGGGGAAAGCCCATCCCTTTTTATGCGCTACCTACGAAGACTGTCCCCAACGACTAGTCACTGGGGACGTTCCTAAATGACTAGGTATGGCTGCTGGGCCTAGGCTGTTAGGTCGAGTTCGTAGAGGAAGCTTTCGCGCGGCATGTCGTGACGGCGCTCTTCGCGGTTGGCGCGGTGCGTGGCCGTGCGCTTAAAGCCGTGCAGTTCGTAGAACTTCCACGAGCAGTTGGAGTCGGTGTACAGGTGCGCCCTCGTCGCCCCGCGCGAGGACAGGTACGAGACTGCGGCGTCGAGCAACACCGAGCCAACGCCCAGGCCATGGACGTCGCGATCTACGGCAAGCAGCGTGACCTCGTTGTCGTGTGGTAACGGGCTGCTTTCGAGCAGGCGGTTGTTGGTTCGGATGGTTGCGCGCACAAACGAGAGATACTCGGCGCAGGCATCGGGCTCCAGCTCGCGCATTTGCGATAGCAGTGCGCGTTCGGTATCCAGCCAATGTTCCTTAACGGTGGCGCCGGAGCTCTGTCCCGCACGCGCGAGCGCAATGCCGCGCGCCTGACCGTCGATTACGGCAACCTGCGAAAACGTCGAAGACGAAAGGCAATAGGCGAGGTCGCACGCGGCCTCGAGGCGGTTGTACTCATCGTTATCCGAATTGTTATGCCAAAGCTGCTGCAGAATCAACGCGATGGCGTCGAAGTCTTCGGTATCAAACGGTCGGTAGAGAACCCGCGAGACCATGGTGCCTCTTTCTTTTGCGGATGCATATCGAGCACAGTTCTACCACGCTATTGGCATCTAATTATGGTGCCCCTGTGTTCCATGAACTCACCGTGCCCGGTGCCGTGCCCATCCCCTCCGCTCGCAAACTTTTTCTGCATATGCGCCCGTTGCGGGGTGCATCGATGCGCTCGATGCGCTACATTGAATCAGTATTTTCAATGCCGCTGCGCGAGCGCTGCAGATCGACGTATCACCGGCTCACAGAGCACGGCGGCGTACCAGACAGGAGGACTGCATGGGATCTGATGTGAAGATCGCACGCGCGTTGATCTCGGTTACCGATAAGACGGGCGTCGTCGATTTCGCACGGACGCTGGTCGATGACTTTGGCGTCGAGATCATCTCTACGGGCGGCACGGCTCGTGCCATCGAGGACGCGGGCGTCCCCGTAACCCCCATCGAGGAGTTCACGGGCTATCCCGAGATGATGGACGGCCGCGTTAAGACCCTGCACCCCAAGGTTCACGGCGCGCTGCTGGCCCGCCGCGATTCCGAGCAGCACATGCAGGAGGCTGCTCAGCACGGCATTAAGCTGATCGACCTGGTCGTCGTCAACCTGTACGAGTTCGAGAAGACCGTCGCCAACCCCGAGGTCACCTTCGCGGACGCCATCGAGCACATCGACATCGGTGGCCCCTCCATGCTGCGCTCTGCCGCCAAGAACGCCGCGAGCGTTACCGTCATCTCCGACCCGGCCGACTATGATGCCGTCCTGGCCGAGATGCGCGAGACCGGTGGCTGCACCACGCTTGCCACCCGTCGTCGCCTGCAGGTGAAGGTCTACCAGACCACCGCCGCCTACGACACGGCTATCTCCCGTTGGCTTGCCGCCCAGGCAAGCGACGTGGCGGACACTTCTGCCAAGCTCGAGATCTCGCTGGAGAAGGTCGACGACCTGCGCTATGGCGAGAATCCTCAGCAGAAGGCCACGGTCTATCGCTTTGCCGAGGGCTGCGAGAACACCGCGAGCTCGCAGTTCCCGCTCGTTGGCTCCGAGCAGATCCAGGGCAAGCCGCTCAGCTACAACAACTATCTGGATGCCGACGCCGCTTGGAACCTGGTCCGCGAGTTCGAGGAGCCGGCCTGCGTGATCCTCAAGCACCAGAACCCCTGCGGTTCCGCCGTTGCCGAGGACATCACGGCCGCCTACGACCGCGCCTTCGCCTGCGATCCCAAGAGCGCCTTCGGCGGCATCATCGCCTGCAACCGCGAGGTTCCCTATGAGCTGGTCGAGCACTTTGCCGATCAGAACAAGCAGTTCGTCGAGGTTATCATCGCCCCGAGCTACACTGCCGAGGCGCTCGAGCGCATGTCCAAGCGTCCCAACCTGCGCGTGCTGGCTACCGGCGGCGTGGACCACGGCGCCCAGGTGGAGCTGCGCTCCGTCGACGGCGGCATGCTGGTGCAGGAAGTCGACCACGTGACCGAGGATCCCGCGACCTTCACGTTCCCCACCGACCGCAAGCCCACCGACGCTGAGATGGCCGAGCTCGAGTTTGCCTGGAAGGTCTGCAAGGGCGTCAAGTCCAACGCCATCCTGGTTTCCAAGGGTAAGGCCGGCATTGGCATGGGCCCCGGTCAGCCCAACCGCGTTGACTCTGCACTGCTTGCCTGCGAGCGCGCCGAGGACTTCTGCGAGCGCGAGGGCGTGGAGAAGGGCGGCTTTGCCTGTGCAAGCGACGCGTTCTTCCCGTTCCGCGACAACGTCGACGTGCTTGCCGCGCACGGCGTGACCTGCATCATCCAGCCCGGCGGCTCCAAGCGCGACGACGAGAGCGTCCAGGCCTGCAACGAGCACAATATTGCGATGGTCTTCACGGGGGCCCGCCACTTCCGCCACTAAGTAGGGAGGTGGCGCTGCGGCTTGCCCAGCCACCGCACCTTGCCGCTCATTCGTCGCTCGCGTACCCAAGTACGCGTCGCTCCTCTTTCACGGCAATCTGCGGCACCTGGGCAACCCTCGCCGACCTGTTAGGTTGACTGGGGAGGATGGGATGTTATCTCGTCCCTTGGACTAGCCTCGCTTCTAAAATAATCTCTGCAAAAGACGGTCGCTCCGTTTGGAGGGCCGTCTTTTTGGTATAAGAGGACGGAATGACTAACACGAAAGGTATGACCATGCCCCAGATTGATGATGCCGAGCTGTTTGGCAATGCCGAGGATCAGCGTGCGTACGAGGACTTTTGCGCCAATCAGGAGGCGGTCGAGAAGTTTACGCTCGACAAGCCCGCGCTTGTCTGCCGTTGGCGCATGTCCAACAAAAAGGTACCCATGCTCAACCGTCACATCCGCGCGCTGTCTGAGCGCCTGGTGCAGGGCGAGCCACTCACCCATAACATGCTCAGCTGGGCCAAACAGCACGTTGAGTGGTCGCTTGCCGAGGGCGATTACACCGCACGCGACGGCGTGCTCATGCTGGTGATCGACATCAATGGCAACGCCGCCATGACGGTGGGGGAGTACGAGCCGCTCGCCGATACGTCGGCCAAGGCGCTGCGTGCCCGTTCCGCCGAGGCCCGCTCCGAGGCCGACGAGACCGGCGTGGCGCCCGAGCTGCTCGCCGCCGTCAACAATGGCGAGCTTGCCTTTGTGGCGCCGGCGGACGAGTGCCTGTGCGGCACGGCGACGCTCATCGAGCAGCTGGCCCAGACCAAGGGAATCCCGGTCACGCGCGTAGACATTCCCGCGCAGCTCAAGGGCGCGCTGTTCCTAGTGAGCGACGAGCACGGCGTGGTCCCCGCGACCGAGACGAACGCCGCCGAGGCCGACGCCGCCACGGTTGCCTTCTTCGCCGAAGGCTACGAAAAGCTCCGTGCCCGCCGCTAAATGATTTTTCTGGGACGGGGATTAAAGAATCATTTTGGTCCCCGCCGCCGCTGCGAGTGCGAGGCGGACAAAACGCCCCCGCTCGCGAACAGTTCTGTCACCTTGGCACCGCGCGCGGTGCGCACCTGCAGTTTCGCAGCCATAATGGTGGCAAGACAACCAAGAGGGGAGCGAAATCCATGGCGCTGATTTATGTCGTTGAGGACGACGAGCCCATTCGTCGTGAGCTTGTCGACATCCTTGCCCGCGCCGGGTTTGAAGTCGAGGCCTGCGAATCGTTTGAGCATGTCTCGCACGATATTCTCGCCGCCGCGCCCGACCTGGTGCTGCTCGACCTCACGCTCCCTGTCAAAGACGGCCAGCACATCTGCCATGAGGTCCGTCGCGAATCCGAGGTTCCCATCATCGTTCTCACGTCGCGCACGACCGAGATCGACGAGGTCATGGCCATGACGCTCGGCGCGGACGACTTTGTTCCCAAGCCCTATAGCGCGCGCGTGCTCGTGGCGCGCATCAACGCACTGCTGCGCCGCACCACGGCGGCAGGCGAGCGCAGCACACTTGTCCACAAGGGGCTGGAGCTCGACCTCGCCCGCTCCATGGTCACCAACACGCAAACGGGCACCAGCACCGAGCTCACCAAAAACGAGCTGCGTATCCTCTCGCTGCTTCTGAGCCGCGCGGGCAAGATCGTTTCGCGCTCGGCCATCATGCAGGACCTGTGGGACTCCGACGCCTTCGTGGACGACAATACGCTCACCGTCAACATCAACCGCCTGCGCACCACGCTCGAAAAAATCGGCATCAAGGGGTATTTGACCACGCATCGCGGCCAAGGCTATTCGGTCTAGGGGCCGGCTATGTCGTTTGGCAAGTTCTTTAAAGATGCGCTGCTTCCCGTCGCCGTGTGGACGTGCGGTGTGCTGCTGAGCTGCTTTGTGCTGACGGTCGCCGGCGCACCCGTTTCTATCGTGGTCGTGGCGGTCGGCGTGTCCTTTATCTTTGGTATGCTCGGCATCGTGATCGAGTACGCGCGCCGTCGTCGTTTTCTGCGCCAGCTGGAGCGTGCGGCAGAGGAGCTCGAGAGTCCCGCATGGGTGCAGGAGATGGTGCAATGTCCGACCTATGCCGAGGGCGAGCTCGAGTACGAGGTCTTGCGCCGGGTGGGCAAAGCTGCCTGCGACGAGGTTGCCGAAGGCCGGCGTCAGACCGATGACTATCGCGACTATATCGAAAGCTGGGTTCACGAGGCCAAGCTGCCCCTGGCGGCGACCCATCTAATTTTGGAAAACCTGGACGGCAGCGAAGACGATCTGTCGCGTGTGGATGACCTGGGCCGTGAGCTGGCTCGTGTGGAGCGCTATATCGACCAGGCACTGTACTACGCGCGCTCGGAAGTCGTGGAGCGGGACTACCTGATTCGCCGCTGGAATCTCAAGACCTTGGTGACGGGCGCGATTAAGGCCAACGCGCGCGAGCTCATCGCGGCGCACGTGGCCCCAGTGTGCGAGAACCTCGACTTCGAGGTCTTTACCGACGAGAAGTGGCTTGAGTTTATTCTGGGCCAGCTCATCCAGAACAGCATTAAATACGCGCGCGAGGACGGCGCGAAGATCGTGTTTTCGGGCGCGTTGCTGGACGAGGGCCTGGCAAGTGAGCGCATTGAGCTCACTGTTGCCGATAACGGCTGCGGCGTGAGCGCGGCCGACCTGCCGCGCGTGTTCGAGAAGGGCTTTACCGGCGACAACGGCCGCACCACCAAGCGCGCAACGGGCATCGGCCTCTACCTGGTGGCGCGCCTGTGCTCCAAGATGGGTATCGATGTCACCGCGGCATCCGAGCCCGGCGAAGGCTTCGTCGTCACGTTTGCCTTCTCGACCAACAAATTCCAATACTTTGAGTAGTCGTCGCGGTGTAACGTCCCGGAGCGTCATTCACGTTAAGACAATTATCCCAAACGGGATAATTCCATCATGATGTGCTATGATTATCCCGTTTGGGATAATCATAGGGGATTAGCATGCAAGACTGGAATGAGCGAACGATTTTTGACCCAGCTGAACTCGGTGCATATTTGCGTGAGCGCCGGAAGAAGCTCGGTTATACCCAACGCGATGTGGCTGATTTCAACCAGTGCAGTTTGCGCTTTGTGAGCGAGCTTGAGCGTGGAAAGGCGGGTGCCAATCTTCGCCAAACCCTTCAAATCGCTAACAGCTTGGGGGTCGATTTGATCCTGAGGGAGAGGGGCGACGGCTCATGGCATTAAAGGTTTATCGTGAGTATCGGGGAACGTTTGAGCTGGTCGGAGAATTTGAGAGGGCCGACCCCGTAAACGAGACGTTTGCATATGATGAGGGATATCTTGAACGCGACGATGCTGCCGCACTCTCAGCTTCTCTTCCCTTGCGACATGAGCCATATGCCAGCAATGAGTTTTCGGCCTTCTTTTCGGGCATGCTTCCCGAGGGCCCGGTTCGGCATGAGCTGTCGATGCGTTTTCAAATCCCCCAGTCAGACTATTTATCGATGCTCGAGCGTTTGGGCGATGAGTGCGTTGGTGCCTTGAGGTTTCTCGGCGATGAGAAATCGAGCTACGATCCGGGCTATCGTCCTCTGCAAGACGAGGATTTTGAGGCACTTTCTAAGGCGGAAGTGTTTGAGATTGCAAATGATATGCAGGATTCGAGGCTGTCGTTGGCGGGCGCTCAGTCTAAAACCGGTTGGTTTTTACCGCGCGGTAAAGATGCAAAAAAGGCCGGGTCGGGGGATTGGATGCTGCCGCTCGGCTCTGCCCCCTCGACTCACATAGTCAAGATTGCTTCAACTAAACATCCGGATTTGCCGTTCAACGAATTAATTTGCATGACGGCAGCGTCTGCTGCTGGGCTTGAAATTGCCCGTTCAGAAGCTTCGGATACGATTCCTGGTGCGTTCTTTTCCGAGCGTTATGACAGAATCTGGAGCAATGAGCCGCCGTCGATGAGCGGATTCGATGTGCCTCTGAGGCTGCATCAGGAGGATTTTTGCCAAGCGGTTGGCTGGCCTTCGTATATGAAATACGAGACACGTCCCGATAGCTGCTATATGGCTCTTTGCGGCCGATTGATAAGAGAGCAATCGTCTAACGTAATTGCTGATACTCAAATGTTCGCTCGTCAGGTAATGGTCGATTATGCGTTGGGGAATTGCGACTCGCATCTCAAGAACCATTCGTTTCTTTATAGTCCGAGTTGGCGGGAAAAGAGGTTGGCCCCTGCATACGATATTGTTTGCACGACGATAATGGGATACGACCATAATCTTGGGATTGATATTGGGGATCACCGGGTGATCGATGGGGTGACTCCTGAAGATTTCGAATTCATGTCTCAAGATTTGCATCTGCCACTCAAGATGATCAAGAACATCGCGGCGGAAGTGGCTGAAGAGGTGTCTGCCCAGCTTGCAGAACTTGCCTCTGCAACCGGAGATTTGGGTCGGGTCGCTCTGAAAATTCAGACGGATTCCGTTGAGAGAATGAGGGTTCTGGAGCAATTCTCAGCCTAAAGCAAAGCGGGGCCACCGTAATGGTGGTCCCGCTCTTGGAAGACTTGGGCACGTGGGCTTGCGCTCCGCGATGCGTTAGGCGTACGTTTGCTACTTCACGACCAAGATGTCGCAGTCGGTGTTGCGCAGCAGGAACGTCGAAATTGAACCCAGGAGTGCATACTTGATCGAGGACAGGCCACGAGCGCCGCAGAGCACCAGGTCGGGCTTGACCACGTCGAGCATCTCGTCTTTGAGCGTCTCGCGAATGCGGCCGGCGCGAATCATGACCTCGACCTCGGGAATGTCGGGATTGGCCTTGGCCTCTTCGAGCTGCTTGGCGATGGAGTTCTTAAATGCCTCCTCTAGGCCGTTGACCAGATCGACTGGATATGAACCGGCGCTCTCGAGTGCCGTGGAATCGATAACGTGGCCGATAATCAGCTTGGCGCCGTTGTTCGCGGCGACCTTGATGGCGCGTGCGAGCACAAAATCCTGCTGCTCAGTACCGTCGAGTGAAACAAATACCTTGGTGTAGCCCTCGTTCATGGTTTCCTCCTTGGTCTATCGCACGGGCGTGGGGCTCGTGCATCGGGCGGGCGCGGATGCGTGGCCGCCGGACACTTTATCTTGTTGCAGTTATACCCAAGGATTTGGGTTTGACCGCTCGCAATTCTGTGAACGGGCGAGTTTTTTGGTAAGGGTAGGCGCAGGCGCGCCGTCAACGGTTGATAATGGGACATCGCCCGCACCGTCCGCAGAACAATATCGGCGGGTGTCTAACGAGGGGGTCCCTTTGGATATCATCGAGCTTCTAAAATCTGCCTTCATGGGCCTGGTCGAGGGCATCACCGAATGGCTGCCTGTTTCGTCGACCGGTCACATGATCTTGGTGGACGAGTTCGTCAAGATGAACGTGAGCGAGACGTTCTGGAATATGTTTCTGGTCGTGATTCAGCTTGGCGCCATTTTGGCCGTCTGCGTTCTGTTCTTCTACGACCTTAATCCGTTTTCTCCCAGCAAGGGCAAGGAGGGCCGTCGTGACACCTGGGTGTTGTGGGGCAAGATTGTGCTTGGCTGCATTCCCGCCGCGGCGATCGGTCTGCCGCTTAACGACTGGATGGAGGAGCATTTCTATAATGCTCCCGTCGTGGCGCTGGCGCTCATTGTGTACGGCGTGCTGTTTATCGTGATCGAGAACTGGCGCGCGAACAAGCGCGACCAGGCCGCTCTTGCCGGTTCGTTTGGTTCGCGTGCCGTGGTGACGGGCGGACGCCCCGCTGGTGCGCATTTTGCCACGTCCACTGCGACTGCCGCTGCAGACGATGACGATAGCCTAGACTTTGGCTCCATCACTACGCTCGAGGACCTGAGCTGGAAGACCGCGCTGGGTATCGGTTGCTTCCAGGTGCTTTCGCTGATTCCGGGCACATCGCGCTCCGGCTCCACCATCATCGGCGGCCTGCTGCTTGGCTGCACACGCTCGGTGGCGTCTAAGTTCACGTTCTTCCTGGCCATTCCCGTCATGTTTGGCGCGAGCGCGCTCAAGCTGGTCAAGTACTTTATTAAGGGCGGTACTTTCGGCACCAACGAGATCGCCATCCTGGGCGTGGGCTGCATCGTGGCCTTTGTGGTTTCGCTTATCGCCATCAAGTGGCTTATGGGTTTCGTGCGCCGTCACGACTTCAAGTGCTTCGGCGTCTACCGCATCATCCTGGGCATCGTGGTTCTCGCGTACTTCTTTGTCCTGGAGCCGATGCTCGGCCTCTAACTTAGTTGACGCTGCGCGACGGCCAGGGCGACAACTTGTCATTCAAAGGGGGTGGCATGACCAAAAGGTCTATGCCGCCCTCTTTTCATGCCAATTTGTTCGCCCTGGCCGCCGCTCGCTACCGTGGCCATGACATCGGCGGTTCCGTGATTGTCAATAGATTGGTGCAAAGCAACCTGACCCCATTGCGCCAAATCCGCTGGGGCGGGTCTGACGGTGGCGCACGGAGTCGTGGTGTGATTTGCGTCGGTGTCCGCGCGGCTCGGTATACTGGTACGGCTCAAACTATGGCGCTGCCCGCAGGCGCGCCGTCCGTCAGATGAGGAGTCGCCCATGACCCAGCCCCTGCCCTGGGAAAAGAACGCCGCGGTACCCGTGCCGCCCGCGCCGGAACCCGTGCCGCTCGATGCATACACCGCCCCTGCAGCGCCGGAGCCCGAGCTCGTCCCGCTCGACATCTACGACGCTCCCGCGCCGGCGCCCAAGCCCGCCAAGCCGCTCGTCGACATTGACAGCCTTAATCCCGCCCAGCGCGAGGCGGTCCTGTCCACCGAGGGTCCGTTGCTGGTGCTCGCCGGCGCCGGCTCGGGCAAGACCCGCGTCTTGACTTTCCGCATCGCACATATGCTCGGCGACCTGGGTGTTAAGCCTTGGCAGGTTCTTGCCATCACGTTTACCAACAAGGCCGCGGCCGAGATGCGCGAGCGTCTGGCGGCGCTCATTCCCAGCGGTACCCGCGGCATGTGGGTGTGCACCTTCCATGCCATGTGCGTGCGCATGCTGCGCGAGGACGCCGACCTGCTGGGCTACACCGGCCAGTTCACCATCTACGATGACGATGACTCAAAGCGCATGGTGCGCGACATTATGCAGGCGCTCGGCATCGAGCAAAAGCAGTTCCCCATCAACATGATCCGCAGCAAGATCAGCTCGGCCAAAAACGCCATGATCGGCCCCGAGGACATGCTCAAGAGCGCCGATAGCCCCAACGATAAAAAGGCCGCACAGGTCTACTTGGAGCTGGAGCGTCGCTTGCGCGCCGCCAATGCGATGGACTTCGACGACCTGCTCGTGCGCGCGCTTGAGCTGCTGCGCACCCGCCCCGAGGTGCTCGATAAGTACCAAGAGCGCTTCCGCTACATTAGCGTCGACGAGTATCAGGACACCAACCACGTCCAGTACGAAATCGCCAACCTGCTGGCCGCCAAGTACCAAAACCTCATGGTCGTGGGCGACGATGACCAGTCCATTTACAGCTGGCGTGGCGCCGACATCACCAATATCCTGGACTTTGAGAAGGATTTTAAAAACTGCAAGACCGTCAAGCTGGAGCAGAACTATCGTTCCACGGGTCATATCCTGAACGCCGCCAACGCCGTGGTACGCCACAACTCGCAGCGCAAGGACAAGCGCCTGTTTACGGCCGAGGGCGATGGCGAGAAGATCCAGGCCTTCCAGGCGAGCGACGAGCGCGACGAGGGCCGCTGGATTGCCGGCGAGATCGAGAAGCTGCATGCCAAAGGCACGAGCTACGACGACATTGCCGTGTTCTATCGCACCAACGCCCAGTCGCGTATCCTCGAAGATATGTTCCTGCGCGCGGGCGTGCCCTACAAGATCGTGGGCGGCACGCGATTCTTCGACCGTGCCGAGATCCGTGATGTCATGGCCTACCTTAAGATGATCGTGAACCCGGCCGACGAGATGAGCGTCAAGCGCGTCATCAACACACCGCGCCGTGGCATCGGCTCCACCTCGATCCAAAAAATCGAGCAGCTGGCGCGCGACAACCGTTGCTCGTTCTTCCAGGCTTGCGAGATTGCGTGTGCCGAAACCGGCATGTTTAGCGCCAAGGTCCGCAATGGCCTGTCAAGCTTTGTGTCGCTGGTGCGCGAGGGCCGCCGCATGGACGGCGAGCTCAAGGACGTCGTCGAGATGATTGTCGATAAGACGGGTCTGCTGCAGGCGTTTCGCGCCGAGGGCACCATGGAGTCTGAGAGCCGTGCCGAGAACATCCAGGAATTCCTGGGCGTCGCTGCCGAATTTGAGGAGACGCACGAGGACATCGAGGGTACGCTCGAGAGCTTGGAAGAGCTGCGCGCAGCTGGTGTTGCCGACGTGCCTGCCGGCGCCGAGCCCGTCGTGGTGAGCGCGCCCGCGCCCGAACCGGGGCCATTTGCCCCGGCATCCTCGTTTGAGGCACTCGTCGGCGCGCGCGATGCCGCAGGTTCCAATCCGCTCGATAG
>CABSMX010000049.1 GCA_902478945.1 uncultured Collinsella sp.
TGCAGCGTAGTCTCGTGGGCTCGGAGATGTGTATAAGAGACAGGGAGGCCAGCGGCTTTACGCTCTTTGGCCGCCGCATCAAATCGCTCATCTACACCACCGACGTGGCGGTCATCCGCAACTCCAATGCCGACGCCGTGTTTGCCGTCTACCCCTTCACGCCGCAGCCCGCCATTACGCAAGCGTTGCTGACTGTTGCCGAGTGCCCGGTCTTTGTGGGCGTTGGCGGCGGCACCACCACCGGTAAGCGTTCCGTGCAGATGGCGGCCGTATCCGAGATGCAGGGCGCGGCGGGCTGCGTGGTCAACTCCCCCGCTACTGCCGAGATGGTCGAGCACATCACCAACATCGCCGACATCCCCGTCATCGCCACGGTCGTTCGCTGCGACGACGATGCTCACGCCAAGGTGCGCGCCGGAGCCAAGATTCTCAACATCGCCGCCGGCAAAAACACGCCCCAGGTCCTGCGCGAGCTGCGCGAGCACTATCCCAACCTGCCGCTCATCGCACCGGGCGGCAAAACGCCCGAGAGCATCCGTGAGACCATCGCCGCCGGCGCCAACGCCATCATCTGGACGCCGCCATCGGCCCAGCAGCTGCAGACCGACATGATGCAGCGCTATCGCAAGATGAAGGAAGACGCCACGCCCGTCATCTCGCGCGACGATGTGCCCATTATCGACCAGGTCGCCGCCGCCGAGGTCAGCCAGGTCGAGAACATGAATCCCGATGTGCCGATCCCCGACGAAGTCATCGAACGCGTCGCTTCGATCCACGATCATATCGAGGAACGTCGCGCCAACCGCGGACTCAAGCCCTCGCTGCACGGCTTCTTCTTCCGCGGAAAGAAACGCTAACCGCAACAGCAAGGCCCGCCCCGCAAACAATGGGACGGGCCTTTTTCTGTTATCGAATGCCCGGAGAACAGGCGTAGCCGTTAAAACCGTCAGCCAGCCCACAAACGTTAGTCCACGCGCTTGTCGCCCATAAAGAAGACGGCCACCGTGCCGGGGCCGGTATGCGAGCCAATCAGAGCACCGATGCTATTGATCTCAATCTTGCCTTTGAGCTGCGGAACCTGTTCCTCTATCAGTGCCGCAACGGCCTCGGCGTCCTCACGGCACGCCGAGTGCGACATGATGCACTTGCCCGAATAGTTCGCGCCGTCCTGCACATGCGCCATCACGGTCTTGGCCATCTCGGAGATCGCGCGCTTCTTGGTGCGAATCTTCTCACGCGGCGCCAGCTCACCTTCGCAATCGACCGTCATGAGCGGGCAAATCTTGAGCGCCGCGCCGATGATCGCGCTCGCGGCCGAAATGCGACCGCCGCGCAGGTAGCTCGACAGATCGGTCGAAAAGAACCAGTGGTGCAGGTTGAGTTTATGCTCCTCAATCCAAGCGGCCGTCTCGTCGAGCGAAGCGCCGCTATCGCGAACGTCGGCGGCACATTCCGCCAGCAGGCCAAAGCCCGAAGACGCCGCCAGCGAGTCGATGACGCGTACCTTGCCGCCCTGGGGATAGCGATCCGCAAGCATCTGCGCCGCAACGCAGGCCGATCCATACGTGCCCGAAATACCCGACGACAACGCCAGGTGCAGCACGTCTTTACCCTCGGCAACAAACGGCTCCCAAAACTCCTCGTACTCACCCACGCTCACCTGAGACGTCTTGGGCATGGCGCCCGCGGCAATCTGGGCAAAAAACTCGTCCGGCGCAATCGACTGATACAGATCGTCCGTATAGACAACATCGTCGATCTCGTAATGAAAACACACGACAGGGATATTGCGCGATTCAAAGAACTCGCGGGTTCGGTCGGCGGCGGATTCACAGGTCAGGACAAAATCACTCATATGAGGCTCCTTACTTATTACTGCGTAAATTATCGCACAGCAAGCGTGAATACAGTACAAATGTCCACTATTTACCAAATTGAACCAAAGGTAGTGAACATCTTTACCGTCATCCTCTCTATCGATCCAGGAGGTATGCGCCTGCATATAAACGACCCTACGTCTCCACCCAACCGACACATCAACCTCAACTAAATCGATTTACCAAACCGTTCAGCCGACAATTCAGCCGCCGGCGCAAAATCGAAACAAAGCCGGCGCATACTGATAAACGTTTGACGCTGTTTATCAGTTTTACCAACAACATCGGAAGGTGCTTCATGGTCGCATTCGATCGCAACCCGCAAGACTTCAAGTATCTGCGTCTGCTGTCGAGACAATTTCCCACCGAGCAATCCGCGTTTACCGAGATTATCAATCTCTCGGCCATTCTCAACCTGCCCAAAGGCACCGAGCATTTTATGAGCGACGTGCACGGCGAGTACGAAGCCTTTATGCACATCCTCAACAACTGCTCGGGTGTCGTGCGCGAGCATGTCGACGAGATCTTTGGCGACACGCTCTCCTTTGACGAAAAGGGCGAGCTGTGCACGCTCATCTACTACCCGCGCGAGAAAATCGAGCTGGTCCGCAGCCGGCGCGAGGACTCCCCCACCTGGTACAAGACCATGCTCGACCAGCTCATTGTGGTTGCCCGCTCGCTTTCGAGCCGCTATACGCGCTCCAAGGTGCGTAAGGCCATCCCGCGCGATTACGCCTACATCATCGACGAGTTGCTGCACACGCATCCGGATGAGAACAACTACCGCGTGCGGTATCACGAGCGCATTATCGAATCCATTCTGGAGACCGCCAGCGCCGATGACTTTATCGAGTCGCTTGCCTCGCTCATCAAGCGCCTCGCCGTCGACCACCTGCACTTGGTGGGCGACATCTTCGACCGTGGCGGCGGCGCTGCCAAGATTATGGACCGCCTGCTCACCTATCATTCGCTCGATATTCAGTGGGGTAACCACGATCTGCTGTGGATGGGCGCTGCGGCCGGTGAGCCCGCCTGCATCGCCACGGTGCTGCGCAACAACCTGCGCTACGACAATTACGAGATCCTCGAGAACGACTACGGCATCTCGCTGCGCGAGCTTGTCGCCTTCGCCGACGCCACCTATACCGCCGGCGAGTCCATCACCCCGCTGATCAAGGCCATCAACGTGCTGCTCTTTAAACTCGAGGGCCAGATTATCCAGCGCCACCCCGAGTTCGACATGACCGACCGCCTGCTGCTCGACAAGATCGACCACGACACCGGCACGGTCACGCTCGCCGACGGCAGCGTGTGGCCGCTCGCGACCAACGACTTCCCCACCGTCGACCCGACGGACCCCTACACGCTCACGCCCCAGGAGCAACACATCATCGACAAGCTCGTGTCCGAGTTTGTCACCGCCGATCATCTGCATCGCCATATCGATTTCCTCTACACCCACGGCTCGATGTACAAGGTCACCAACGGCAACCTGCTGTTCCATGGCTGTGTGCCGCTCAACGAGGATGGTACCTTTAGCAGCATGAACTGCCTGGGTACCTGGCACGCCGGTCGCGATTATCTCGATTTTTGCGACCGCATCGCCCGCCGCGCCTGGCGCGTGGGCGACCGCGACGCCCTCGACTGGATGTGGTACCTGTGGATCGGCTTTAACTCACCCGCGAGCGGACGCCTGGTGCGTACCTTTGAGCGTGCCTATATCGCCGATAAGAGCACCTGGGCCGAGCCGATGGACCCATACTTTACGCTTACCAAGTCGCCCTCGCTCTGCGACGACATCATGCGCGAGTTCGGCGTCGCACCCATGGCATGTTCGCCGACCGGCCACATCATCAACGGTCATACGCCCGTCAAGACTACCAAGGGCGAGCAGCCCATCCGCGCCAACGGCAAGCTGTTGGTCATCGACGGCGGCTTCTGTCGCGCCTACCATCCCAAGACGGGCATCGCCGGCTACACGCTTATCTCGAGCTCGCGCGGATGCCGTCTTAAGTCGCACCGGGCCTTTACGACGGTTGCCGAGGCGCTCACCCGCAACGTGGACATCGAAAGCGAGACCAACCGCTTTGACGAGGCCGACCGCCGCCGCATGGTCAGCGATACCGACACTGGCGCCAAGATCCGCAGCCAAATCCAGGACCTACGCCAGCTGCTCGATGCATATAGAAACGGTGCTATCGAGGAGCGCGCCTAGCCCCGCCTGCGGGGATTGGCTAAACTTGCTGAGTTTGTCATCCCCGCGGCGCTCCGGCGCCACTCTAAGGCAGGTACCATGCAAAAGCTCCTTGCGCAGATCATGAAGTTTGGCGTCGTCGGCGTCATTGCCACCGTCATCGACTTTGGCATCATGAATCTGCTCCACTACGGTCTGGGCCTCAACATCCTGATCGCCAACACCAGCGGCTTTATCGTCTCGCTCATCTTTAACT
Organism: uncultured Collinsella sp.; assembly: GCA_902478945.1. Taxonomy (GTDB): domain Bacteria; phylum Actinomycetota; class Coriobacteriia; order Coriobacteriales; family Coriobacteriaceae; genus Collinsella. The sequence continues at coordinate 4,328 of CABSMX010000049.1, forward strand.
ACGTCGCGAGCATGAAGTACGTGTTCGCGCACAAGGAAGGCATGAGCCGCCGCCGCGAGTTCATTATCTTTGTCGTGCTATCCGTGATCGGCCTGGCACTCAACGACGGTATTGTGCTGGCCCTCAACGCCGGCCTGGGTCTCGAGGCCAATATCGCCAAGATTTGCGCCACCGCACTGGTCATGGTCTATAACTTTGTGACCCGCAAGATCTTCCTGGAGGGCGAAGAGACCAAGTAGCTCGACATCCCGATAGCCTTACGGCGCCCACAGTCGACGCGCGCTCAGCGAAGCATCGTCCGTGGGCGCCGCTCGTTTACGGGCAAATTTTCAACGTTTGCGGATTAGCTCTTGAATATTTGGCGAGTTCGTATAGTTCTTGCCAAAGACCTTACGTTTCCCATGCAAAAGCTCTAAAGTATCCTCTGCTCGATTCATCAACGCATTGGATGTGATTGCGTGCGCAAGGCACTGGCACAACCTCATACTAAGCAGTTCCTCAAGTTTGCTGTCGTGGGTCTTATCTCCTTTGGCATCGACTGGGGCATGCTCATTGCGCTCGTCGAGCTGTTCCACCTCGACTTTTTGATGAGCACCACGATCTCGTTTATCACGTCCGTCGTGGTCAACTACTGGCTCAGCATGAAGTACGTGTTCGATCACCGCGAGGGCATGAGCCGCAAGCGCGAGTTCACGATCTTCACCATCCTGTCGGTGATCGGTCTGGGCCTCAACGACCTGTACATGTTTGTGGGCGTCACGTTTTTGAGCATCGGCTACCAGGCCATGAAGGCCATCGCCACGTTCCTGGTCACCTGGTACAACTACTTCAGCCGCCGCTTCTTCCTCGAAGGCGCGCAGTCGTAGTTTGTTCGACATTTGCTTAAAGGTATAACCGGTTGGAATTCTCGTTCCAACCGGTTTTTTGTTTGCCAAGAGACCCGGCGGCCCAGTTCCATTCGCATGAAAAACGGGCGGCTCGGATGTTTGTCCGAACCGCCCGCATGGCGTGTTATGTCGAGGCATTTAGCCCGTTACGTAATACCAGACGACACTGTCGCCGTTGTGTAGGACGTAGTTGCTGCACGCCGTGTTGGGCGCCACACCGTTAACGGAGTACATCCAGCCGCTCGTGCCACCATGCTCCTTCTCGGCCAAACCGCCGATAGCGGCGACATACGTGCCGTACGACGAGCCATGCGCATTCACGGAAAGGCCCAAGGCGCACAGGGCATCGTAGGCAGTTGCGCCCTCGTTAAAGGTGAAGGTGCCACCAGAAGACACAGGATTGCCCACGGCGCTCGATGTGACCGCAACCGTCACCGTAACGTAGCCAGACTGCTGCGAGCCGCCCTGATTGCCCGCAGAGGCGCCGCCACTGTTGGATGCAGATCCACCGCCAGACACCGAGCCGCCGCCCGAAGAAGAGCCGTCAGAAGAACTCGATCCACCGGCGGATTCGGAGCCCTGTCCAGCAGACGCGTTGTTGGACGTCTTGCCGTTCTTGCCTTCGGACTTCTTCTCCTTCGAATCCTTTTTTGCGTCCTTGTCCGAAGATTCGGAATCGTCCTTGGAATCCGATTCATCCGACTTCTTGGATTCAGAGTCCACGGCATCAGAAGACGAGGAGCCCACCTCTGTCTTGTGAGAGGCAGCAGAGCCAGAGTCGGCAACGCTCTTCCCCGCCACGGCCCGAGTGATCCAATCGATGGACCAAGCACCGCTGGAAGAAGGCTGGACAAAGCCTAGCGACACAACGATCAAAACGGTGCAGACGGCCGTCAGAACGCCAACAAGCGCCTTACGCCGCGGGGCGGGCGCCACCGAAGCGGCGCCCTTTTGCTTTGCATCGTCAAGCTGGATGAACGACGAGTCGGGCTGCTTGGACTCGGCGTCCTGTGGCTTACTGGACACAGCCCTCACCTACCGACGCTTGGTGAATACGAACATGCCGATGACCGCAAGCCCGATCACGCCGGCCGCCACGCCGGCAATGGCAAGCGGATTGAAGCCAGACTGCTGCGAGGGAGCCGCAGCGGACTTCTTGGCAGTGGTCGATGCAGACGAGCCCGTGTCGGACTTGCCGGACTTGTCATCCTTCTTGCTGGACTTCTTGTCCTTCTTGCCGGACTTATCGGATTTCTTCTTGGAATCCTTATCGTCCTTGGTCTCGGTCGTAGTCGTGGTAGACGACACCGGCTTCTTACCCGGAGCAACAGCACCGCCAGCCTGCTGGCCGTTTGTGCCGTTACCGGAGCCAGAACCAGCACCGGCATTACCCGAACCGCCGTTGCCGCCAGCGGAGCCAGAGCCACCGTTACCACCAGGGTTAACAGCATTCTTGATCCACTTGGCATACAGCGTCATATCAGCCGTCACCGCAACGCTAAAGTCATATGCCTCCGTACAAGCCTCGTCGGTATACCAACCCGCGAAGGTGTAGCCTTCGCGCGTCGGATCGGCAGGCTTGGCGATAGAGCCGTTGGCGGCCGTAGTCTGAAAATCGACCTTGGACCCCTCGCCGGCGCTAAACGAAACCTTAACGCCAGCATTCAGTTTGAACAGCGTGCCAGAGTCGTTGATGTAGTACAAGTTGCCCTGGGCATCACAAGCGATTGGCGAGTCACAGAAGTTGTAGTGGCCCGTTGCGCTAAACACACCAGAAGCCTCAGCGTCACCCAACTTGTAACGATATACGCCGCCGCCTGAGGTGTAGTTAACGAAATCAGGGCTCTCGCCGTAGTTAACCGTGAAGTAGACATACGCGTCTTCGCCCTGGACACTCACGAGCGGAGCGCCCTTGATGCCGCCAGCAGGAAGCGCAGTGCCATCAGCAGACGAAACCAGCGTCTTGGCAAAATTGTTGGCCGGATCAATAATCGCCAGCGCAGAGCCGCCAGCAACCTCGCCGCCAACAATCAGCTTGCCATCATACGTCGTCGTAGGCACGCATGCACATCCCGTAAGGCCAAGGTCGACCACACGCTCCTCGGTAATACGCGAAGCGGCATCCGCATCGCGTGAGTCGCCATCAGAAATCGCCAAGACGTGCAGCTTGCCGTCGCGCGAGATTAGATAGGCATGGCTGCCGTCAGCCGAAAGCACGCAGGTGGAGTTGACAACAGCACCAACCGAAACCTTTCCGAGCACATCGCCCGAAGACTTGCTGAGCATCTCGACGGTACCGGCACTGGTGGGAACCAAGACAAAGTCATCGCCCACCGTCGCGCCCGTCCAGTAATAACCCTCGTCGGCATTGACATGCTGCCAAGAAACAGCGCCGGTCAGGATGTTAATACGCGTCAGATGACCGTTATTGTACGTACCCTTTCCATAGTCGACATCAACGGTGCCGACATAGAGGTAATTGCCATCAACCGTCAGCTGAGAATTCGACTGGGCAATCCCGCTCACGGAGTCAGTGACCCAAACCGTTGTGAGCGCGTCAGCCGTCAGGGCCTGGACCGCACCGCCGTCAAGCGGAACGATAACCAAACCGCTCGCATAAATCGGGCGCGAGGTGTAACCGACCGCTTTCTTAAGATTCGACTCGGCACGGACCTCGCCCGACTTGGCGTCAATCTTTAGCAAACGCTTGTTGACGGCGAGGTATACGTAGCCGTTCACGACGATAGGTTCACTCGCGTTGGGATACGCCGAACCAGAATACGCCTTCCAATCGAACGTCCAAGAGCTCGCTAGCGCACCCGTAGGCGTCGAAACGTTCTCGACCGCCGCATTGGACTTGCCATCCCAATCGGACTTCCAATCGGTCGGACGCGGGGCGCTCGGATTGACTACGACCTCGTCGGGATTAGGCACCGTACCGCCGGCAGCATAAGCCCAGACGATCTCGTCATGCGACTTGAGCACGTAGTCACTATCGAGCTGAGAACCGGGAACACCGTTAACAAAGTACGACCAAGCGCCGGCCAACTTAGTGCCGTCAAGCGGAGAGACAAGGCTGTGAACGCCCCAGAAGCCCAGCTGATCGTACATCTCGGACTTGATGCCCAAGGCATCAAAGTAGGCGGCAGTGGCGTCCTTGATCGTCGTGCCCTCAACAAACACCTGCGTCGAAGGATCGGTCCAGCGCTGTGCCTTATCGTCCTTCTTACCGATGATCTCCATCGAGACAGCAACCTGACCGGGCATGGTGCCATCGGAACCATAGACCCAGGCAATCTCATCGCCGGCCTTGAGCGTGTAGTTGCCGGCGCCGACATTGGCCATCTTGCCGTTAACGAAGAACTGCCAGGACTTCCAGGTGCTTTCGTTTACCTGTACGGTCGATAGTTTCACGCTCTTATTGAACGGGGAAGTCAGCGAATTGAGGAACCAACCATACGAACCGGTTTGGACGTCGGCGCCAATACCGGCCTGCTTAAAGACCTGCTCGGAAAGATCGGCGGCAGTTGCGCCCTCTTCCACCAGTGCAGTCGTAGGCTGCGCCCACGTCTGCTGAGCACCCGAAGCGTCCTGACCGACAACGGTGCAGCTTACCGAAAGCCGGTCGGTGGGTGCAGCGTCGCCGTACTTCGAGTAGCACCAGACGACAGAGTCGTCCGCCTCGAGGGGGTAGCTGCCAGCGCCAACCGACGCCGCAACACCATTGATAAACAGCTGCCAATAGGCGCCCGTAGCATGGTCGTATGCAAGGGTGCGATCGGCATCGAAAGGCGACGTAATGGAATTGAGCACCCAACCCCAAGAGCCGTTGGGGTCATAGTCGGCCTTGAGGCCGGCCTGCTTAAAGAGCTCCTCGGAAAGATCGGCAGCAGTCGAGCCGTTCTTGAGCGTGTACTGCGAAGCGGCAGCCCACGTCTGCTGCTTGCCCTTAGCGTCGCCGCCAATAACCGAGCACGTCGCTGTGACCTCGGGGCTGTTTTGACCACTCGTGCCCACGACCGTCAACGTTGCCGAAACATCTTGGTTGGCAAGCTTGGCATACGTGGCATTGTCGGGATAGCGCTCGGCATAGCGAGCGTACTTCTCGCTCGTCAGGCGCGAGGAAACGACAACCTTCGTGTTGTACTGCGGCTGCGTGACCTTCAGGTTCTCTGCGGAGACAATAGAGCTGTTGCTCGACTTAAACAGACGCCAGTCCTGTCCGGACATCGCATCATAGCCAGGTAGGTCAACCGGAACAATGCCGGGGGACGTCGAATCGGTCGTTGCCTTGTTGTAGCTCCAGGCAAGGTTGCCGTCGGCATCAAGATAAGCCTTCTGGAACGCGTGCATGTCGGCCGAAACGGCATTGGCTTCCTGGCCATTCAGAATGGCGGCAGCATAGCCGGCCTTCGCCTTTTCCATAAGGGACAGCTCGGCATCGAGCTCGCCCTGATCCTGCGGAGCAATCGCAAAGTCGAGGGTCTTGCTTGCCGTGACCTCGGCGTTGGACTTATCGGTCACCGTGAGGGTGATCTTGGTCTTCGCCGCCTTGGCTCCGGGCAGCGGCTGGTAGACCGTGCCCTTGTAGCCGTTGAACGTAATGTCATCGGTGCTGGCAGAGTACTTGACCTCGTAATACTTGCCGTCGATATTAAGCGTGCTCGTGCGCGGCATCTGCAGGTCGGCGGTCAGGCCATCCTTGTTGGCGACCGCGTCAGTGCCGAAGTACTTGATATTGTCGTAGGTAAAGGCCGCATCGACCTTCTCCTGCAGCGCCTTCTTGTCGGCGGCGACCTTCTCGGGATCGCCCTTGACGGTCACCGTGAAGTCGTGCGCGCCCTTAACGTCAGACGGGCCACCGCTCACAAACGAAACGGTCGCGGTCAGCGTTACGGTGCGATCGCTCGAAACGCGCGTCACCTTGCCGGTGTAGTCGTCCCAGCCATAACCGGACGGCCAAATGACATCGCCGTCGGAGCTCTTCCAGCTAACCTCGAACTTGCTCTTGGAGCCTGCGCGGTACGGAAGCGTGAGGTTGGACGTAACGGACTCGGCCGAATCGCCCGCAGCGTAACCGATGGCAACCTGCTCGGCGGCATCGTCGAGCATCTGCTGCACACGAGCCTCGTCCCAAGCAACCTGCACCGACTTACTGGGCTGGTAATACTCGGTCTTGCCATCGCGCGACAGCTCAAACACGACGTCGGCGCTACGCAGACCGTCGATGTTGTAACCGGTGTAGTTGTTGGGGTCGATGTAGAAGAACGTCACATCGCCGTTGGTCTTACCCTGGGCGTCGGAGATACCGACCGTTGCCTTGTCATCCTCTGCATTAAAGGCAACGCCGCCCTCGGAGACCTTGACGTCAATATCGGTAAATCCCAAATCGGCAAGCTGCGCCTTCAGCGCGTCGTTAACGTTGCCGCCCTTTGCGCTGTAGTCAACAACAATCTGCTTGTTAGCATCGGTGAGCTTTTGGGCTGCAGCCTCGAGCGAGCCCGCGGCGATAACCTTGTTGGCGGAGACGAGCTCGACCGTCGAGCTGCCGCTCGTGGCGACAGCCTTCAGATACTTACCCGCGGCAGAAGCCGAAACCGTTGCCGTGGCGCCCGACATATCGGACAGCAGCGTCCAGTCGGCCTCCGGAGCCTTCGCATCGTCCGCCGCATACCAGGCAACAGTCGCCTGAGTGGTCACGTCAATGCCGTTGGTGGTCGAACCGTCGGCGCGCTTAGCCTGCGCCGTCGCCTTGACGCTATCACCCGAAACGAGATGGGTCGAATCACTATTGATCTGTGGCGTAGTGGTCACGCGCAGCAGGCTATACTCCCCCGCCGCGGTAACGCTATCGGGCGAAACCCACTCAACGGTGTTGTCGAGGGCGTTCGCCGTAACTTTGATGCGCTTGCCAACAAGCGCGTCCGAAATAGTCAGGCTGCCATCGGTCGTATCGATGCCGTCGGTGAGCTCGGTCCAGTCGGCATCGCCCTCGCCCTTGGCATACCACGCCATAGTGAGCTCGGCATCGTCGGGCACGTCCTTGGTCGAGCCCGACCAGCTGCCCGGAACCTGCACGCTCGGCGTGATCTTTGAACCCACGCTCAGCGTAACGTTCTTATCGGCAAGCTCGATGCCCGCCAGCTTGTACTGGCCCTTGAGCGTCACGGGGCCGAGCGGGGCAACGGACTGCGTGCCGCCGTAGGAGCTCTTCTTCTGCGTGCTGGAAACGGTATTTTCGCTCGTAACCTTCACGCGCAGGTACTTGCCAGTATAGGCGGCGTCAACGACATAGGTCGCTTCGGTGGCACCGGGGATATCGGTGTAAGCGGAGTCGTAGCTCGAGCTGCTGTTTGCATACTGCCACTGGTAGGTCACATTATCGGTGCGGTCGATATAGTGATAGTTGGAGCCGTCCTTTTTGCGCACCTTGGTCTTGAGCGTATCGCCCACGTGCACGCCGTTGGTGGCAGGAGAGCCCTCGAACTGCACGTCATAGAGCTCCACTTGGCCCGCAACGGAAACAGGACCCGCCGAATAGTAAGGCTTCTGCTCGCCGTAACCGCCGTTGGCCTTGGCCACGACGTAGTAACCCTTAAGGGCGGCGGTCACCGTCAGGGTGTTGCCGGTCTCGTCCTCGATAGGCGTGTTGCACGAACTCGCGTAGTTCGAGGTGCCCTTATACCACTGCCACGTGACATGTGAATCGGTGGTAACGTCGGTGGAACCCGCCTTGGCGGTCGCCGTAATCGTGGAACCAACCTCGACTTTGCCCGAAGTCGGGCTCATAGTCACGCTCGTGACATTAATTGAACCGGCGGCAGCAACGAGAGCGCCCGTCGAGTTGGTCAAGCTCGAAGAGCCAATCTTCGAGGACACCTTGCACTTGAGGTACTTGCCGCCCAAAGCGTCGGTTAGCTCGAGGGTCTCCCCCGTGGCACCCGCAATGTCGGTATACGTGCCACTCTTGGTGTTAGAGCTCTGCCACTGATAGTTGAGCTTGCTCGCGTCGACGAACGCGCCGTACGCGCCGCCCTTCTCCTTGGCGCGGGCCTTAGCGGTATCCCCCACCGCAAAGACGCTCGTGTTGTCCTTGGTGTTAACGATAGACACGGCCGAAAGTTCGACCGCACCGGCCTGTTTGACCTTGCTGGAAGTGGTCTTGTTCACCGTGTTGACGCCAGCGTTGGCCTCGACCCTGATGTACTTGCCCTCAAGGTCGTCGCCCACCACGAGCGTAGCGCCCGTCTCGCCCTCGATCTTGGTAAATCCCGAGTACTGCGAGGTGGATGCGGACCACGTGTAGGTGACCTTGGCATCGGCGGGGGCTTGCTGATAATAGCTTATGTACGGAGTCGCCGTCAGGGTATCGCCTATGCTCGGCGTGTCGCTATTCAGCTTGACGCTGTTAAGCTCCATCTGACCGGCGCCCAGCACGGGACCGGGGATGTAATTAGCGTTGATGCCCGAGCCGTACGCAGCGGGACCATAGTAGTCCTTGCCGTCTGCCGTAACCTTGCAGATGAAGTACTTGCCCACCATAGCGTCGGTAACGGTGAGCGACTGCTCGTGGCCTACGACCTCGGTGTAGTCGGCGATGTTGCTGCTGGCCCTGGTCGTGCCGGCGAGCCAGGTGTAGGTCCAGGTGCCGGGATTGGTAACGGACTCAGTCGAAGTGCCGTACCAGTCGTCCTCGACCTCATCGTACATATTTGCCCAGAGCGTATCGCCCGCGCTGAGCGCGCCGGACTTCGTGGAATACGAATTGTCTTTATCCTTGGCGTCCTGAATGAAGACCTTTGCCTCACCGGAAAGCGTTGTGGCGGATGCGGCGGCAACGGCGTTCTTCTGCTCCGAAGCAGCAGGCGCCGCCGCAGAGTTCTCGGACTCAGTCGCGTTGTCTGCGGCGGTGTCAGCACCATTCGCGGCACTCGCAGTTGCGCCCCGACCTGCGTCGGCGCCATCGGCAGCAGCGTCACTGGCACCCGCGCCGTCCTCCGCAGCAGCACCGTTCGCACCGGCATCGGCGGCAGCAGCGCTATCGTCGGCTGCCGCGCCCTCGCCGCCCGTCGTAGCCTGAGCCACGGCCTCGGCAATGCCCTCGGCGCCCTCGGCCCAAAGTTGCGCCGGCGTGGTGCCAAAAGCCATGGCAAAAGCCAGGAACGCCACCAGACCGCGCTTGGCTACGCCACAGGCAATCGCTCCATGACGACGCCACGAGGCGCGCTGGCACTCGTCCTCAAACATATCCATTTGTCTCCTACTGTCTGCACTGGGAGCATTGCCCAGCGGCTGCCCCACATCATCGCGCATATTGCGCTTGAGTACCCCCATCGGGGTCCCCCTTCCCTCCAGAGCCCAACGCGTACCGGCGGCATGCGCCGCGGTCACGTACAAGATGGGAGGCGATCCGACTTAACCTTACCGACCCGGGCGCACCGTCCGATCTGCGATGCGAACATCCCGGACCAAGAGGAATTACGGTTACTGGTACAGCCGGGGACTTGCACCCCGATTCTCCCAAACGCGCAGGAAAACCGCGCGTTCGTGCGTCTCCGCACCACCATCTAGGCCATCGATTATTACTGTCAGTATGGTAGCACGCAAAAGGGCCCCGCACACAGGCGAAGCCCAAGGTAAAAGCTATGGTTTGCGATAGATTAGGGCGTGGATGGATCGCTGAGCAAAATGATCCGTTTTCCTCCGTCCCCCAGGGGTCATTACCGCTTGCCGCCGTGGCTGTTGCGCCAGATCTCGCGGCCCAGCATCAGCGCCAGCACCAGCGCACTCACGTAGCCCATAAAGCCAATGACCGGGATACCGAACACAACCGGCTCGATGCGTGCGTAGTACACCACCGATGAGCCGATAAACAGACCGGCGATCACAATTGCCATCGACATGCGGTCGATAATTCCACCCAGCTGTCGCAGCGCCTTATCGCTGCTCATGATCTGCGTGTTTACCTTAAGCTGGCCGCGCGTAAGCATGCGCGACGCCAGGCCCAGATACTCGGCCGCCTCGAGCGAGCCTTTTGCCGCGCGATAGCTGCTCGCGGCAAGATCGCGCCCCATTTCGCGGACGCGCGCATAGGCGCTCTTCTCGTTTTTGATGTGCACCTGGATGATCTGAATCATGTTGACGTTGGGCATGTACTCGGTCAGCAGGCCCTCGAGCGTCACCATGCCGCGGGCGAACATCGTCACCACGCTCGGCAGCTCAACGTCGTTTTTGCGCGCCAAATTGAGCAGCGAGGTCAAAAACTCGCCGATATCAAGATCCTTAAGGTCGAGACCCGCAAAGTCGGCGACGATAAAGTCCAAGTCGGACAAAAAGGCCGAATGGTCGAGCTCGGCCGAGTCACCGCGCGTCACGGCAAAGCGCATGAGCGAATCCTTGAGCTTGGGTACGTCGCCCTCGGCCACGGCGAAAATCATATCCTTGACGATACCGCGGTCGTGGCTCGACATGCGCCCGACCATGCCCAGGTCAATAAAGTAGACAATGTCGTCTTTGAGGATGATGTTTCCCGCATGCGGGTCGGCATGGAAAAAGCCGTCGTCGAGCACCTGCGTCGAATAGTCCTCGACGATCGCCGAGCCGATCTTTTCCAGGTCATAGCCCTCGGCCACCAGGCGCTCGGGATCGGCAATGGAGATGCCGTCGATGTAGTCCATGACCACGACGTGTTCGGTGCAAAGGTCCAGGTAGGATTTGGGACACGAAACGCCGTGCACGCTTTTGTGGAAGTCATAGAAATCGTTGAGGTTTTTGGCCTCGGCCAAAAAGTTGGTCTCCTCGCGAAATGAGGTCCACAGCTCTTCGACCACACCGTGCAGGTCAACAAACTGATCGGTGTTGACGAACTTGGAAACGATGCGCACCACCGAACGG
>CABSMX010000050.1 GCA_902478945.1 uncultured Collinsella sp.
GGCGTGACGGCCGGGGAGTTCATGGGCAGGCTCGAGGCCTACCTCGTATACTATCGTGAGGAGCGGATCAAGAAGTCCCTCGGGTGGCTCAGCCCGATGGAGTACCGCAGGAAGCTTGGATACGCCTAGGCGCGGTCCAAGAAATCGTCCGCACCCCCAATGGGCTGGTAGCCTGCCAAAACAGGAACTATCCCACCGCAACATAGAGCCCCACCGGCGCCCAAAAGAAACGAGCCCGCATCTCTGGAGGAAGCGGGCACGAAAAGCCAAATGGTAGGGGCGGTGGGACGTCCGCGTATTTGCTGCGCAAATACGCGTCGGCTTCGGCCGCCCTCGTCGGCTCGCTGCGGACGCTGCGCGTCCGCCTGGTGCTCGCCCCCTCGCGGGTTCGAGTCCCACCGGCGTCCAAAAGAAACGAGCCCGCATCCCAACGGGACACGGGCTCGTAAGCAATCACATGGTAGGGGCGGTGGGACTCGAACCCACAATCCTTGCGGCGAGAGATTTTAAGTCTCCTGCGTATGCCAATTCCGCCACGCCCCCGTGAGACTAGAAGTCTAGCACAAGCCGTCCGTTACGCGTTGACGGCCATCGAGTGTTGGCCCGACTTCTCAAGGAACTCTTGGAACTTGGCCTCGTCGCCCTTGTTCTTGTACTGCAGGGCCAACAGGTACTCCAAGCGGCAACTCTTAACCTTATCGTCGCCGGCCTCCTCGAGCATGCGCTCCAGCTCGGGAATGTCGTTGTGGCGCTTGAGGATCATCGTGTCGTACATCAGCTGGCACTCGTGCGCGACTGCCTCGGCCTGACCGCCCTCAAAGCCCTTGATCTCGTGCAGGAGCTCCTTGGACTTTTTGCGGTCCTCCTGGCCAACGTAGTAGTTAAAGGCCTTAATGACCAGGTCGACGCGCTGCATCTTGGGCAGGTTGAGTCCCAGCAGCAGGTCGAACATCTCGCTGGCGCGCTCGTGGTCCTCGCGCAGCAGATAGGAGTTCAGGCGCAGGTAGTCGCGGTTGTAGCGCGGGTACAGCATGCTGGTGAGTTTGCCGTCGAGCAAACGATCGAACTCGTCCCACTGCTTGGCGGCCATGAGCTGCTGCAGGCGCTTAAACGTGGTGCGTTTTTTGACGCTAAAGAACACCGACACGGCGATGCAGATGATAACGACGGCGGTCCAGAGTGTGCGGGAATCGGGCATATTAGGGTCCTTAGTCGCTCATAAAGCGAGCGGTATGACAACACGTACTGGATGTATTATACGCAGCGCGCAAGCAAACTGGCATAAAAGCTCATCGAGGCCGAGTGACATCGCTCGCTGCGGTACACTTACCTAAAGTAAACCATGAAGGGAGACATTACCTATGAAGAAAATCGTTTTGGCTTGCGGTGCTGGCGCTGCTACTTCCACGCTCGTCGCCCAGAAGGTCGCCACCCTGCTCGACGCCAACGGTTATGCCGGCAAGTATGAGATCGTGCAGTGCGCCATCTCCGAGGCCAAGGATTACTGCGACGAGGGCGCTGACCTGCTGATCGCCACCACCGTTGCCCCCGAGGGCCTCACCTGCCCGTACGTGAGCGGCGTGCCCTTCATGACCGGCATGAACCGCGTCGCTGCCGAGAAGGCCGTCCTCGACGTTATGGCTCAGTAGGCGCTGCCTGTATGAGTGAGCAGAACGCCAATCCGGTCGAGCTCTTTGGCATGCGCGTTGCCCATGTGGGCATTAACGCCACCGACCCGGCAGACGCCCTGGAGATCGCGGAGCTGTTCTCGACGATGATGGGCCTGCCCGTCATCGAGACCCCCGTTTCGTACTTTAACGATTCGCTGGTCGAGATCATGAAGCAGAACGGTCGTGGCGCCAAGGGCCACATTGGCTTTGCCGTCAACGACATCGATGCGGCCGAGAAGTGGTTTGCCGAGCGCGGGCTCGAGGTTAACGAGGAGTCGCGCGTGCTGCTGCCCGACGGCGGCACCAAACTCGTGTACTTTAAGCGCGAGTTCGCCGGCTTCGCCGTGCACCTGTGCCGCGACTAGCGCACAAGCTACTATAGCTAGCAAAAAGGGATAGAGCCGCGTGGCCCTATCCCTTTATTTATGCCGAGGGGCATCCCTACCGTGGCAGGCGAATCGTAAAGCGGCTGCCGACACCCTCGACCGAGGTCACGCCAATGACACCGCCATGGCTATCGACGATCCACTTGGCAATGGCAAGCCCCAGACCCGAGCCCTGCGCGCCGGCATCGCGCGCGTTGTCGGCACGGTAGAACCGCTCGAACGCGTGAGCTGCGGATTCCTGGTTCATGCCGATGCCCTCGTCCTCAACACTTATGTCGATCGTGCCCATGCCCGCATCGGGCGCTATGCCAAATGTGACGGTCGTTCCCGCGTCCGAGTACTTGGAGGCGTTTTGCACGATCACGCGCAGGGCCTGCTTCACGAGTGCCACGTCGACGGACGCGTCGCAGCGCGGGTCGCTGATAAGCGCAGCGTCAAAGGCCAGTCGATACGTGTGCTCGGTATCGATCATCTGCGATTCCTCGCATACCTCGCCGACCAGTGCGGCCAGGTTGGTATGCACACGCCGCAGGACCGTGCGCCCGGCATCGCCGCGTGCCAAAAACAGCAACTGTTCCACGAGCTCCTGCATGTGCTCGCTTTCGGCCTTGAGGGACGCGATAGATTCCGCCAGCACGTCCGGGTCGTCTTTGCCCCAGCGGTCGAGCATGTTTACGTAGCCCTGAATCACCGCGATGGGCGTGCGCAGCTCGTGGCTTGCATCGTTGACAAAGCGCATCTGCTGCAGCTTGGCCTCTTGCATCTGGCGCAGCAGGCGGTTGAGTGCGACCTCGATGCTCGCCAGGTCGGCGTCGCCGGTGGTGACGCTCGGCGAGTCGACGCTTGCGCGTTCGATGGCCTGCTCCAGCGTTTCCATCTTGCCGCCGGAGAGCTGCATACGGCCGAGCTCGTCCACGCGCAAGGCCAGGTCGTTGAGCGGCGCCATGGTACGGCGCACGCGCCTCGCGCCGCCGAGCATGTTGAGCACGCTGATGACCTGCCAACCTACAACGACAAGGTAGAGAGGCCATAGCGAGACGAGGTCCTGCGCGAGGGGGAAGGTCTTGGTGGTACGCGCAAGCTCGACGGTATAGGTGAGCGTTGTCAGGTCCCAGCCGCGCGCGGGCGTCAGCGACATGCCGCGAACGGTGGCGCTGGGGATCCATCCCGCGGTAAACGCGCCGTCGGGCAGCGTCTGGTTGTATCCATAGACGAGAATCGCCGCCGCAATCACCACCAGCAACAGATCGAGCCAGACGTAGCTCACCAAGCGGCGCCACATGTAGCTCCAGTTGATGGCGCGGGCGATGGAGGTGACGCGCTTGGTCTCGGCGTTACGCGCGACAGACATAGCCCACCCCGCGCACAGTTTGGATGATGCGGGCACCGCCGGCGTCTTCGATCTTGGCGCGCAGGTGCGCGATGTGTACGTCGACGTTGTTGGTGTCTCCTACGTATTCGTAGCCCAGTGCCTCGTGCGCGATGCGCTCGCGCGTGAGCACGGTGCCGGCATGTGCCATAAGCAGGGCGAGGACGTCGAACTCGCGGGCCGTGAGCGCGATGGGCGAGCCGCCGACCGTGACTTCGCGGCGGTCGGGGTCGAGCGCAACCGAGCCCACGGTGAGCGTGGCAGGGGAGGGTGAAGCGGAGGCCTGGGTCGAGTTGCTGGCCGGGGGAATCGCAACGGCGCTCTCGCCCGCGCCGCCCGCCATACCCGCCCTGACGCCGGCGCCGCCAACGCCCGAAGCCGTCCGCACGGCCTCCGAGCGCTTCAGCGCCACACGGATCCGTGCGAACAACTCCTCAATCGCAAACGGCTTGGTCAGGTAATCGTCAGCGCCGGCATCGAGCCCGGCCACCTTGTCCATCACAGCATCGCGCGCGGTGACCATGATCACCGGCACGTCCTTGTGCTTGCGGACACGCCGCAGGACCTCAATGCCGTTGAGCTGCGGCAACAGCACATCGAGCAGAATCAGATCGTAGTCGCGCTCCAGCGCCAGGTCAACGGCGGTGCGGCCATCGGCGGCGTGCTCCACCTGGTAGCCCTCGTGCTCCAGTTCGAGCGTCACAAAGCGGGCGATTTTCTCCTCGTCCTCTACGATAAGGATCCGTGCCATGCGTGCCCCCGTCTGCGATTACTTGTCGTCGTTCAGATTTTGCTTGATGCCGTCCGCGGCATCGGCGGCGTGATCCATCAGGTTGTTGATGCTGCCGGGCACGTCGCCGTCGCTGTCGATACGGTAGCGCATGCCAAAGAACAGACCAATCAGCATCAGCCATATCGTGGCGCCCCAGGCAAACAGGGCGACGATGGGAATCAGGATGGGGATGTTGAGGATGATCGCATCGCGGCGCGTGGCGATAAACTTGGTGTCCAGGCTCAGGCGGAAGAGCTTTTTGAGGTACTCCCACACGCTGTCCATCTTCTTGGAGAAGTCGGTCTTTTCGCTCGACTTTTCGTAGGCGGCCTGTGCGGCGACCATCTCGGCCGAGGGCTCATCGGCCGGCGCGGACTCGGTGGCGGCGTGCGCCGACGTGGTCTGGGTCTTGCCCTGCGACTCGAACCAAATGATGGCGTCCAGAACGTTGCCGTCGGCGGCGTCGAGCGCGGCCTTGGCATCGGTATAGCTCACGTTGCACTTGGTGCGGATGGTTTCAACTTTTTCGAGGTCGTCCATGACCTGTCCTTTCGTTCGATGGGCGCGACGCCGGGCTATCTGCCCGGGCGCGAGCGTTGCGTTCGGCGGCCTGCGTTGCGCGGTGCCGCCCCGCCCTTGGTCGAACTCTATAGTGCAGGTTATAGATTAAGCGATTCTTGAGCCAAGATTAATAGTGGATGAGTTTTTGGGTGGCGCGGAGGCGGGCGGGGGCAGAAAAGGCAGGTTTTGCGTGGCGTGAAGGAGGTGCAGTCTGATCTTTGGGACGGCTGACAGCGAGGTCTAATACTTTTCCGAGAAGTGAATGAGTGAAAACGGACCCCCGAAGCATCGACACTTTTCGGGTGCCGTTTCCTGCGGCTTTGATGCCAGAATCCTGCGTTTATGCCGTTGAAAAAATGCGGATGCTCCAGGGGTCCAAAAACAGACGTTCACTTCGCGGAAAAGTATTAGACCTCGATAGCAGGGGATGGTGGGCCGATGACAAAGTGGTGGCAGAAAAGGGGTACGCAAAGCACGCCGGTCATAGGGAATCAAAATCACGTTGCAAAAGCATGAGAATATCCTACAATTGCAACATGAAGTACTTTAGCAACATAACGGCGATAAGCGAGCTTTCCGAGAGTGAGGGCGTGTTCACCACAGCCCAGGCGGCTCGTATGGACATCTCTCGAGATGCGCTGGCACACTCATGCCGCGTGGGGCGTCTTGAACGGATATGCCACGGCGCCTACCGGATGTCGGGCACGCAGCGCCGAGACACTGACGAGCTCAACGCTTTTTGGAAACTCACCAATCCCTCCCTTTGCGCGTGGGAGAGAAAACGCCAGTGGGATGGCATCGCCGTGAGCGGTACGACAGCGGCGAACCTACAGCAAATGGGCGATTTCTATCTGTCCCCCTACAGGATGACCGCGCCCATGCGCATCAATACGAGAAACGAATCCCTTTCTTTTGCAAAGCGCGAGATCGCTGAGCAGGACATCGTCTGGCTCGACGGCCTACCGGTAACTAAACCCGAGCGCACGCTTGTTGATCTTTGCCTCGATTGCGAGGACCCCTCATTAATTATCGATGCCTATAACGACGCGCTTGGGCGAGGGCTCGAGATACAGCGGCTGAAAGATCTTGTAGAGGAGAACTCTAAAACCGCCAAACGACGCGAGTTGATGATGCCCTTGTTGACGGCGCTGAACGAGTAATGAAAAACGGAGGACATGGTGAAGTACAAAACACCTGCCGCACTGGAGATGGCTGTTAGGGATGCCGCAAGAGAATCGCCGATGGATACTAATCGGGCGATCGTCGGTTTCTACTTTCATCGCTTCCTATGTCGCGTTTTTTCAGAAGATGACGGCCGCTTTGTACTCAAGGGTGGCCAAAGCGTCCTGGCGCGAACACTCGATGCGCGTGTCACAAGAGATATTGACTTGGTTGCTCAAGAGGAGAGCCTCGAAGAGGCTGTTGCCGATCTGGCGCGGGCGGCTTCGATTGATCTGGAGGATTTCGTTTCGTTTGTCTTTGATCGTGCAGAGCAGATCAAAAAAGAAGATGAGTATCGGTGTGGTGCGAAGGTGTGGTTCACCCCCTTTATGGGAACCAAGAAGCTGCAGCCAATTTCAATTGACTTGGTAATTGATGAAGTGCGGGGACTTGAGCCTGAGGTTCTTGCGCCGATCGATCGTTTGAATATTGAGGGGCTCCCAGTCTGCGACTATCGAGTATGCCGAGTGGAGAGTGCCCTTGCAGATAAATTGCTCGCAATGGTAGAGATGCATGAGGGCCGTGCCTCTTCGCGAATCAAGGATATAGTCGACATCTTGGTGTACGCGAAAACTTGCTTCGTCGATGGGACTACGCTTGTCGAGAGGGTCGAGAAAGAAGCATCTGCCCGCAAGGTGGCAATGCCGGAAGAGTTCGTGGCGCCTCTCTGGTGGAAACAAAATGGTTCTGCGCAGTACATAAAGATGGCGAGGCAGGCGGGGGTACTTGATCTCGCGGGGAACATTGCTGGGGCAGAAGGGGTCGTCAATCGGTTGTATACACCGTGCTTTAATCATTCGGCGAATGTGCGCAAATGGAATCCTCAGACCACGGGATGGGAATAGGCTAGATAGTTAAGCCGGCGGCAGGATTAGTTCCTGCCGCCGGCTTAAGACGTTTCTACTGCCTATGTATGCGCTACTCACAGGCCTGGTCGACCACCTGAGTAACGGCCTTCTTTGCGGCTTCGAGGTTGCGCTGGGCTTGGGCGACAGCGGCCTCGGCTTGTTTCTTGGCCCTTACGACCTCGGCAAAGCGATTGATGGATTCGCTATACTCGCGCGTACGCGGGTCGAGTGCTGGTGGGACTTCGATCTCGAACAGATCGGTAGGGCGGATGGCGTGGCTGTACTGATTGTCGGACAATACCTGCAAAACTATGGACCCATGGCCGTCGGTGAGGTACGCCGCGACCATCTCTGCATACACCATGCGCTCCTCGTCGGTCATCGTTGGAATCGCCGGGCGAATGGCGGTGGTGTTGTGCGAGGCAACTAGATGCTGCTTTGCATCATCGATGCCGACCACAAGTAGGTTCGACGCGCCGTAACGACCGAGTATGCGCGGCATGACGATATCGCCGCAACGAAGCTCGTAACGAGCCAACACGTCTGGACTTACCCTTACAGGTTCGGAATCCAGCTCCGACGCGCCTTCCGCAACATCCTTGGGCAGCAAATAGCCGTTGCGGAAATCCTGAGATGAAATGCGGCGCACCTCGACAGCATCGATGTCATCCGAGGTGGTGCTGTCTCGGGGCATAAACGGCACCACGCGCATAAAGCTGTCGCCGAGCGTTGCGCTGTAGTTTTGAGCTACGGAGATCAGGCCAACCCTGCCTTTGGAGAGCGCGGCGTGGTGTTGGAGTAGCTTGCGCGTTTCGAGCTCGACGGTTTCAATGGAAACCGTTTTGCGTGAGTCGCACTCGATGCCGCTCCAGTCAGGGGAGAAAGCCAAGGGAAGATTGGGGTAGCGAGCCCCGTCGGCAAACCGAAGGCGTGGCATGGGCGTGGCGGCATTGCGGAATGAAACGCTGCGATTTCCCGTCGACAATACAATAAGTGCGTACATGCCGTGCATCGGAGATTCGGCGAGCGGGTGATATAGGACGCTTTCGACGAGCCCCTCGCGCAACAGAATCGCGCGTGCCTGCTCGGCGTTGTCCAAAGACTCGAACGGCAGCAGTACGGCGGCTCGAGTACGACCGGAGAGGGCTAGTGCATACAGGCACCAGAGATAGGCCTCCCAATCGCAGAAGCCCAGGTAGCCAGGCTCCAGATCATTAATGAGCGCCTCACATGCGCTGTTGATTTCGCGAAAACGTTTGCGAACGCAAGCTGTGGCATCGATAAACACCGGCGCCGCGTTGTCATTGCCCGTGTTCTGCTTGCCGGGCTCAAGTTCGCAAATATTAGGTACGCCGTTGCCGTTCAGCCTGAAGCATTCACGAAGCGCCTCGCAGCCGATGGCGCCAGGTAGGCGAACGGTGAGTAGGCGGCTGCCTTGTTCTAGGTTAAGCGCGCGCGAGAGGGCGGCGGCGGTGAGACGTGGCAATGATGTTGTTTCACGCATGTATAGAGCCCTTTCTTCTTAGTGGGCTATATAATAGCAGAAAAATTTAAAAATTTCTAATGACGAGAACAGCCTACTGTGCTATCCTCGAAGCAATCCAAAACCAACTCAATACCAACTGCTTGATGCAATCGCTACACAGCCTTTAGGCAAACCGCGCTATCAAGCAGGGTGATTTCACTAACGAAGCTGCAGGTTAGGTCGGTTGTCATCATCCATACCTCAGAGCATTCTAAAACTTAGAACAGACTTACACCAAACACCCGAAACCGGATAGAAAGAAACATTCATGAAGAAACGGGACAACATCTATGAGGCATTCCTCAGTGCGATCGACGAGGATCTCCGCGACATGTGCGAAATGAACGGAAAGGTAGAACGGTCTCTTCCGTGTCCGTACTGCGGCGAGAAGAACGTCGAGCGCCTGGCCAAATCGCTCGTTGGCGTGCTGGAAGAGCGCTCGCCCGATATTCCCGGGCTGGTGCCCGAGCAGTATCGAGCCGATGTACACGAGGCCCGCGAACTTTTGACTGCCGCGACACTCGCTTTGCTGCCACTGTATTTTTCCCCGCGCGATAGCCGCATAGGCAGTGTAGCGACTGTGGTGAGTATGTTTAGGCACGGGCGTACTGCGGGCTTTAAATCGGCTGGTGTTCTCTTGTTCGAGGAAGTTGCGACAGGGATGAAGTACAGCACCAAGCAGGGTGCCTATATCCCGTCCTCCTTCGTGCGCCATACCGATGGCAGAAAGCCATGCGACCGGCTGCACCGCGATGGATCGCGTGGCTTTACGGCGGATGAAGATGATGCCGTCATGTTTTATAAGCGCTACCTCAAGGTGCAGCGACGCGTGTTCGATACGAGTCCGCGTTTCAACTTTGAGTTATGCGTCAAACGCCCGTTTGAGGCACTTTTGGACGAACGACACACTTTTTATTACATGGAGGAAAAGATGGAAATCGATTTGACCAACAAAGTACACGGACTCGAAAATCGCTATCTCCTCAATATCAAGCATCATAAAGATTACGACCTGCTTGACAAGCTGATGATCCATGCACTGCTTGCGTACCTGGGCGACACAACGGTCTCAACTGCTGCTCGCGAGAGTTATCTGGCGCAGGCCGAGCGCCTGATCGGTCACGCGACCAAGTCGCCGCACTCGGCACAGCTCAATGAGGACGACGGCGACGATCGCATTGCTTAACAACCACTAACGCCACGGACAAGAAAGGGGTCACGCCATGCCAGTCATCAAGATGTACGGCTACGAGGCCGCGCAGCAAACGGAGTATCAGACCAAGAAGTGGGCGACTAAGGAGGAGATGCGGGCGCTGTCGTCCGGCGATGAGCAGCGCGACGTGATCCTGGCGCAGGGTGCCACGGTGGCGTTCTACGAGGACGACAAGCATTGGGAGACGAGTGTGTCCAACAATGTTTTTGCCTTTGGAGGTACCGGCAGCGGCAAAACGGCGAGTTTCATTTTGCCCAACCTGCTCAATCACCACGAATGCTGTTATGTGGTCACAGACACCAAGGGTGAGCTGCTGCGCCGTACGGGGAAAGGCTTTGAAGAGGACGGCTACGAGGTAACGGTTCTCGATACTGTTAATCCCGAGCAGTCGGCCGGATACGACCCTCTGCGTTACGTGATGGATGTCGAGGATATCCCCACCACAGTGGCGGCAATCATGGAGGGGGTCGATCCTGACGGCCGTAGCCTTAGGTATGATCCGTTCTGGAATAACGCGAGCGACCTGCTGCTTCGAGCGATTGTTGGAATCCTGTTCCTCCTGGAGACCCTTGCCGGCACCCTTACGCCGGGTGAGGACCCCAATGCCCCGCGCCGCTACCTTAAGATGAACAACGTCTTTAAACTGGCTGCGCTCATCAAGGTTACGGGAGATGGTGAGGGGCGATTCCCGTTGGACTACCTTGTAGAAGAGGTGGAGTCCAGGGAGTTTCTCGATAAGTTTGGTGCGGAGAACGCTGATCTGTATGGCGTTGAGCAGTATCGCGATTTTCGAGGTGCGGCAGATAGGACGCTTAAGAGTATTCTGATCACGCTCAATGCAACTATCTCGCGGCTTAAGACGCCTCAGCTCATGCGCGTTTTTGAGAATGACGAGATGCGTCTTGATCGTATTGACGAGGGCAAGCGCATGATCGATCTTAAGGTGAGCGACAACGATTCGGCTAATGCATGGCTTGCGAACGTTGCCCTTAAGCAGCTGTTTAACCTTGCCCAGCGCCGTGCCGATGCCAGCCCCAGCGGCCATTTGCAGCGTCGCGTGCAGTTTGTGCTCGATGAGTTTCCCAATGTGGGCCGCATCCCCGATTTTGAGCGCAGCATTGCGACTGTGCGCAGTCGCGGCATTAGCTTTTTGATGTGTGCGCAATCGCTGAGCCAGCTCGATGTCGTGTACGGCAAATCCACGGCGCTTACCATCCTCGATAACTGCGATAGTTTGGTCTATATGGGCGGCGGCAGCAACATCGCGACGCAGAACTACATAAGCGAACTGTGTGGCGAGTCGGTTTTGGGCACCAAGTACGTGGGCGCCGAGCGCACTGCCGTAGATGTGCGCGGTTGCGTGATGACCCCAGGCGAGGTTGGGCTTATGCCCCGCACCGATTGCCTGGTCAAGGTGACCGGCATGCGTCCCTTCCGCGCCAAGAAGTACTTTTGCGCCGATCATCCCAATGCTGCCAAGTGGCTGAGGGATTAGCCCTTGCAGCTTTGTGTACCCCATCTTGCATGTTTTGTCGCACGGCTTCCGTTAGTCGTAAGCCGTGCGGTCCAGTTTTTGCCTCCTTACCGATTCCGTTTAGAAGGGAATTGCCATGCCCGTTATGTATCGTGAGCCCAGCATCATAAAGAAGTCCAAGGACGGCCGTGTTGCCGCTGTCGATATGGCAAGCGAACTGCTCAACAGCCGTGTGCTGCTGCTGGAGGGCGAGGTCAACGATGCGACCTGCAACGGCCTTATTAAGTCCATGCTGGTGCTGGAGCATCAAAGTGCGACCGAGCCCATCACCCTCATCATCAACAGCCCGGGCGGCAGCGTCACGGCGGGGCTGGCGCTCATCGACACCATGCAGTCGCTCGATTGCCCCGTGATCACGGTGGGCGAGGGCGTCGTGGCCTCGATGGCCGCGGTGATCTTGGCCTGCGGCGACCACCGTCAGGTGTACCGCCACGCGCAGGTGCTCATCCACCAACTGATGGGCGGCACGGGCATGGCGCAGCAGACCGATATCGAGATCGTGGCCCAGCATACAGCGGCCATGCGCGCCGAGCTGGACGAGCTGCTGGCCGAGCATGGCAACCTGAGCGCCCAGGAGTTCCACGAGCTCACCGAGCGCGACTGCTGGTGCAACGCCAGGCGCGCTCTGGAGCTGGGCCTGGTGGACGAGGTGATTGCGCCCAGCAAGAAGGCGCTCTAGCGGGGCGCATGCCTTACAAGTACGTTGTGCAGGGCGAACAAGTGCGTAAATTCACAGCCAGAAAGAGGTTGAACATGAACAGGATTTGGGACGTCGATGGCATTGAGTGGGAAGACCTGCCCACCGTGAGCGACCTGCTGTGCGCTGTGGACACAAAGATCCTGGCGCGTGAGGTTGCCCTTCGATACGGCGGCAAGCCGGACGGCCGCGGCCGTGGCGATAGCGAACGCAGCCTAAAGCGCGCCCGCCGCAAGGTCAAAAAGCTGCGGAAGATAGATCCCGAGCCCAGCGACAAGATCATCCTGTTGCCCAAGCATGTCATCAATCGTCGCGATGCGGGCCACGGTTTTGGCTATTACGACGTGGAGCCGTGCATCTTTATGCGCGACGGCGTGCAAAGGCTGGGGGAGGACGCACTCGCCAATGTGCTTCCGTGGGAATTGATCCTGATGGATGATGAGTCCGCGAGCGAAATGCTGGGCTTTCGCGTATGGCTCGAAGGCGAGTGGGATCTATGCGAACGTTATCGCTTTTTGGCCGTGGTGTGTGTTCGCATGCTGAACAACATCCGGGCGCAAAAGGAGCTGCGCAAGTTCCTCGAGCAGGGCGATGCGGCCTGCGATATGGACGAGGACGATGTAGTTGAGGACATTCGCCGCGACGTGCTGTATCCCGAGGAAGTAATTAACGCCAAACTCGGCGGCTATTGGGACGCGAGTTTGGGACTCAACCTGCCCTGGAAGGACGAGCATCGGCAGACTTGCACGCGGATTGACAGGGCTATCGATGACCTGTTTGCCGAGGAAACGAAGCGCTGCGCTGCGGAGCTTGGGAAGAAGCTCGAGCGCGGGTATGAGGAGCGCGGGGAGTTACTGAACGGGATGTCCTTGTGAACGGTTGCCGACGGTCCGATAAAAATCTGTCCGGACGAAATGATAGAACGATAGCGTAAATAGCATCTGCACTTTAAGGAGTTAACAATGGGAATCGCCTATAAGGAACTGTTTCGTGTAAACCGTCCTATCTGTGGGCCTGGACCAGGAGGTTTCTTCATTAAAAGATTCAAGGAAGGCGGCTACAGTGAGGCTGAATTGCTCGATTTAATTTCGGGAGTGGACTTTTCTCTTGGTGAAGTGGATGAGGACATTAGCCTGAAAAAGAAATGCGAAATAGTCGAACAGGCGGTGAGTGGGGTGCATTATACGAGTTGGGCCCCCAGCGTGATCAGCATGATCATCTCACTTACGGTCGGAGGGTGTCTGTCTGCATGGGCGGGCAACAATTCAATCGCTGCCGGGGTTTTCGTGACGCCATGCCTGATTGCCTTGGGAATATATGCATGGTTTCGTTTATGCTTTGAGCGAAATCAAACGGTACTGTTGGGTGCGCTGAACCACATAAAGACACTTCAGCCGTAGTTGCATGAAATCGCCGATCGCCTGCCGTGGGCCCTCGGGACCGCCCTCGCGGCGCCCTTCCCGCTCTTTCCGGACATGGCGTCCTCCGATCTCCCGGGGCCGGCCGACCCGGCCCTCAGGGTATCGGATTCCCAAATTCATCCGTACATGTACGGATGAATTTGGGAGGTGTTCGGATGAAGTTGATATTCAAGGGGTGCGGCAGTTGGCAGGAATCTCAAGCGCCCAACCGCCAATCTCCACATTTCTTTGCTAAACTAGCTTTGCGCGGGAAACCGTGCATAGTTCGGGAGCATGTCCCCCAACTGGATCTAGGTTCGGATGCCGTTGCCCGGACTATTGGTGAAGGTTGGGGGACTTCCTACTTTCCATAGCGCAAGAAGTCGTAGATGCGGACGCACTTCCGATAATGCGAATCTTTCAACAGAGCCCTCTTCTTGGCAGGGTCGTTTCCCACGTCAGCCAGTGCCCGCTTCAGCAACGCTTCCAAGTCGTCGACGTCCATCTCTTCCTCTGAAAGGCACGGGATGAACGCGAACGGGCTCTTTGGCGCGCATGCATTCGCAAGGCCCTTTATGCTCAGCGACCCTTCGAATCTGCGACGAGTCGCAGGCATCGATTTGCGGAACGTTTCGCTTCGATAGCTATCAATCGAGGTGAGCGTTGGGAGATAAGTCGCTATGTCCTTACCGACCTCTCCACCGAGTCCGCGCGTGTACTTGAAGACAGGCATGTTGTTGGGCCGTTGGCGCACGTACATGTTGAGGTAGTTCTCGACGATGAACTTTGGGTCATAGCGAAGGTTATCGAGCACGATGTCCTCGAAGATATCTTCAGGTGAAATCGGCTTTCCGATGCTACTTGGTGACACCGACAGGCCGATGACGATCTTCTGGTCCGGGTCAAGGTCGTTGAGGACATTGTCTATCCCTGAGACGATGATGTCGGAACTCGGGTCGATATGCTCCGCAAGCCTGAACACGCTGCCCCTCAACTCGCGGATAAATCGCGTGCTATACATTTTCCGGAAGCTGCGCATCGCATCGTAGATCGACTCGAAGTCATCCGTGGTGATCTTCGTCATCGAAAGCGTACGGCCACCGAAACTCATAGCAATCTCGCCAACAGAGGTGTCGGTTGCGTGCTGAACGAAGATGAGCCGCTTGCCCAGCCGTTTGAGCTTGTCATCTGGTAGGCATTCGCAGATGTCACCCAGTATCGACCTGATGTTCTCGTCTTGAATCGAATAACCGAGGAAGATGACGGGATACTCGACGAAGAGGGTGAGCAGCTTCGCCGAGAGATACTTCCTCTTCTGCGCGAACTCCGCATAGTCAGCGCTGGTCAGGACGATGCTTCCCGCCCTCGAGCTGTCTCTTATA
>CABSMX010000051.1 GCA_902478945.1 uncultured Collinsella sp.
CAGTATGCCCACTGGCTCTGCCGCGATTATCGTGAGTGTCCTAGGGGCGGTCGTTATGCCCCACAACCTCTTCCTGCACTCCGAGGTCATCCAATCCATGCACTTCGAAGGCCAAGGCGAGCAGGTTATCGAAGAACGTCTGCGCTACGAGCTCTTCGACACGCTCTTTTCGATGGGTGTGGGCTGGGCAATCAACTCGGCCATGGTCATCCTGGCCGCAACGACCTTCTTTGCGCACGGCATGGTCGTAGACGACCTCGCCGTCGCAGCGGCCACGCTCTCCCCCATTCTGGGCCCGGCAAGCTCGACCATCTTTGCCGTGGCGCTGCTATTTGCGGGGCTCTCGAGTAGTGTGACGGCGGGCATGGCGGCGGGCACCATCACCGCGGGCATGTTCGGCGAGGAATACGACATCCACGACCGACATTCCTCGATCGGAGTGGCGGCCTGTTTCGCCGGCGCAGTAGCGGCGTGCCTGGTCGTCCCAAATCCTTTTGAGGGTCTCATCTGGAGTCAGGCATTGTTGTCGCTTCAGCTGCCGATTACGGTCTTTGTGCTCATACGGCTCACCAGTTCGCCCCGCGTTATGGGCAAATACGCCAACTCGCGCCCGCTCAACGCGCTGCTCGTAGGGATCGGTGCCATCGTGACGATTCTCGATGTCGTGTTGTTGACAGGGATGTAATGGGACGGGGCAACTACCCAGGCAAACGT
The DNA here is from genome assembly GCA_902478945.1 of uncultured Collinsella sp. Lineage (GTDB taxonomy): Bacteria > Actinomycetota > Coriobacteriia > Coriobacteriales > Coriobacteriaceae > Collinsella. The sequence goes on from CABSMX010000051.1 coordinate 715, forward strand.
CTCGATCTGTAACATCTAGACACGCTTTTGATGTCTAGATGTTACAGATCGAGATCATTCCGAGGGACAGCTCCGTTTGTCTCAATCAGAAACACGTAGACCCGTTTTGAGCCGCCATATGTTACAGATTGAGACAAACAGTCGGCCGGACTCACGACAGACAGGATTGGCTAACAGCAGCCGTGATCCCTTGGGGACGGAGGAAAACGGATCACCCGCCACACCGACGACACCGGGTGATCCGTTTTCCTCCGTCCCCAAGGGATCAAAAGGGCCCCGGCCGGGATATCCGACCGGGGCCCTTGGACAGAGCTATATTCGGCTTTCGCCGTGTGTCTACGAGTTACTCCTCGACGAGCTCAAACTGATCGGGACCGACGCCGCACACCGGGCACACGTAGTCCTCGGGCAGCTCGGGCGTATCGACCTCAACCTCGTAACCGCAAACGATGCACACGAACTTATACGTCTTCTTCTCCTCAGCCATGATGTTCTCCTCTCGAACGTGACTGCTGGTGTACTTGCTTATTAGTATATGTTCTCAATAATATAATGCAAGTATTTTTAAAACATTTCTAGCCTTGATACGAGGACGCCTTCGGAGGCGTCTTGCCCTTCAGGACCTTATGGTAGTAATCGTAGGTAAGCGGCGTCTCGTTGCTCAGGCGCTCGGCATCCTCAACCTCGCCAATAAAGAGCAGGTGCGTGCCCACGTCAACAGTGTCGATCAAACGGCAGCTAAACAAGGCCGCCGCATGCTCGGGAACATAGGGCATGCCCAGTGCGGTCTCGCGCGTCTCGTACTTAGCAAATTTGTCATAGTCGCTGCTGGTACGGAATCCAAAGTTGCCAATGTAGAGCATATCGGCCGTCTGATCAATCACGGTCAGCGCAAAGGCCTTGGCAGACGAGATAACACCAGACGTGACATTTTCCTTGTTCACGGCAACCGAGATGCGCGGCGGCGCGGACGTCACCTGCACCGCGGTGTTGATGACGCAGCCGGCACGCAGCCCGTCGGCCGCAGCACTCACCACATACAGGCCGCTCGGCATCGTAAAGAACGCAGTTTTGTCCATAACAACCACTCCCCTAACCCGGGTTGGAACCTCATGGATGTATGTACCCATAAAAATAGGCGACGCCCATACCGGACGCCGCCCCATACACATATGTGCCAAGATTGCAGGTCAGCCAAGTCCCTCCACCAAGTTGCGGTGGAATAGTTCCTGCTTGTCGGGTATTTGGCCTCAAACAGGAACTATTCCACCGCAACTTATACAGAGTGCCTAGCGGTTGCGTTCCTTGAGCGCGCGATCGATTTCGCGCTGAACGTCGCGCTTGGCCATGTCTTCGCGCTTGTCGTAGAGCTTTTTGCCGCGGCCCAGGCCCAACAGCAACTTTACGCGACCATCGGTATTAAAGTAGAGCTCCAACGGTACCAGCGCATAACCACGGTTGCGAAGTTTGCCGTCAAGAAAATCAATCTCCTTGCGATGCAGCAGCAGACGGCGACGGCGATCGGGGTCACGGTTCCACACGCCACCGTGGCTGTAAGGGTGAATGTGCAGGCCCACCAGCCAGCACTCGCCGCCGCGAATCAGCGCAAAGGTGTCAGTGATCTGACAGGCGCGCTCGCGAATCGACTTGACCTCGGTACCGCTCAACTCAATGCCGCATTCGAACGTCTCGTCGATAAAGTACTCGTGATGCGCCGAACGATTCTTGGAAATGAGCTTGCGTTCGCGCTTACTGGGCATCGCCGGCCTCCTTGACGCCGTCGGCTCCCTTGTCGGCGCCTGCGCGCTTTGCCTTGCGCTCGGCGTTGAGCTCGGCATCGCTCTCGCGCACCAGCTTAATGATCGCCGCGCATGCCTCCTCGCCCACCAGGTCGCGGGCACGGACCGTCAGGCGCGTCGCCTCCTGCTTGTCGCCGTCGCTTGCAGCATCGGTCGCACACATGATCAGGCAGATGGCAATCTCGGCCGAAGGCGAGGTCGGCACGCCTTGCAGGCTCAGCTCGCCCATCACGTGGTCGTCGCTCTCATCGGCGGCATCCGGATAGGCAGTATGGATCTTGTTGAGCAGGCGCGTCGTATGCGCGTCGCCAGGGGCCAAGCGCAGCGCCAGGCGCGCGCAACCCACGGCCGCCGAGACGTTCTCGGTCTCGGGCTCAAGGAAATACTGGCCCAAGTTGGCGTAGGCGCGGGCGGCGCACTTGCCATCGCTTGCACGCTCCAGCACCGAAAACGAAAGCGATGCCCACTCCTGCTTGTCCTCGAGCGCACGGAACAGCTCGGCCAGATCCAGGCGGTAGTTGCAGTTCATGGGGTCCCAGCGCACGGCCTGCATCAAGGCGTTGCGAGCACTCACATAATCCTGCTGGCGAATGTAGGCATACGCCATGTCAGAGTACAGGCGGTCAAACGGCACCTCGACCTGCACGAGCTCGCGCGGATCCTTCTCCACGCGGCGATAGGCCAAGCGCTCAAACTTGCTATCGAAGCTAAAGTACTGGCGGTTCTCCTCCGTTTTGCACTCGGCATCGATATACTCCTCGGCGAGCTCAACCAGACGCTCCAACAGCGGCGTCGCCGTGGCCAGGTCGCCCTGCGCCAGATAGTTCTCGGCATACGTGATGTCTTGCAAGCTGATGGGCAGATCCATGGCTACTCCTCGATCTGAGCGAAACACGGCAGACGCCGCATATACGGTCAATACACAAAACCCGGGTCTCTTGCGAGGCCCGGGCGTTCATTTTGTGGTAGCCCGTACCAGATTCGAACTGGTGATCTCCGCCTTGAGAGGGCGGCGTCCTAAACCGCTAGACGAACGGGCCATATGTAGCAAATGCAATGGCTGGGATGGAGGGAGTCGAACCCCCATTGACGGAACCAGAATCCGCTGTCCTGCCATTAGACGACATCCCAATGACTGCATCGCTGCGCTCGGCTGTGCCTTTGCGCAAGAAAGAAATATACGGGAAGTTCTACGGTGACGCAAGCCCCATTTTTAACTTTTTTGAAAATCGGCCAATTTGCTCCGACCCATGAAGGACCTGTGAAGCCAGACCGCATGCAAGGGGCAAAATGCCGTAAGCGCACCGTAATTACCGTTGGCAGATTGCTGCATTCTGGTCGCCGTCAATAGTGACACAATCAGGATGCCGATTATCGCGCGGACATCGAGGCGACATGGACGAAGAGCTTGATTACCTATGGGAGACCCTGGGCCTCGAGATATCCGCCAGACCTTGGCCCGACCGGGACAAAATTCACCCCACGCTCCGTCCCGCCATCACGGTGATGCAAGCGGAATACCGTCACGCCTCGTTTTTAATTATGCGGACGTCATGGCACGCGGCGCTCCCCGACCTCAAGCGCATCCAGGCGAACCTCGTCAAGTTATCCGGCTTGCCGACCGTCATATCCGAGACGCATCTGGGGCGACGACAGCGCGAACGCCTGCAGCGACAGCGGATTCCGTTCATCTGCCCCGGCATTCAGGCATATCTGCCCTTTATGGACGAAGAGTACTGGAGCGGCAAGCCCAACAAGCAGGTAAAGATCTACGACCCGCATAAGTGGGCACAGCTTGAGGACTGACCGGAGCGAACCCGCCGACGGAAAGTACACCCCAGAATCCCCATCCAAAACGGGATGCACTTTCCGCAGTTGCTACAGCAGCGCCTCGGCCCAGGCCGCTTCCCTAAAGCCAGGAATCGCAAAGTCATCGCCCACCAGCAGCGGACGCTTGACCAGCATGCCGTCGGTCGCCAGCAGCTCATAGCACTCCCGATCCGTCATGCCCGCATCCAGACGCGCCTTCAGGCCCAGCTCTCGATATTTCATGCCCGACGAATTAAAGAAGCGCCGCACCGGCAGCCCCGAACGAGCAATCCAGGTCGCAAGCTCATCGGCCGTGGGGTTGTCCAAAACGATATCGCGGTCGATATACTCTACCCCATGTTCGTCCAGCCATGCCTTGGCCTTCTTACAGGTCGAGCACTTGGGATATTCAACAAACAGTACGGTCATGGGAATCCTCCGAATATAGATCGGCCAACGCAGGCACACGCCACACGAGGCGCCTTCGTACGATGGGCCAATTGTAGCCCACGGGTCACACGCTAAACGAACCGTACCCCGAATCCGCGTTTGATGAACGGCAGCAGCTCCATTGCCTCGGGCGTGATATGGCCCGCAACGTTCATGCGCTCGTCACCGGGAAGATCGACCCGCGCAATCTCAAGCTCGCCTTCGTAGCGCCCATATCCGCTATTACTCACAGCGATCGACCCCGCCTTTCGTGGCAGGCCGGCTCCGGCATCCGTCGGCACGGAATCCGGCTTAAGCTTCGTACGTGACTCCTGAGACCTAAAGATGAGGACGCTCGAGTCGGGCCGGTCGTGATGAATCTGCCCGCGCACATAGGCATAACCGAGCTCAAGCTCGCATTGCAGGTCCACGTATCCGGCGGAAACTTGAGCAAACTGCGCCCAGCCCGCATCGGAAAGATCGGGGTCGCCGACCAACACAATGTCGCAATCGGCGCCATGTGCAAGCTCAAGCATATTGAGGGCAACCTTTGACGCGCGACCGCGCTGCGCCTCGACCGTCGGCAGTCCCTCGAATACCGGCCCGCGAACGTTAGCATCACCCGGCACAAAAGCCATGATTTCGAATCCAAGCGCCGCAAGACGAAGATTCACCCGAGCAATGTCCTCCAGAGCTAAACCGGTATAAGGCTTGGGGTAAAAATTGTGGCAGGCGGCAAAACGAGTCACATCGGCACCGGCCTCACGCCACGATGCGATTTCATCAGAACTCACCGTCGATGCATTAACCACAATGCGAAATACACCGGACAGCTCCGCGACCCGCTGGGCGCTAAAGCCATAGTCCAAACGAAGGTATTCCAACCCCAGATCGCGCAGGTCCTCAATGCGCTCAAGCCCGAGCAAATCGCACGTGCGAGGCCCCACATCGGCAATCAGCGCAATGCCGCGGGCGGAAAGCAGCGACAGCACATGACGGACCTTATCGGTATACGCCGCTCCCCCATCCTCGGGAATATGCAGCGAGGTGAACGCGTAGCGCGCACCCGCCGCGGCGCCACGCTCAATCGTCCGCTCAATATCCTGCAAAGGGCTGGAAAGATAAATTGAAATACCCGTTTTCACGCTTCAAAGCTCCTTTAAAAAAGGCCGGCGGAGCAGCTAGCCCCGCCGGCACAACCATAACATCAAGAAATCTGCCGCGCGCCGCGAACCCCGAGCAACACGGCTCGCGATATCAAACTACTCGCCAAAGAACTCGTTGATCTTCTGCTCGTCGACGCCAAAGAACCACGTCAGGACAAAGCCGGCGGCATAGGCAAGCAGCATAGCGGCAACGTAGCCGAGCTGCTGGCCAGGAACGACGATCAGCAGGCCAAACAGACCGGAAACGCCCTGAGAAACCGTGCCGATGTGAAGCAGCGCCGCGAGCGCGCCGCCAAATCCGGCACCCAGGCAGGCCGTCACAAACGGACGAACGAGCGGCAGCGTAACAGCATACATCAGAGGCTCGCCCACACCCAGGATTCCAACGGGAATGGACTCTGCGACGTACTTCTTGAGCTTGGCGTTCTTGGTCTTAAAGTACAGCGCCAAACCGGCACCGACCTGGCCGCCGCCGGCCATCATAAGGATGGGAAGCAGGTAATTGATACCCTTGGTAGCGCCGTCGGGATCGTTGAGCATAGCGTGGATCGGCGTGAGCGCCTGATGCAGGCCGACGGACACCAGCGGCAAGAAGCCTGCCGACAGGATATAGCCGCCCAGGACGCCCAGCTTCTCGAAGATAAAGGTCAAAACGCTAAAGATGGCAGTCGTCAGCCATGCGCCTACCGGCTGGATGACGAGCATCAGAGCAAAGGCGCCGATGATGAGCACCAGCAGCGGGGACAAGAACGTGTCGAGTGCGTTGGGCATAACCTTGCGAATCTGACGCTCCATCCAGGCAAAAAATGCGCCAGCGATGAGAGCCGCGATCATGCCGCCCGCTGCGGGGTTGTACTGCGCACTGGTGAGCGGCAGCAGAATGGCAGTGGCAGGATCAGCCGCGCCAGGCGCAAGCAGGGGCATGGCGCTGTTGGCGATACACATCATGCCGGCGATGCCGCCCAGCGCAGCGGAGCCACCAAACTCACGTGCCGCGTTATAGCCCACCAAGATGGGCAGATAGGCAAACAGGGCCCAGCCCATGGAACGAATGCCCTGGTACCACCACTCGCCTGCAAGCGCGCCTGCCGTCGAGACGTTAATGACGTTGCAGATACCGTTGATGAGGCCAGCCGCAATAATGCCGGGAAGCAGGGCGACGAAAACATTGGAAATCTTCTTGAGGAAGGCCTGAACCGGCTTGGACTCGTACTTGGCCTTCTGCGCGGCCTTGTTTGTGGCCGCAGCGTCAACCACGCTCTCGTCAGCAACGCCTTTCGCAAGGCCGGTGAGCTTGGAGAATTCCTCGAGCACCTTATTCACCTTGCCCGGACCCAGCACGATCTGCATCGTGTCGTCCTCAACCAGGCCCATCACGCCGTCGAGTGCCTTAATACCCTCCGTGTCGACGTTGTCCGTGTCTTTGACGGTCACGCGCAGGCGCGTCATGCACGCCGCGTTTGCCAGCACGTTGTCTTTACCGCCCAAAAGGTCCAGCAGCTTTTGAGCCAGCTCTTTGTTCGTCATAACTCCTCCTTGTATTGGAAATCTCGTCTGGATGTCATATAGCCTCACGATGTGCGCCTACCGCGCATCGGCATCGTTCTTCTTATCGCCACTCACCGCAGCACGGACATGGCCGCGCGCCCGCTCAAGAGCCACCGCAGCCTGTTCGGCATCGCAGCCCAGCAGCACCGAGACAATAGCGGTTTTAACGTGGCCGCCGGCATCTGCAAGTGCCCGAACAGCGCGCTCGCGTGTGCAGCCGGTCGCTTCCATCACGATGTTCTGGCCGCGCACCACCAGCTTTTCGTTCGTCTGCTGTACATCGACCATCAGGTTTTGGTACACCTTGCCGATCTTGACCATGGCACCGGTCGAAATCATATTGAGAATGAGCTTTTGGACCGTTCCCGCCTTGAGCCTCGTTGAGCCGGTAAGCACCTCGGGGCCGGGCACGGGCTCTATGGCAAGGTCTGCGCTCTCCCCGATCTTCGACCCCTGGTTGCAGGCGATTGCAATGGTCTTGCACCCGGTTGCCTTGGCGTACGCGAGGCCGCCCACCACATAGGGGGTACGACCGCTTGCCGCCAAACCAACGACGAGATCCTTGGAGGAGAGCCCATGTTCCCGCAGGTCACTCGCGCCAAGTTCCTCGCTATCCTCGGCACCTTCGACAGCCCTGGTAAACGCCGTCTCGCCTCCGGCAATGAGCCCGACAATCAGATCGGGCGATACGCCAAACGTGGGTGGGCACTCCGAAGCGTCGAGCACGCCCAAACGACCGCTCGTGCCCGCGCCCATGTAAAAGACGCGTCCGCCGCGCTCGAGCGCCTCGGCAGCCCAGTCGATTGCCGTGGCAACCTGTGGCAACACTTTCGTGACCGACTGGACGGCGCGAAGATCCTCATCGTTCATCGTCGTGACGATTTGCAGCGACGTCATCGTGTCGAGGTCCATTGACTTTTGATTTCGCTGTTCTGTCGTGAATTTTGTTAAATCGAGCATTTTGTTCACCTCATCTTTCCTGTTTCTCGATGTAGTTTTGCTTGATGACATGCGTCGCCCGCTCGTAATCGCTCGCAACGTAAGCAGCGTAGAGGGCATCGACAACCATAAGCTGAGCCATACGCGAGGCCATGGCACCGCTGCGGACCAAGGGCTCGCTTGCAGCAACGCCGAGCACGGCATCGGCCATGGTGGCAAGCTTGGACGATCCATCTACTTTGGTCACGGCCACAACGGGACAGTTGTGGCGTTGGGCCTCGGCGGTGCAGTCCAGCACTTCTTGCGTTAAGCCCGAGTAGCTAAAAGCAATGCCGATATCGCCTTCGTGCATGTTCTTGGCGCACAAGAGTTGGTCGTGCCAGTCATCGTACAGATGGCATTCCTTGTCGACACGCATGAGCTTTTGTGCCAGATCGTGCGCAACCAAGCGAGAAGCACCAATACCGAACAGATTGACCATGCGCGCCCGCTTAAGATAGGCTGCACATCGTTCCAAAACGGTGTAATCGAGTGTTCGCGCCGTCGCCTCGATCGTGCGCACGTTGCTTTTCATCACCTTCCCCACGATACGTTCGACGCTGTCATCCACGGAGATGTCCTCGAGGGCAACGTCCTTTCTGTCGCCCAGGAGCGCAAGTTCGGCAATCAGTTCGCGCTGGAACTCCTTGTAGCCCGCAAAACCCAAGCGCTTGCAAAAGCGCAAAATGCTCGAGGGCGAGGAGAACGTGGCATCGGCAAGACCGCGGACGGACAGCCCGACCACCTCATGCGGATGAGCACTCACGTATGCGATGACATTGCGCTCCGCCGGACTTGCGCTGAGCTCACGCTCGCGAAGCCTTAAAAGCAATCCGTTTGCCATCTCAAACACCTCCGTTGAGAAGAATTAAAGACCAACGAACGATTCGTACCGGATATAAACAGCTTTTACGGTACATTGTGCCGCATCATGGCGCACAAAGGGCGGGCGTTCTACCACTCGCCCCTCAAATCCGACCGCTCGGAAATATGCGCGACACAAAATGATTCATCAAGGTCGCATTATTCGTAACAGGGTTGTTAACAGCGTCTCGCGTGGGCGCCAATGGGACAGGTCGTGCGCTTATCCAAGCACACCGCCGCCAACGAGGCAAACAGCCCAACAAAGAAGAACTCTACGGTATGGGCGACACGACGGATGTTGGTGCCCATCCATATGCGAACGGGGGCAAGCGGGTCGGGGTGGACGGCGGTAGCCGCTGAGTCCGCATCCCCGGCTCCCCTACTCCGTCTCGCGCATCCAGCGATCGAAGGTCCCCACGCACACGCCTAGGCGCTTTGCCGCCTGACTCCGGGTAATATTGCCCGCCTCATAGATATCGCGCACTCGTTCAAATTGCGGAGGGCACGGCTTGCGGGGTCGACCAAAACGCACGCCGCGCGCCCGCGCCGCCGCGATTCCCTCCGCCTGACGACGGTGGATGTTCTCTCGTTCCACCTGCGCCACATAGCTCAACAGCTGTAAAACGATATCGGCGATCAGCGTGCTGGTCACATCCGATCCGCCGCGATCTCTCGCACGCGTATCGAGCAACGGCATGTCCAGCACAACGATGGCCGCACCAAGTTCCTTGGTTATACGACGCCATTCCTCGAGTATCTCGCTGTAGTTTCGACCCAGCCGATCGATGGAAAGCACCACCAACACGTCGCCGGAAGCCAAGGCATGAAGCAATTCCCGATACCGCGGGCGATCAAAGTCCTTACCGCTCGCACGGTCGGCAAAGACATTCGCCGGCTCCACACCATAGGCGCTCAGCGCATCCAACTGGCGATTCAAATTTTGATCACGCGTGCTCACCCGCGCATACCCATATACCGTTGCCACAACATCCCCGCTTTCTCGTAAACCTGCCAAAAAGGAACAGGTTTGTTTTGGTAGGTCCTATCTCCCAAAAGCATATGAAGAAGCGGCCGAGCCCATGGCAGGGCAATCAAGAGACGCGCAAAGAGGGCGGCCCCGAAAGACCGCCCTCTACGCTCTGCCGATACTCACTCCGTGCCGGTTAATGAATGAGCTTAAAGTCCAAATGTCCGCGAGTAGTGTTGACGCGCGAGACCTCGATAATCACGCGCTGGCCCAACTCAAAACGACGCCCCGTGTCGGCACCCGTCAACGTGAGCGCGTCCTCATCAAACTCAAACCACTCGTTACCCAAGCTCTTAATGGAAACCAGCCCCTCAACCTGCGTCAGATCGAGACGCACGAATAGCCCCATGCTGCTGACCCACGAGATCGTTCCGGCATAACGCTCGCCCAGGCGGTCCTCGTAGTACTGGGCGATCTTGATTTTTTGCGTCGCATGGCTGGCAGCGTCGGCCGCACGCTCGGCATCGCTGCACGCGCGGCAGATTTGCGGCAGGATGCGCGGAAGCGACTCTCTGCCTTTTCCGATCAACCTCGGCGTACGCGCTAAGGCGTCTTTTCCACCCAGCTGCTCGTATGCCAGCTGCAGCTTGAGCACGCGATGCACCACCAGATCGGGGTAACGGCGAATGGGGCTTGTAAAGTGGCAGTAGCACGGCGCGGCGAGCGCAAAGTGGCCCTCGTTGCGAGGCTTATACAACGCACGCTGCATACTGCGCAAAAGGAGCGTGTTGACGAGTGGCGCGTTAGCCGTGCCGGCAGCGGCGTCAACCGTCGCCTGCAACTCATCAGGACTTCCCAGGGCAATGCCCGCCGCACGGCGATCATCGATGATACCGAGCTGCGCCAGCGCCACAGCAGCACCGTGCAGACTGTCGGGGCTGGGGTCATCGTGCACGCGATAGCACGCCTCGATATCGCGATCGGCCAGCCACTCGGCGACGCACTCGTTAGCCAGCAGCATCGCCTCCTCGATAAGCGAGGTTGCGCAGGAGCGTTCGCGTGCCACAATCTGCACGGGCACGCCGTCCTCATCCAGCAGCGCGCGAATCTCGGCCGTATCGAAGTCGACCGAGCCGCGTGCGCGACGCATGCGGCGCCGAAGCTCCGCGAGTTCGTTTGCAGCGACCAGGAAATCGGCCAGGTCAACGTTACAGCCGCGAGCGGTGTCCTCGCACGCAAGCCCACGCTCAAGTGCTTCCTCGCGCGAGGCTTCAGCCGCAGCGACATCCTCCGCAGCGCCCTCCAACACGGAATACTCAACTGCGCCGGCACGCACCAGCAGCGCCTCGGCGCCGTCGTAGTCCATACGCACACGCGAACGAATCACACTGGGATAGGGGTCGTAATGGCGCACGCGGCCCTGCGCGTCAAGCTCGATGTCGACGGTAAACGCCAGGCGATCCTCATCGGGGCGCAGGGAACACAGGTCACAGGACAGGCGCTCGGGCAGCATGGGGAGCACACGGTCGGCAAGGTATACCGACGTCGTGCGATGGCGGGCCTCCAGGTCGATATGCCCATCCCAGGCAACATAATGCGAAACATCGGCGATATGCACGCCCAGCTTATAGCCGCCCTCGGGCGTGCGCTCGAGCGAGATGGCATCATCAAAGTCGCGTGCATCAACCGGATCGATGGTGATGACAAAGCGATCGCGCAGATCACGACGAAGCGGGTCTTTAAGCGCTGCAGTCACATCGAGCGAAAGCGCCTCTGCCTCTGCCAGAGCCGCTTCGGGATAGCTGTCGGTATAGCCATAGCGCGCCATAACATATTGGACGCCCAGATCGGGTGCATCGTCACCGCCGATGCGGCGCTCAAGAGTCACCGTGCCCGACTCCAAGCGCGTCGGGTAGGTCAGAATGCGCGCGACGACGACATCGCCAGGACGCACGCCCAGGCGCTCCGCCGAAGTGTCCACGGGCAAAACAAAGAAATCGGCTTTGAGACGCGAATCGAGCGGTTCGATCACACCAAGCGGGCCGGCCGTCTGATACGTACCCACCACGCTGATGGCGGCACGCTCGATAACGCCCTCGATCACGGCACGACGATCCCCGCGCGGTCCCGCCTTGATGCTTACGGCCACGGTATCGCCGTCCATAATCTCACGCTTACCGCGGCCCATGACCTTGTAATCGCCGTTGTCGGTCACGACATAAGCGCTGTGCTCATGGAGCTGAACGCGGCCAGTCATGCTCGGGCGACGCTCGCTGCGCACCGGCCCGCGTTTATTGCGTGCGCTACGCTTATGATTGTTATTGCGCCCCATGGCGCCTCCTTACTATCGATAGCCGTTTACACCCCAAGAGTCTACCCAAATGATCCCCTGGGGACGGAGGAAAACGGATCACATAGATAGACCAGCGCCGCGATGATCCGTTTTCCTCCGTCCCCTAGGGATCAAAAAACGGGCCGCCCCTGGAAAGGGACGACCCGTTGCAGACGGCATATCCGCAGCGCTTACACGCGCAGATAGCGGCGCATAGCGATGGCGGAACCAAAGAGACCGATAATGACGCCGACCAAAATCAGCGCGGCGTAGGTCACCAGGTAGTACTGCATCGGCAGCGCAAACGACATCCAGCCGATGCTCTCCTGCAGACGCGGAACCATCAGGTTACGCAGCAGCTCCAGCACGCCGATGGAAAGCAGCGAGCCCAAAATGGCCTGCAGTACGCCCTCGGTAATGAACGGCCCGCGAATGAAGCCGTTGCTTGCGCCCACCAGACGCATAATCGCAATCTCACGACGACGCGCCGTAATGGACAGGCGAATCGTGTTGTTAATGAAAATGAACGCGATAAAGGTCAGCAGGCCGACGAGCACCACAGCGGCGATACGGATGTAGTTCGTCACCTGGAACAGGCGGCTCACTTCCTCCTGGCCGTACAGAACGCTCGCGTTAACATCGCCGTCGTCCGCGATCTTCTGAAAATCGGCGTTCTTCTTGAGCTTCTGGGCCGTGCTCTCGACCATGGACGGATCGTCCATCTCGATGGCAAACGAAGCCGGCAGCGGGTTCTGACCGTCGAGCGCGCTCATGGTAGCGTCGGCGTTGCCCGACATCTTGCTCGTGAACTCGGCCAGCGCGTCGTCCTTGTCCTTGTACGTCACGGACTTGACGTTGCTCCACGTCTTGAGCTCGGCCTCAAAGGCCTGAACATCTGCCTGGTCGGCGTCATCGCTAATAAAGGCGTTGATGACGACCTGATCCTCGACGGTGCCGATCACGGAGTTCAGCATCGCGGAACCCATAATGAACAGGCCGATGATAAACAGCGAAAGGAAGATCGTGATGACGGCGCCGAGCGAGGTGGTCCAGTTACGGAAGAAGTGGCTGATAGCCTCTTTGAGCGAATAGCCCACGTTAGTTGGTGCCATAGTTGCCGTAACCTCCCCTCTCCTGGTCGCGGATTACGTGACCGCCCTCGAGGGCGATCACGCGACGGTGCATGCTATCGACCATCTCGCGGTCGTGCGTGGCGACGATCACGGTGGTGCCGGTACGGTTAATACGCTCGAGCAGCTTCATAATGCCCAGCGAAATCGCCGGGTCGAGATTGCCCGTGGGCTCGTCGCAGATAAGCAGCGGCGGACGGTTGACCATAGCGCGGGCAACGGCGACACGCTGCTGCTCGCCACCGGACAGCTGATCGGGCAGAGAGTCCATCTGATCGGCCAGACCGACCAGACGAAGCACCTCGGGCACCTGGCTGCGAATGACGCCCTTGGGCTTGCCAATGCACTGCAGGGCAAACGCCACGTTTTCGTAGGCGGTCTTCTGCGGCAGGAGCTTAAAGTCCTGGAACACGGCACCGATCTGGCGACGCAAGAACGGAACCTTGCGGTTCTTGATCTTCATGAGGTCCTGGCCGGCAACCAAAATGCGGCCGCTCGTCGGCT
>CABSMX010000052.1 GCA_902478945.1 uncultured Collinsella sp.
AGTCCCTTGCGGCGTAGTTCTTATTTAAGCCGTCCAGGTTTTGGGGTGCAGTTCAGCGTGGGGTCCGATCTAACCTCCTGCACGTATTGCAGCAACACCGACGTCTTACCAAACCCGTCGGGCGCGTAGAGCAAAACAATTCCCGCCTTGCGCCCTTTAACGATGAGCTCGTTCATCAAGCGATCGCGCCGCACCATATAGCCGCCGCCCGTCGGCATCAGCTCGAGATCGTCCGTATTGCTCAGATTGTTTTCCATACCTGCTCCTCAACTCGACCATATGGACACCGTAACTGCAGGACCATATGAGCCACCCCGTGAATAGCGCGACATAGAGTTTTTTGGTTGTCTGCCGGTACGTGTTTGGCAAGTTTTTGTACAGCGAGGCCCGATGGTAACTTATCCCCCGACCAATAGGTCTTTGCGCAGGTCAATGCGCTTGCCAGCATGTCCCATCCCATTTGCAGTGTAGCGCAGTCGGCTGTTTTTATTTGAGTTGCGCAACTCGCCTACTCCTCGCTACCGCCTGCGACTCTATGGTGGTAAATGTGCATAGAATCTGCTACGGAATGAATCGAATGATTTAGAACCCTCCAGTCAAGCATGTGGCAAGGTTTCCGTCATGCATGTACCACGGCCTATGTCCACTAAAAAGGCCCCCGCAAAGCGAGGGCCTTTTGAAAAGCTCTGTAAGATCGCTTGGTCGCGTTACTCGCAGAGAGAAAGAGCGGCCTCATCAGCAACGACGACGCAGTTGGTGTGCAGCTGCAGGATCGAAGCCGGGCACTTGGGCGTAACCGGACCATAGCACATGTCGTGCACGGCCTGGGCCTTGGCCTCGCCGTTAGCGACAACCAGGATCATGCGAGCATACATGATGGTCTGGGTACCCATGGTGTAGGCCTGACGGGGCACGTCATCGATGCTGTCGAACAGGCGGCTGTTGGCCTGAATGGTGCTCTCGGTGAGGTCGACGCAGTGCGTACCCTTGGAGAAGTGGTCATCGGGCTCGTTGAAGCCAATATGACCGTTATTACCAATGCCGAGCAGCTGCAGATCCGGGTAACCGGCGGCAGCGACGATCTTGTCGTACTCGGAGCAGGCAGCAGCGGCGTCGGGGTTGGAGCCATCGGGCACGTGCGTGTTGTTCAGATCGATATTGATGTGATCGAAGAAGTTCTCGCGCATAAAGTAGTGATAGCTCTGGGGATCGTCGTGCGAAAGGCCACGATACTCGTCCAGGTTATAGGTGCTGACCTCGGAGAAGTCGATGTCGCCCTTCTTATACCAAGCAGCGAGCTGCTTGTAAGCGCCAATCGGGGTGGAACCGGTGGCAAGACCGAGCACGCAATCGGGCTTGAGGATAACCTGGGCCGAGATGATATTGGCGGCCTTGCGGCTCATATCCTCGTAGTCTTTAGCTTTAATAATCTTCATTACGCGTCCTTTCTCGTACAAGAGAGGCAAGGCTCCCCTTACAAGCACTTGCCCGCGGCCCGCGTCGGCCGCAACCAACGTGTGCGGCCACCAGGGCGAGGTCGCGTAATGTATGTGTCTCGTGTCTAGCCGCGTCGAGGCCCCTGCCCGTCCACGGTGACCCAAAGCTGTTTAGCTTCGGACGTTTCCCATCTTGCCACGGAGGGCGCCCTCTTTCAAGGGCGCCCTCCGTAAACGTGATTGAATTGTAGGCTAAAGGCCAAGCAGAGCGACTAGCGCTCACGCGCGACGATAAGCTGGTCCATCTCCTCGACATGCTCGCCAACGGAACCCTTGATGCTCGAGAACTCAACGGAGTTGCACACCAAGATGGGAACCGTCACATCGTAGCCCTCGGCAGCAATTGCCTCGCGATCGAACTCAATAAGTACATCGCCCTTATGGACGACGTCGCCCACTTGCGCATGTACGGTAAAGTGCTTGCCCTCGAGCTGAACAGTGTCCAAACCAACGTGGATGAGCACGTCCAAACCATCGACCGTGTTAAGCGCAACGGCGTGTCCCGTGGGAAAAATGGCCTCGACCTTCGCGTCGGCCGGCGCGATCACCCGCGTACCCGTGGGCTGAATGGCAACGCCCTGGCCCAAAAGGCCAGTGGCAAACGTCTGATCGTTTACCTCGGAGAGCGGAATGACGTCGCCCGAGATGGGAGCATCCAGCGTAAGGACTCGACCACGCATACCAAAAGACCTTAGGACTTTAGTGAACATGCTCCCCCTCGGACATACCAAACAATCAAAATAACCGTATCAGTTTACCACTTGGCATCCGTTTTTGGCCATTAGGGAAGTTCGCGCTTGACAACCTCGACGATATCGTCAACAACGCGCTGGGTCAGCTCGTGCGTCTCCGCCTCGGCCATGACGCGAACCAGCGGCTCGGTACCGCTCGGGCGCACCAAGATGCGGCCGCGACCGTTGAGCTCCTTCTCGGCGGCAGCGACGGCGTCCCAAATGGGCTGGCAATCGTCCAGGCCGGCCTTGTTGTCCGAATGCACGTTGACGAGCACCTGCGGGTACTTCTTCATGATGCCGGCAAGGTCGGTAAGGGTGCGGCCAGTGCGCTTGAGCACGGCCAGCAGCTGCAGAGCTGTCACCAGACCGTCGCCGGTGGTGTTGTGCTCCAGGAAGATGATGTGGCCGGACTGCTCGCCACCGATAACGGCGCCGTCCTCGAGCATACGCTCAAGAACATAGCGATCGCCCACGGCAGTCTGGACCATCTCGAAGCCCTGCTCCTTCATGGCAATGGAGAATCCCAGGTTGCACATGACGGTCGAGACGATCTCGGAGTTGGCGAGCTTGCCGCGGGCAGCAAGGTCGGAGCCGCAGATAGCCAGGATGTAGTCGCCATCAATCTCGTTGCCCTCGCTGTCCACAAACAGCACGCGATCGGCGTCGCCGTCGTGGGCCAGGCCGATATCGGCATGGGTGCGCAGCACGAGCTCGCGCAGGGGCTCAAGGTGAGTGGAGCCGCACTCGACGTTGATGTCGGTGCCGCAGTAATCGGTATTGATGGCGTGGACCGTGGCGCCCAGACGCTGCAGCGCGGCGGGCGTGGTCTGACAGGAAGCACCGTGACCGCAGTCGACGGCAACGACCAGGCCGTCGAGCTTAAGGCCGTCGAGGGTGCTGATAGCGTGGTCGACATATGCCTTGCGGGCGTCTTTCATCTTGATGATGTGGCCCACACCGGCACCGGTCGGCAGCATGTCGGCAGCCATGGCCTCCTCGGACATGACCCAGGCGCTGATCTCTTCCTCAACAGCATCGGGAAGCTTCATGCCCTTGCGGCTAAAGAACTTGATGCCGTTGAACTCCGGCGGATTGTGCGAAGCAGAGATGACGATGCCGCCATCGAGCTCGTTTTGAACAGTGAGCAGCGCCACAGCGGGCGTGGGGATAACGCCGCAGCAATGCGGACGGCCGCCCTCGGCCATAATGCCGGCGGTCAGAGCGCTCTCGAGCATGGTGCCCGAAAGGCGCGTGTCACGGCCGATGCAGATGTCCGGACCAAGAAACTTGGTCGCTGCGCGACCCAGACGAAACGCGAGGTCGCACGAAAGATCGGCGTTGGCGACGCCACGGACGCCATCGGTACCGAAGATGTTCTGGGGCATAGGATCGCTCCTTCCCAAGTGGGCAAAACGAAGCCGCCCACCCTAGTCGAAAAGAAAAGCGGGACCCACCGAGCAATCGGTAGGCCCCGCTTGTACATTGTATCTCGAAAGGAGATAAAACCTTAGCGCTTGGAGAACTGGGGAGCGCGGCGGGCCTTCTTGAGGCCGTACTTCTTGCGCTCGACCACGCGAGCATCGCGCGTAAGGAAACCGGCCTTCTTGAGGTCAGCACGGTAGTCGCCAGCGTTCAGAAGAGCGCGAGCGATGCCCAGGCGCAGAGCGCCGGACTGACCGGAGATGCCGCCGCCATCGCACAGAGCGATAACGTCGAACTGACCGGCGGTGTCGGTCACCTTGAAGGGAGCAAGGGCGTTCTCAACGAGCTGATGACGGCCGAAATACTGCTCGGCGTCACGCTTGTTGATGGTCACCTTGCCGGTGCCGGGGACGAGACGGACGCGGGCGACGGCGTTCTTACGACGGCCGGTACCCTGGTAGACAACGGTGTTCTCAGCCATCTTTAAGCCTCCAGCTCAATCTTCGTGGGGTTCTGGGCAGCATGCGGATGCTCGGCACCAGCGTAGACCTTAAGCTTGGTCATCTGGGCACGGCCGAGGGTGGTCTTGGGCAGCATGCCGCGAACGGCGCGCTCGATGACCTTCTCCGGGTGCTTCTCCATAGCCTGGCGGAAGCTCTCAGCCTTGAGGCCGCCGTTGTAGCCGCTGTGGCGATAATAGGTCTTCGTGTCGGCCTTGTTACCGGTAAGCTGGACCTTATCGGCGTTGATGACGACAACGAAGTCGCCGCAGTCGCTGTTGGGCGTGAACTGGGGCTTGTTCTTACCGCGCAGAATCATTGCGATCTGGGTGGCAAGACGGCCCAGGACAGCACCATCGGCGTCGACGAGAACCCAGTTGCGCTGGACCTCGCCCTGCTTGGCGTAGTGAGTCGATTTCGAAATCACTTAGACTCCTCCATGTACAGTACGTGTTGTTACAGAGATTCACGGGGCTCTGCAAGTAACCCGTCCATATTACCCCGCTCGTCGCCCGAGTCAACAGGTATTTTGGCTCCGACCAGAGTTTCTGCACATGTCGTCCATGGGTCATGACGTCGCGACACTAGCGCTCGACAAATGCCTCGATATCACTCAGTAGGCGCTTTGCCTCCTGGCGGCCCTGAATATACAGGTCGAGGAGCTTTGCCGAATCGTGCTCAACGTGACCGACCTCGACCGGCTTTTGCGGAGCAACGACCAGCGCGCGGCCCTCGCGCTCATACTTCCACAGATGCATGCGCTGGATGTTATAGCGGTCGTGGCGCGTCTCGATAGCCTCGAGCAGGTAGGGATAGTCGGCATAGCGGGCGCGTGCGGCGGGCATAAACTCGTAGGGCTTTTTCTCGTACGAGCGGTCCTGCGTGACAATGACAACCGCGCGATCGAAGCCCGCCTCCTCCAGCACGTGCTCGATAGGGACCGAATCGGCTACGCCGCCGTCGACGTATTTGTGCCCGTCGATCTCGACCGACGGCGTCACCAGCGGCAGCGACGTCGATGCGCGCACAGCGTCGAGGTCAAGTACGGCGCTTTTGACCGGCAGGTATGTGGCGGTTCCAAAGAGCATGTCCGTCGCGACGGCGTACATCTCGATGGGGCTCGCGTCGAACGTCTCGTTGTCAAAGGGATCCAGGCGATCCTGGACATCGTTGAAGATAAAGTCGTAACCCACGATGGAACCCGTGGACGCAAACGATGCGGCGCCCATGAAACGGCTGTCGTTGCAGAAAGCCAGGTTGATGCGGTTGGCACGGCCGATCTGGTGCGACTTGTAGTTCACGCCGTTGAGGGCGCCGGCCGATACGCCATATACCGCCGGAATCTCGACGCCGGCCTCCATGAGGACGTCGAGCACGCCTGCGGTAAATTGCCCGCGGAAGCTGCCGCCCTCCAGGACGAGCGCGACCTTGCCGGCGTTCTTTGCCTTATCTTCTGCAGTCATGGTGACCTCCTGCTGTTTCGTTTTGGCTTTCTTCTACCCAGTTTTGGAATGGAGAGCGCGCAGGTTTTGGAGCAGAGTTCGATTCTCCGCGGTACGGGGGATCCGTTGGTATGGGGGCATAGTTGGCAGAAATGCCATCGGCAGCACATCTCTTTTGGGTTGGGGCTTTGCGCGGAGAATCCGCGTATTTGCTTCGCAAATCCGCACCGGCTTCGGCCGCCTGCCGGCGTCCTCGCCCGCGGGCTAAAAACGCTTACGCGTTTTCTTAACGCTCGCGCCCTGCATAGAGTTCGATTCTCCGCGGTACGGACTAGAAATAAAAAGGCAGGTAGATACGAATATCTACCTGCCTGTTACTTATGGTGGAGGCGCGGAGAATCGAACTCCGGTCCACGAAAGCCCCTTGATTGGCATCTCCAAGCTCAGTCGCTGGTTTAGTCTCGGACGCTTTGCGCGCAGCGACACGCTCGCGGCATCCCAACCGGTTCGGTCTTAACCTACGCCATACCGATTACGTGCGCAGGAGCATTCCCCTAAAATGACGTCGCGCCGGTGTCGGGGAAATCACCGGGTTGACGCGCCGCTATAAACTAAGCAGCGAAAGCCATAGGCTCAAAAGAAGAGTTGTTGTCAATTCAATTTGACGGTACCCCTGTTTAACGAGGCGAGGAGACCTCGGCTTGCTTCCTCTCTCAGAGCTATCGTGTCGAAACCAGTCGCCCCCGAATGTTGGGAAAGCCTGGATGGTATCGGACCTGCAAACACCCGATAACCGTCGACTTTTCAAGGAACACGCGGGGTGAGCCCCGCTCGTGGATAGCTATCTTACCACGTTCTAAAGGCGGACAGCTGCTCTATGCACGAGCTGTGAAGACCATAATGTGCACCACACTTCACACTTTTGCCACCGAACGCGTCACGTATATTTTCGCCAAGCAAAATTGACTCGTCGAAAGGACCGTTATGGATACCAAGCAGCAACTCGTCAATGCCCTCGCAGGTCTGGGCTCAACCATTACCGAAGCCATGGATGTCATCGAAGGCTTTGTCCCCTGCGGACATCCCGCTCTCACGGTTTCGAACGCCCTTGTTGCGCTGGACGCTGACGATGATGCGGCTCTCGCCCAGCAGCTTGAGACCGTCGAGGGCTTTATCGACCACGTAAGTGAGAACCGCGGCGTGGCCGCCTACCACGGCATCGAGGTCGAGCTCGCGGGTCCCAAAGCCGATCTGCTCACAGCAATCCACGAGGTAGGCGCCCTTATGCAGACCGCAGGCGTTAAGAACACTCAGGTCAACGAGTGGGTCTACCGCAGTCTGGCAGCACTCGACAGCTCCGACGAAAAGGCAGCCGAGCAGTTCGCAGAAAGTCCCGCCATTAAGGCCGCGCTTTTGTAAATAGCAGAAGCGGGTCCCTTGGCGCATCGTCATCCAAGAGGCCCGCAAACAGTTCGCGTCAACCGATAGCCGCGCCGCCGCGTTCGGCTAAAGCAAGAATCGGCATCATTTGACGAGGTGTCTTTGCTGCAAGATCGGCATGTTCGAGCAGCTTGCGATCGTTGGTCACCAAGTAATCGACCTGCGCGCGCTTGCATGCGGCGAGTACCAAGTTGTCCTCGTAATCGCGATGGAGCACTAAGTATTTGTCGGCCAGCCAAAGGTCCGACGCATCTGCACCCACGGCCGTGGCGTTTTCGGTCATATTCCGAACAAACGCCAACGCCGCATCGCCAATTGCACGGGCAGATGCCTCGTCGAGCACTCCCCCGCTGGCAAGAACGCTACGCTTCAGCTCGTGTTGGACAACGTACAGCACGTCCTTAGCGATATGTACCGGGAAGAACAGCAACGCCCCCGTCTCCGCCGCCTGCCCAATAAACGAACGCGCGGCAAGCGACTCGGCATGGTCGACGCAAAACGAATCAACCCATACGTTGGTATCCACCATTATTTTGAGGGGAGCCCCGCTCACAGGATCATCCCCTTTTGGCGATAGCGCTCGTCCATGGCTTCGGAATAGATTGTGTCCCAATCGCGATCGTCGGATACAGGCGACGCAGCGATGCCCAGGTCCACGTAAAGCTGATCCGCCGCCGCCCATGATGCGGCGAACGGAGTATCGGGCGCGACGGCCTGCTGCCGGTCGTCGACAGCCGCAAGCACTTCCTCGCACTGCCCGCCACCCTGTGCGACCTTGGCCACCACCTTTTTGATGAGCTCGGGCAGTGACCCGCCCGAAAGCCGCAGCGCTTCCTCGGCACGGTTCTTGACCTGACGATCAACGCGAACGTTCACCTGCGCCATGCCGCTAACAGCACCCACGTCGATCCAGCTCCCTTCAATTGCTAGCTATGCTAGCAACACTATATAGGTAAGCTAGCAAATGGTCAAACGCAAAAGGCCTGCGCCCAGACGGCACCGATGCCGCCTGGGCGCAGGCCAGATAACGTGGGCGAACACGCCTGTTAACGCAGATATGCCTTCGCGCTGCTCAGGCTGTAGGCGATCGTCGAGCCGTTGTGCAGCAGCGACGACGTCTGCGGCGTAATCGTGCCGGTGATGCCGAGCGCCAGCAGCGCCGAGTTGGTGAACATCACCTTAGAGTAGGAGCTCGTCAGGCGATCAATGAGGCCCTGGCTCATGCGGCGCAGGCGCACGATTGCGGCGAGATCCGTGTCGGTCAGGATGATGTCGGCGACCTCCCTGGCGATGTCGCTTCCGCCACCCATCGCCAGGCCCACGTCGGCCAAACCGAGCGCCGGCGAATCGTTGACGCCGTCGCCCACCATGGCAACGTGGCGCCCTTCGCTCTTAATGCGCTCCACATAAGCGTACTTGTCCTCGGGCAGCAGCTCGGCCTTAAACTCGTCGACCCCTGCCTCTCGCGCAATGCGCTCGGCCGTGCGCTCGGAATCGCCCGTGAGCATGACCACGTGCTTGACGCCCAACGCGTGCAGGTCGGCGATGGCCTCGCGGACCCCGGGCTTAAGCGGGTCCTCGATACCGAGCACGCCCACAACGGTGCCGTCGACCGCCAGATACAGCGGCGACAGGCCCTGCATCTGGGACTCAATGCGCTCCTTGATGTCGGATTCGAGCTGTGCGCCCTCGTCCTCAAATACAAAGTGCGCGGAACCGATGATGGCGCGACGCCCCTCAATGGACGAAGCGATGCCGTGTGCCACGATGTACTCGACGGCGGCATGGCGCTCGCGGTGCTCGAGCCCACGCTCGCGTGCAGCATTGACCACAGCACGCGCCACCGGATGCGGAAAATGTTCCTCCAAACAAGCGGAAAGGCGCAGGATCTCGTCCTCGCTCCAGCCATCGGTGGTAAGTACGCAGGCAAGACGCGGCTGCGCCTCGGTGAGCGTACCGGTCTTATCAAACACAATGGTGTCGGCCTTGGCAAACGACTCAAAGTACTTCGCGCCCTTGACCATCACGCCCATCTTGGCGGCATCGCTCATGGCGGTCATGACGGCGACGGAACCCGTGAGCTTGAGTGCACACGAGTAGTCGACCATCAACGCCGCCGAAGTCTTGATGAGGCTACGTGTGGTGAGAGCGACAAGGCCCGCGAGCAAGAAGTTCCACGGGACGATCTTGTTGGCGAGGTCCTCCATATGCGACTGACCCTCGGACTTGAGCGAGTCGGCCGTCTGCACGAGCGAGACGATCGAGCGGAGCTTAGTCTGAGCCGTGTTGGCGCGCACGCGCACCAAGATGCTGCCATCTTCCACGACGGTTCCGGCGAACACGTCGTCGCCTGCGCTGCGCTCAACGGCAAGCGGCTCGCCGGTCAGGGTCGCCTGGTTGACCATGGCGCTTCCCTGCTCGACCACGCCGTCAATGCAGATGGACATGCCGGTGCGCACGGCTACCAAGTCGCCGGGCTCAAGCTCGGTGGCGGCAACGCTCACCTCGGTGTCGCCGACCACTTTCTGCGCCTTGTCGGGCACATCGAGCAGCGAGTTGATGAGCTCGTTTTCGCTCATGGCGCGGGTGTAGTCCTCGAGCAGCTCGCCCACGTTGAGCAGAAACATTGTCTGGCCCGCGGTGTCGATATCACGCTTGACGAACGAAATGCCGATGGCCGAAGCGTCAAGCACAGGAACGGTCAGGCGCGGCTGCGCGAGCTCGTGGAGCGCGGCACGCAAAAAGGTCATGTAACCGGCCAAAACAAACACCGCACGCAGAGGCGTCGGCAAGAACCAGCGACGTGCGTAATGGGCACCGACGAGTGTCGCCAGGTCCATAACGAGTTTGCGCTTGCGCGGCTCGAGTTGCATCACGTAGCCCGACTTGGCATCGGCGATAGCTTGAGCATCGAGTGCGCCCAAGGCGTCGAGCACGCTCGCGCGGCGCGGCTCGTCGTACTCCAGCGCCATCTGGCCAATGCGGCCATATACGCGCACTTTGCGCACGCCGTCGATTTCGCCGCCAAGCTTAAGAAGCGCATCGAGATCGCTCTCTGGCACAGGACCCGCCAATTGAAGACGGGTCCTGCCGGGGATCTCGCTAATAATCGAGAATCTCATAGTTTGTGCCTGGGAGCGTTACTCGGCCGCCTCGTCAGCGGCGGCCTCGCTCTGGGTGATGTAGGCAGCCTCGGCAACCATATCGTCGACCTCGGCCTTGGCCTGCTCGACCATGTCCTGGTAGCCATTCTTGATGCGCATGCCGCACGCGATACCCTGCACGCAGGCATTCTTTACCGGAGCGCTGGTGAGCAGCTTGATGCCAGCCGTACCGAGCAGAAAACCGCCACCGACAAGCAGGGTGTTAAACGTCGACTTCTTCATGTTGTTTCTCCCTTTTGCCGCATTGGATGCGGCGTGGTGCCTTAGCACCCGAGTAAATAAGTTTGCTCGAGCACACTTTTGGAAAATAGTTTAGTTTATCTAACTATTGAGGTCAACAAAGGTTAACTTTTTGGAAATCTTAAGGTGCGGAACAGCCGGCTTCTGGCGATCCGCCCGCCGCGATGCACATCCGTGACGCCAAAGAGGAGGCCCTCTTCCCTCCAGCAAATTGAAGGTGAATGGTTTTCCGCGAAGTGAACGAGCAAAATTGGGCCCCCGAAGCATCCGCATTTTTTCGCAGCAAAACCGCAGGGAAAACTCGACAAAACCGCAGGAAACCGAGCCAGAAAAGTGTTGATGTTTCAGGGGTCCAAAATAGGTCGTTCACTTCGCGGAAAAGTATTCACCTTCGTTTTCAACATCCACAAAAAATGAGGGCGCCAACGGCGCCCTCATTCACCAAATTCCATTCAGCCCACCTGATCCGAGCGGCCGAGTCGTTACAGAACCCGGGAGCCCCGGCAGGGCGGGTGCTTGCTCAAAATGAGTTCCCTTCAAAACAATGGGCGTGCCAACGGCGCGCCCATTCACTCTATTCCATTCAGCCTACCTGACCCGAACGGCCGAGTCGTCACGGAACCGAGGGGCCGGGCGCAGGGCCTTGCCTCTCAATGAGTTCCGCACGAACAGGAGGCGCCAGTGGCGCCTCCGTCGTGAGTCAGGACTGTCCGAAATTGAGAGGCAAGGCCCTGCGCCCGGCCCCTCGGTCCCCGCTTACGAGAGCGACATTCTCAGCAACTCGTTGAAGAGTTTCGGGTTGCCCTTGCCGCGACTCGCCTTCATGCACTGGCCCACCAAAAAGCCAATGACCTTCTGGTTGCCGTCACGATACTGCTGAGCCTGATTGGCACAGTTAGCCAGCACCTCGTCCACGATCGGCTGCAGCGCGCCGGCATCGCTCACCTGACGCATGCCGCGCTCGTCGACGATCTTGTTGGGGTCGTCGCCGGTCTGGGCCATGGCCTCAAAGACCTCGTGCGCCTGGTTGGAGCTGATGGCATCGGTCGCCAGCAGCTTGGCAAGAGCTGCCACCTGAGCCGGCGCGATGCCGGACTCGGCGAGCGACACACCCGCGCCCTTCAGGTAGGCAATCATCTCGTTCACCAGCAGGTTTGCGACCGTCTGGGCCTCCTTGCCAGCCATACCGGCAGCGGCGGCCTCAAAGAACTCGGCAAACTCCGGGTCGCCAGCAATCTGTTCGGCATCGGCCGCCTTAATGCCAAAGTCGGCCTCAAAACGGGCGCGCTTAGCATCGGGCAGCTCGGGAATCTCGCCACGGCAGCGGTCGATGAACTCGTCGTCCAGATCGAACGGCGCCAGATCGGGGTCGGGGAACAGACGATAGTCGTCGGCCGTCTCCTTGACGCGCATAACCACGGTGCGCTTACGGCTGGGCTCCCAGTGGCGGGTCTCCTGATAGATGATGCCGCCCTCCTCGAGCACCTCGGCCTGACGGCAGATCTCGTAGGCAAGGCCGTCATGCAGGCTCTTAAACGAGTTGAGGTTCTTGAGCTCGGTCTTAGTGCCCAGCTTGGTCTCGCCGCGGCGGCGCAGCGACACGTTGCCGTCGCAGCGCATAGAACCCTTCTCCATGGAGCAGTCCGAAATGCCCAGCGTCACAAAAATGCGACGGAGCTTCTCCATAAACAGGCGGGCCTCCTCGGGCGTGCGCAGATCGGGCTCGGTGACGAGCTCAATCAAAGGCGTGCCGCAGCGGTTGTAGTCGACGAGCGACTCGGCAGCGGCGGTAATGCGGCCCTCGGCACCGCCCACGTGGACCATCTTGGCGGCGTCCTCCTCCATGTGGATGCGCAGGATGCGAATGGGCACCGTGTAAGAACCGTCCTCGCGGCGCTCGGGCATCTGCAGGTTGGACGCATCATAGCTGGCCAGATGACCGGAGCGCTGATTGCCCTCGCGCATGGTCGACGTCATGGACGTGGACAGGCCCTCGGCGTTGGCCGAGGCGCTCGCCAGGCTCTGGGCCTCGGCCTCGCCAAACGCGCAGTCGGGGCGCTCGGCGGCACCGCGACCGGTCACGTCCAGGTCCAGGTGACCGTACATGGCAAAAGCGACCGGACCCTGCGTAGTCTGGAAGTTCTTGGCCATATCGGGATAGAAGTAGTGCTTGCGGTAGAACATCGAGTGGCGCTGAATCTCGCAGTTGGTGGCGAGGCCGGCCTTGACGATGCTCTCGATGGCGCGCTTATTGGGCACCGGCAGGGCGCCGGGCAGGCCCAGGCACACCGGGCACACGTTGGCGTTGGGCTCGTCATCGTGGCTAAGCTTGCAGTTGCAGAACATCTTGGTATCGAGTGCGGTGAGCTCGGTATGGATCTCCAGGCCGATCACGGCCTCCCAATCCTGCAGGACCTCGGAAAGCTCCTTCATTACAGCTCGCCCCCCTTCCCGGCAAAATCGGGCGCGACGGAAAGTGCGAGCGCACCCGTGGCGGCATCGGCAAAGCCGCGCTCCAGGGCGCGGGCAAACGTGAGCAGCTGACGGTCCTTAAAGGCAGGCCCCACCAGCTGGGCAGAAACGGGCAGCTTGGTGTCCTCGCCCAGGCCCAGCGGCACCGAGATACCACCGTTGCCGCAGATGTTGAGCGAGATGGTGTACAGATCGGAGAGGTACATCTGCGTGGGGTCACTGATCTCGCCAAACTTAAAGGCCGTGCGCGGCGAGGCGGGCATGAGGATGATGTCCACCTTGGCATACGCGGCGTCGTAGTCCTGCGTGATGAGCGTGCGGGCCTTTTGCGCTGCGTAGTAGTACTTGTCGTACACGCCCGAGCTCAGCAGGTAGGCGCCGAGCATCTGACGGCGCTTGGCCTCGGCGCCAAAGCCGTGGGCGCGCGAAAGCGAGCTCTGGTCGGACAGGTTGGCGCAGCCCTCCTCCTGGTAGCCATAGCGAATACCGTCGAAGCGGGCCAGGTTGGAGAACGCCTCGGCCGGGCCGATGACATAGTAGGCGGCGATGGCGGCGTCCAGGTGCGGCAGGTCAACCTCGACCAGCTCGGCGCCCTGGTTCTGCAGCTCCTGGGCGGCGCGCTGAACAGCGGCCTTGACCTCGGGCGTCAGACCCTCGGCCTCCATAAACGCGGGGATGATGCCCACGCGCTTGCCCTCGATGCTGTCGTTAAGATGCTCGGTAAAGTCGACGGCGCAATCCTGGCTGGTGCAGTCATACGGATCGTGACCCGCGCCGGTAAGCGCGTTCATGGCCAGCGCGACATCCTCGACCGTGCGACCGAAGGGACCCACCTGGTCGAGCGACGAGCCAAAGGCAACCACGCCGTAACGGCTCACGGCGCCGTACGTGGGCTTAAAGCCCACCACGCCGCAGAGCGACGCCGGCTGGCGAATGGAGCCGCCGGTGTCCGAGCCCAGCGAGAGCGCGACCTCGCCCGCGGCGACGGCAGCAGCAGAGCCGCCCGAAGAGCCGCCGGGCACGCGCTCGGTATCCCAGGGATTGTTGGTGCGGTGGAACGCCGAGCTCTCGGTGGAGCTGCCAAAGGCAAACTCGTCCATGTTGGCCTTGCCCATGGGCAGGCAGCCGGCATCGAGCATGCGCTGGACGCAGGTGGCGGTGTAGACGCTCTGGTAGTCCTCGAGCATGCGGGAAGCACAGGTGGC
>CABSMX010000053.1 GCA_902478945.1 uncultured Collinsella sp.
TCGTGTGCTCGGAGATGTGTATAAGAGACAGCTGTAGATCCTGAGGCCGAGGGTTTTGAGCTGGAGGACGATGCCCGCCAGGTCATTACGCATGTGCCGACGCCGCACGAGATCTATGACGAGCTTTCGGCCTATGTCATGGGCCAGGAGGACGCCAAGCGTGCCATGTCGGTTGCCGTGTACAACCACTACCGCCGTGTAATCGAGGGCGGCGCTGCGCTTTCAGCCTTTGACGACGGCTTGGACTCGCAGCTCGACGATGATATGGACGAGGTGGAGCTCGCCAAGTCCAACATTTTGCTGCTCGGTCCCACCGGTACCGGTAAGACCCTGCTCGCCCAGACGCTTGCGCGTATCCTCGAGGTGCCGTTTGCCATCGCCGACGCCACCGCGCTCACCGAGGCCGGTTACGTAGGCGAGGACGTGGAGAACATCCTGCTCAAGCTCATCAACGCCGCCGATGGCGACATTGAGCGCGCGCAGGTTGGCATTATCTACGTGGATGAGATCGACAAGATCGCCCGCAAGGCCGAGAATCTCTCCATTACCCGCGATGTTTCGGGCGAGGGCGTTCAGCAGGCGCTGCTTAAGATTCTTGAGGGCACGGTGGCAAGCGTTCCGCCCACCGGTGGCCGTAAGCATCCCCAGCAGGAGCTGCTGCAGATCGACACGACCAACATCCTGTTCATCTGCGGCGGTGCCTTTGTGGGCCTGGACAAGATCATCGCCGACCGCGTGGGCAACAAGGGTGTGGGCTTTAACTCCGAGATCGCCGGCCCCACCTCGGTCGACGAGAACGACCTGCTGCGTCAGGTGCTCCCGCAGGACCTCAACGCCTTTGGCATGATTCCCGAGTTCGTGGGACGTACGCCCGTCGTCACCCAGACGCAGGCGCTCGACGAGGACGACCTGGTGTCGATCCTGACCGAGCCCAAGAACGCTGTGGTGCGTCAGTACCGCAAGATGTTCCAGCTCGAGGACGTTGAGCTTGAGTTTGAGGACGCCGCCCTGCACGAGATCGCCCGCATGGCGCTTGCCCGCAAGACCGGCGCCCGCGGCCTGCGTTCCATCTGCGAGGACGTGCTGCAGCAGACGATGTTCGACCTCCCCAGCGAGGAGGGTGTTTCCAAGGTCATTGTGACCGAAGCCTCCGTAAAGGGCGAAGAACAACCCCAGCGCATCTACGGGTAAACCAGCCTAAAACGTGTTTGCAAATAGCCTCCGACCGCTCGCGGCCGGAGGCTATTTTATATATACGCAATAACCCCAACTACCTGTGCTATTCTGTGTGTTTGTTTAAGCCTCAGCGAAGTCATATCAGACTGAAGTAATCGATACCTAAGGGGAGGAGTGTAGGCCCGATTTTCGTAGATTCCGCACGAGCCGAAGACCACTTAATGTGGTCTTCGAGCGAGCCCAGGACCTGACCGAGCGAAAATCGGGCCTACATTCCTCCCCGGCGGGACAGGGAGAGATATATGGAAGAAATGCCCAAGAACTACGATCCGTCGACCAACGAGCCGGCGATCCTGCAGAAGTGGCTCGACGGCGGCTACTACAAGCGCCGCGAGGGCGTGGGCGACTGCACCGTCACCATTCCGCCTCCCAACGTGACCGGCAAGCTCCACATGGGTCACGCCACCGACGACTCCATCCAGGACGCCATCATCCGTATGGCCCGCATGCGCGGCAAGTCCACGCGCTGGGTGCTCGGCACCGACCACGCGGGTATCGCCACGCAGACCAAGGTCGACAAGAAACTCAAGAGCGAGGGCATCAGCCGCCTGGAGATCGGTCGCGACAAGTTTGTCGACGCCTGCTGGGATTGGACCCACGAGTACGGCGGCATCATCGTCGAGCAGATCAAGCGTATGGGCTGCTCCGTCGACTTCGACAACGAGCGCTTCACCATGGACGAGGACTACGCCCAGGCCGTGCGCAAGGTGTTCTGCGACTGGTACCACGATGGCCTGATCTACCGCGGCAAGCGTATCGTTAACTGGTGCCCCAACTGCACCACCGCCATCTCGGACGACGAGGCCGAGTATAAGGACGAGAAGGGCCACCTGTGGCACCTGCGTTACCCGCTGACCGAGCCGGTCAACGGCCAGGACTACATCGTCGTCGCCACCACGCGCCCCGAGACCATTCTCGGCGACACGGGCGTCGCCGTTTCCCCGAAGGACCCCGAGAAGGCCGCCTTTGTGGGTAAGACCGTCAAGCTCCCCATCGTGGACCGCGAGATCCCTATCTTTGAGGATTGGCACGTCGACGCCAACTTTGGCTCCGGCTTTGTCAAGGTCACCCCGGCCCACGACCCCAACGATTACGCCATGGGCCAGGCCCACGACCTGCCGCAGATCAACATCTTCGACGAACACGCGGTGGTCGTCGAGGGTTACGGCGAGTTCACCGGCATGAACCGCGACGAGTGCCGCGAGGCCGTCATCAAGTGGTTTGAGGAGCACGGCCTGCTCGATCACGTCGACGAACTCGATCACTCCGTCATGCACTGCTACCGTTGCGACTCCGCGCTGGAGCCGTGGCTTTCCGAGCAGTGGTTCGTGGCCGTCGACAAGCTCAAGGGGCCGGCGCTGGACGCCGTCAACTCCGGCAAGGTCACCTTCCACCCCGCGCGCTGGACGCAGACCTACACCACCTGGATGGAGAACCTCAAGGACTGGTGCATCAGCCGCCAGCTGTGGTGGGGCCACCGCATCCCCGTGTTCTACTGCGAGGACTGTGGCTGGGAGGACGCCCTGACCGAGGACACCGACGTGTGCCCCAAGTGCGGCGGTCATCACGTGCATCAGGACGAGAACGTGCTGGACACCTGGTTCAGCTCGCAGCTGTGGACCTTCGCCACGCAGGGCTGGCCGCAAAAGCCGGAGCTGCTCGAGGGCCATCACCCTACGACGGCGCTTGTCACCGCTCGCGACATCATCGCGCTGTGGGTCGCCCGCATGGTCATGAGCTCGCTGTACTTCCTGGACGAGGTGCCGTTTAAGGACGTCGTCATCTACCCGACGATCCTGGCCAAGGACGGCAGCCGCATGTCCAAGTCCAAGGGCAACGGTGTTGACCCCATGGACCTCATCGGTATGTACGGCGCCGACGCCATGCGCTTCAACCTGCTCACACTGTGCACCAACAACCAGGACGTCAAGTTCGACGCGAACATCGACAAGAAGACCAAGAAGCTCATCGACAGCCCGCGCACCGAGCAGGCAAAGTCGTTTGTGACCAAGATCTGGAACGCCAGCCGCTTCCTGCTTATGAACATGGAGGGCTATACGCCCGGCGAGCCCGTTGTGGAGACGCCGGCCGACGCCTGGATGTTCAGCCGTCTGGCCAAGGCCGTCAAGATGGTCACCGAGGGTATTGAGAACTATACCTTTGGCGACATGGCCCGCAGCGTGCAGCAGTTCTTTTGGAACGAGGTCTGCGACTGGTACGTCGAGGTCACCAAGGCCCGCCTGAAGGGCGAGGGCCGTCTGCAGGCGCAGCGCAACCTGATCTTTGTGCTCGATACCTCCATTCGCCTGATGCACCCGCTCATGCCGTTTGTCACCGAGGAGATCTGGGACAACATGCCGGCGAGCGTGCTCGACCTGGATGCCGAGGGCAACGTTAAGCGCGCCGAGGCGCTCATGATTGCCAAGTGGCCCGAGCCCGCTGGCTACGCCAAGTATGTTGACGAGGACGCCGAGCGCGCGTTTGAGCTGTGCCGCACCGTTGTGTCTGCCGCCCGCGCCACGCGTTCGCGTTATCGCTTGAGCCCCAAGGCCGAGCTCGACGTGGTCGTGCGTGCCGGTGCCGAGGACATCGAGAAGCTCGAGAGCCTGCGCTCGACCATCGAGCCGCTGGCAAACACTGCCTCACTGGTCATGGGTACCGACGTCGAGAAGCCGGCTGCGAGCATTGCCGTGGTCGACAGCGGCGTCGAGGCCTTTGTGGTGCTCGAGGGCAAGGTTGACCTTTCGGCCGAGAAGGCACGCCTGGAGAAGGAGATCGCCGCGGCCCAGAAGGAGCTCGCCGGCTGCGAGAAGACGCTCGCCAACGAGGGCTTTGTGGCCAAGGCCGCGCCTGCCGTGGTGCAGAAGAAGAGGGACCGTGCAGCTGAGCTCAAGGAGATCTTGGCGGCGCTGACTGCTCAGGTTGCTGACTTCTCGTAGGCGGTACGGGGG
The DNA here is from genome assembly GCA_902478945.1 of uncultured Collinsella sp. Lineage (GTDB taxonomy): Bacteria > Actinomycetota > Coriobacteriia > Coriobacteriales > Coriobacteriaceae > Collinsella. The sequence continues at coordinate 4,188 of CABSMX010000053.1, forward strand.
GACGCGGTTTGGGGCATTGCTCGCTACTGCGAACAGTCCTGCTCGCACGAAGGCCACATTAAGTGGCCTTCGGCTCGTGCGGAACTTGTATCGAGCAAAGCCCCAAACCGCTCCCATAGCGTTTACGTGGTTGTTTGCATCTGCCTGTTAGGGCCACTGGGTTGTGGCCTTGATCTCGCTGCAAAGCGGTGTTTGGCTGATATTTTGAATGGGAGGGGCTCGTTGTTGCTTACGGGCCTCTTTTTATGTTGAGGGGACTTTGGCTATGGCAAAGCGTTCTGGGTTGTATACGGTGCCGTTTGAGGTTCCGGAGCTTTCTTTTGATGAGGCTGTTGCACTTGCGGCCGATACGGGTAAGATCGCGCGTTATTCCACGCCGCTGCTCGAGACCGTCGTCGAGATGCTCGATGAGCTTGGTCGTCCTGACGAGTTCTATGATTGCGTCCAGATAGCCGGTACCAATGGAAAGACCTCGACGACGCGATTCTCGGCTGCCATTCTTCGTGGTGAGGGCCTTAAGACGGCGCTCTTTACGTCGCCTCATCTGGTGCGCTATCCCGAGCGTATGGAGATTGATGGAAAGGTCGTCTCAGACGAGGTCTTTGCCCATGGTGTCTCTGCGGCGTATGAGGCAGGTCGTCGTCTCAACGCACGTCGTGAGGCGGCGGGCGAGGAGCTCCGTTCTATTACGCCCTTCGATCTTTTGTCCGTGGCTGGTTTGACTATGTTTGCCGAGGCCGCGGTGGACGTGGCCGTGCTTGAGGTTGGTATGGGCGGACGATGGGATGCTACGAGTGCGACCGATCCCGTGGCCGTCGCCATTACGGGCATTGGACTCGACCATACGAAGGTCCTTGGCGATACGCTCGAGGCCATTGCGGGGGAGAAGGCTGCGGTTATTAAGCCTGGGCGCTTGGTTGTGCTTGGCGAGGGCACGCACGAGGCGAGCGTTCAGCGCGTGATGGATGCCCGTTGCCGCGCGTGCGGCGTCGTGCCACTCGTGGTGAGCCACGCCACGACGAAGGTGCCGGCGCATGTGGGAGATACGGTTGAGTTTAGCTGCACCACGCCGCGTGCGATCTATACGTCGAGCATGGTCAAGCCGGCCTATCAGCCGCAGAATGCCGCGTGCGCGATTATGCTGTGCGAGGGCTATCTGGGTCGCGAGCTCGACCATGAGGCGCTCGACGCTTCTCTTATGGGCTGCCCCACGCCGGGTCGCTTTGATGTGCTGGGAACCGATCCGCTCAAGTTGATCGATGCCTGCCATAACCCCCAGAGCTGCGAGAACTTTGTGAGCGCGCTGGACGAGATCGATCCGTGCGTAGAGAATCGCCCCACGCTGCTGTGCGCCGCGCTAGCAGACAAGGACGTGGCGGGCATCGTCGACGTGCTGATTCCAGCCTTCCCGCGCGTGGTTGTGACGCAGACCGATTCCGATCGCGCCCTGCCGGCGGAGGAGCTCGCTGCCCTGGTGGACGCCGATAAGCTCGCTGGCGTGTATCCCAACGTATCCGAGGCCCTCGCAGCCCTCGATGCCGCGGGCGAGCCCTTCGTAGCAGCCGGCACCATCACCCTAGCCGGCGAAGTAGCGGGTTTGCTCCGTTAACCCCATTTGGCGGGTAGCTAATTTGGCTCGCTCGCCACGAAATGGGCCTATCTACTACGTTTGACTGATTACCCCCCGACCACGCCGAGAATTGCGAAAGTAAAACCGCAGGTAGATGGCTTGTCGATTTTCAAAAAATACCCGCATGGTCGACCAATGCGGGTTAAACGTAGTAGATAGCCCGTTTTCGTGGCGCAGCGTTGGCAGGATATGGCAAAGGGACTGCCCCTTTGCCATATTGGCTAGGCTAGGCGCGTCGGATCGTGGGGATAGGCGTTGAGGATCTCGGCGCCGGACTCGGTAACCAGGGCAAGGTCCTCGATGCGGACGCCGGTGCGGCCGGGGAGGTAGATACCCGGCTCGATGGAGAACGTCGTGCCAGGCTCTACGACCTGTTCGTTGACGAGCGAAACGTCGCCCGGTTCGTGGTCCTGCAGGCCGATCGAGTGTCCCAGACGGTGTGTAAAGTACTGCCCATAGCCCGCCTCCTCAATTACGTCGCGCGCGGCGCGGTCCAGGTCGCACATGCGCACGCCCGGTGCGATGAGCGCCTCGGCGGCCTCATTGGCGCGGCGCACGATGTCGTAGATGCGCGCCGTTTCCTCGTCCGGCTCGCCCCAAAAGAACGTGCGCGTCATGTCCGAGCAGTAGTTGCGATGCCGCCCGCCAATGTCGAACAGCACCACGTCGCCGCGCTTGAGAACCGTATCGTCGGGCTCGTGGTGCGGGTCGCCGGCGTTGGCGCCAAAGCTCACGATGGGCGGAAAGCTAAAGCCCTCGCAGTCGTGCTTGCGGTACAGGCCGAGCATCTGGTCGGCAATTTCGCGCTCCGTCACGCCTTCGTGAACGAGCTTGATGGCGTCGGCCATCACGGCGTCGTTGGCGGCCGAGGACGTGCGCATCAGCTCCTGCTCGGCTTCGTCCTTGTGGGTGCGTGCGGCGGTGACGGCAAAGTCGCCCAAGAAGAACTCGCTCGCGGCGTGTCGATCCATAAGGGGCATCAAAAAGCCGGAGCGCATAACGGTATCGATGCCGAGGGGCTTGGCGGGATTGACCTCGCGTGCGATGGTGTCTGTCACGACGTCGGTATCGGTGTGGTAGGCCACGCGGGCATTGTCATACTCGGGCAGTTGATGCAGCGCGTTGACCAAGATCACCGGCTCGGTATCGCGCGCGAGCAGCACGCCACAAAAACGCTCGAACATATCGGCATAAAAGCCGGTCAGATAGTAGATCGACCACGGGTCATTCACAAGCAGTTGCGCGCCGGGGTGCTGAGCCTCGAGTGCATCGAGCACGCGCGCCACACGCTGGTCATCGACATGTGCCATGAAACATCCTTTCGCTAGGTTGCCACCATGGTATCCCAAGCGCCCCCACATAAGTTGCGGCGAAATAGTTCCTGTTTGCCGGGGCAATGGAATAAAACAGGAACTATTCCACCGCAACTACAGAGGGGGATGAAGGCCCATCCCAAATGAGCTACTTAGGCTGGGCCGATGTCCATGCTGGCGATTAGGTCGATGTTGGTGTTGAGGAGATTCTTCAACACGACGTCACCCATGCGGATGGGGGCTTCGACGACCAGGTCGCGGATGAGGTCCATGGCTTGGGCGTGGAGTGCCAGCGGGATGGCTTCGGCCGTGCGCACGGGTAGCAGCGCCTCGTCGCCGCCGGATACGGCCACGGTGGTGGTGAGCACGCGCATGGGGCAGGTGAGCTCCTGGTGCGCGAATTTATCGCCGCGCGGGCAGCTGTTGCCGGTTACGGAGCGCACCTCTGCCACGGCGCCGCCTGCGTCACGCTCCACCTCCACGGTCAGGAGGCATTCGGATGGGCAGGTGGTGCAGTTGAACTGCAATGTCTCGGTCACATTCGTGCTCATGGCCTTACGCCTCCTCAACGGGGTCGACGGATAGGACTATCTCGCTGGCGCCCAGGTCGAGCGCTTGCTGGATGACTTTCGCCGGCAGTGGGAAGCTCTCCATGACGCTCGGTTTAAACAGGCGGACCTTGCCTGCAAAAAGTTCCTCGTCGCCTGCCAGAATACGTACGCGGGCGACGTCGACCGGTCGGCGCACGCGGAAGTTGAGTTTGGTGAGTGTCACAGCCGTAATGCGTCCCGGCAGTGCGTAGCCAGCGATACCGGCAGGGGAGACCGTGAGCTAGCAACTTGGGTCCGCAACACCGGACTCGACATCCGCGCTGCTACCCAGCGCGTACGCCGCCGCAGCCGCACCGGCACGCTCGGACTCGGTCGTCACGTTGTCGGCCAGGTCGTGCACGTGCAGCACGTTGCCGCAGGCAAAGATGCCCGGCACGCCCGTTTGCAGGCTCTGGTCTACCACGGCGCCGCGCGTACGGGGGTCCAGCTCCACGCCCGCGGCAACCGAAAGCTCGTTCTCGGGAATCAGACCCACCGAAAGCAGTAGCGTGTCGCACGGAACAACGCGCTCGGTTCCCGGAATGGGCGTCAGGTGCTCGTCGACCTGACTCACCTCGACGGCCTCAACGCGATCGTGACCGATCACGCGCGTCACGGTGGTGGATAGGTGCAGCGGAATGCCAAAGTCGTCCAGACAGTTCTTGACGTTGCGACGCAGACCGTTGGCGTACGGCATGAGCTCGTACACGCCCTCGACGGAAATCCCCTCGAGCGTGCAGCGGCGCGCCATGATAAGCCCGATGTCGCCTGAGCCCAAAATGACGGCGCGCGAGCCGGGCTTGAGGTTTTCGATATTGATGTATCGCTGCGCCAGGCCCGCCGTAAACACGCCGGCGGGGCGGCTGCCGGGGATCTTGATTTCGCTGCGAGTGCGCTCGCGGCACCCCATGGCAAGGACGACCGCGCGTCCGGTGAGCTGCAACATGCCGGCACGGCTCATGAGCGTGACGGTATGGACTGCGGCATCTCCCGCGCCCTCGTCCGTGCCCGGGTCGCCTGCGCCTCCGCCCTCGCCCAAATCAATCCCAAGCACCATGCTGCCCAGGAACAGCGCAATGTCGGTCGCACGCACCTGGTCGATAAAGCGCTGCGCGTACTCGGGACCGGTGAGCTCCTGCTTAAAGTGCGAAAGGCCAAAACCGGGGTGGATGCACTGGCGCAGAATGCCGCCCAGATGTTGTTCGCGTTCAACGATGGCCACGTGCGCACCGGCCTTTTGCGCGGCAAGCGCGGCTGCCATACCGGCGGGGCCGCCGCCGATAACGACCACATCGAACGCCTGCGTCTGTACTGCCTCCGTAGTTCCGACCTCTGCACGTTCGTCGCGCATATCAAGCGATGCCATCCTAGCGCACCCCCTTCAGCGGTCCTTCAACCAACCAGGATCCGGCGTCCTCCAACAGCACTTCGCTAGGGCCGCAGCCCAGCTCGCGCGCGAGGATCGCCACTACGCGGCTCTGGCAAAAACCACTCTGGCACCGACCCATGCCGGCACGACAGCGGCGTTTGACGCCCTCGACCGAAACCGCGCCCGGACGGCGTCGAATCGCGGCCACGATCTCGGCCTCGGGCACTGTCTCGCAGCGGCAGACGATCTGCCCCCATGCGGGGTCGGACTCAATGAGCTCTTCCTTGCGCGCAAGCGGGGCGCGGTCAAAGTCATCCGGCGCGCGGCGAATCGGGTCCCAATCGTCCCGTTCGCGTAGGGCCACGCCGGCATCGCGCAGCACCTGCTCCATGCGCTCGGCAATGGCTGGCGCGCTCGCCACGCCCGGCGACTGAATGCCCGCCGCCTGGAACAGCCCCGGCACCACGGCCGACTGCCCAATAAAGAAGTCATTCGTTCCCTTAATGACCGGGCGACCGCCGGCAAACGCGCGCACCACACGACGTGTGTCCAGGTCGGGCACCAGCTTGCGCGCGCCGCTCAGCAGCGCGTTGACATCGCTCGCATAGGTCTGCGTGTCGCCCGGCTCGCGCACGGCGGCCGTCGCGGTAATCACGGTGTTGCCGTGTACGGTGCCCGTGACGATAACGCCCTTGGACACCGGCGTGGGAACGGGGTAGAGCGGCATGAGCGCGCGCGGCTCTTTGTCGAGCACCACGATGTTGCCCTGGCGCCAGACCATCTGGAACTCCTCGGCGCCCGCCTTATGCGAAATGTTCGCGGCACCGTTGCCCGCGGCGTTGATCAGGTAACGACAGCGCACGTCTCCGGCGGGCGTTGCCAGCGTAAAGCGCGTGCGGCCCTTGCCGTCGGCAGCAGCGTCCTCGCCGTGCGAGCTGGCAACCTCAATCACCTCCACCGGTGCGGAGCGCATAAACGTTACTCCGTTGGCAACGGCGTTCTCCAGCGCGGCGATGGCCACTTCAAACGGGTCGACGTAACCGGTCAAAGGGCACCACAACGCGCACGTCGCCTTAGCACTCGCGCGCGGTTCCAGCTCGTGGGTGCGCTTGGGGCCGATAATCGACAGCTCGGGCACGCCGTTGGCAAGGCCGTTGCTGCGCAGCTTCTCCAGGTGCGCGCGGTCTTCATCGTTGAAACCCAGCACCATCGACCCGGTGCGGCAAAACAAAAATCCCAGCTCCTGGGCCCATGTGCCATATAGCTCGCAACCACGGGCGTTGACCTGCGCCTTTACGGTTCCCGGTGCTGGATCGTAGCCGGCGTGCACCAGGCCGCCGTTGGCCTTTGAGGCGCCCAGTGCGATGTCGTTGGCCGCCTCGACCACGCAAATGGACAGGTCGTAGCGCGCGAGCTGCCGCGCGATGGCGCATCCCGTGATGCCCGCGCCCACAATCGCGATATCAAACGTTTCCGTCACAGTGCCTCCCAGACAAGTTGACAGGCTGTCAATAGGACTATCCTACGGTCTGCACACCTCCAGTCCAGCGGCAATGCGGCGAACAGCCCCGCTGTATCCGCAAGCGGCAGGCGAGGGGAGACTCAGGACCATCGGCGACCTCGTCTGCCGTCCCTGGTGTCAGAAGTTTGTCTCGTTCTGTAACAGTAAGCAGAAGAACTGGGTTCTAGATGTTACAGATCGAGACGTTTGCCAGGCGGGTCCTCCGTTTGTCTTGATTTGTAACTGTAAGAGGAGAAAATCGGTCCTATGTGTTACAGATTGAGATTTAAAGTCATGGAGAGATTCTTCTGTCTCGATCTGTAACATCTAGGGACCGTTTTGGGGTCTAGATGTTACAGATTTAGATGAACCTATCAGTCGGTTTCGAATGTCTCAATCTGTAACGGTTAGACCTGTTTTTGCCGAGTTGTTGTTACAGATTGAGATATTGAGATTGGACGTTTTCCTTTGTCTCAATCTGTAACAGACAGAAGGGTTTCTGACCCCTAGTTGTTACAGAAGGAGATTGAAGTCGGGGAGGGGTCACTGTGTCTCGATCTGTAACACCTAGACCCGGATTCCGCTCCCACCTGTTACAGATTGAGATGTTTGTGTCCGCACCGGCCCCGCTTGCAACCGTAGTCCCATATAAACAAACCCCGTGGTAAACTTGACCGAACTGTAAATATTCCGAAAGGTACACCTCAATGTCCAAGTACATCTCCGAGCTCATGTCGCCGCAGCTTATGGGCGTCATCTATGCCTTTGTTGGCTTTATCATCCCCTGTATGTGCTGTCGGTTGTCTATGTGTTCATCGACGCTCGCCGCCGCGGCGCCAGCGCCTACGTGGCATGGGGCATCATCGCCCTCATCCCGTTTGTAGGCCTCATTGCGTACCTGGTCCTGCGTCCGCACTCCTACGCGTCCGACCGCGAGGAGCAGGAGCTGGACATGGCCCTGCGCGAGCGCCAACTTGCCCAGTACGGCACCTGCCCGCAGTGCGGCGCGCCCATCGAGAAGGACTTTGTTGTCTGCCCGGTGTGCGATACCCAGGTTCGCAACGTCTGCCCCAGCTGCCATCGCCCGCTCGATGCGCACTGGAAGGTCTGTCCCTACTGCCGAACTCGCATCCAGTAACGCATCCATCGCCGGGCCGGCCGCAAGCCACGGGCACCGCGCGTCCCGCGCAAGCCACGCGCGCCCCACACCCCGCGCCCACACGATGAAGCATGCGTAGAAAATCGCCCGCCGTGCCATTAAGGTGCGGCGGGCGCTTGTATACCAAGGCAACCTGCCTATAATGATGCAAGTCAAAAACGCCGAGCGCATCGCACGCACTTGCATCAGGCATCCGAGAGGAGAAAACATACCCATGAAGGCACTCTACAATGACGGTTCGGTGGCCGAGCTCCCGCAGGACGAGGTCACGCACGTCATCCGCCACTCCGCCGCGCACATCATGGCGCAGGCCATCAAGCGCCTCTATCCCGAGGCCGACTTTGCCTACGGCCCCGCGACCGACAACGGCTTCTACTACGACGTCGACCTGCCCGAGGGCGTCAAGATCAGCGAGGACGACTTCCCCGCGATCGAGGCCGAGATGAAAAAGATCGTCAAGGAGAACCTTAAGTTCACCGTCTTTGAGAAGCCCCGCGCCGAGGCCATCGCCCTTATGGAGGAGCGCGGCGAAAAGTACAAGGTCGAGCACATTGGCGACCTGGACGACGACGCCCGCATCACCTTCTACCAGCAGGGCGACTACATCGACATGTGCGTCGGCCCCCACATCTGCTACACCAAGGCTCTGAAGGCCTTTAAGCTCACCGGTGTTTCGGGCGCCTACTGGAAGGGCGACAAGGACAACAAGATGCTCACCCGCATCAACGGCGTCGCCTTTGCCACCAAGGAGGAGCTCGACGAGCACATGCATATGCTGGAGGAGGCCAAGAAGCGCGACCACCGCAAGATCGGCCGCGAGATGGACCTCTTTATGATGCGCGACGAGGCCCCCGGCTTCCCGTTCTTCCTGCCCAACGGCATGATCCTTAAGAACACGCTGCTGGACTACTGGCGCGAGATTCACCACAAGGCCGGCTACGTGGAGATCTCCACGCCGCTCATCATGAACAAGCAGCTGTGGAAGACCTCGGGCCACTGGGACCACTACAAGGACAACATGTACTCCACCGTCATCGACGACGAAGAGTACTGCATTAAGCCCATGAACTGCCCGGGCGGCGTGCTGGTGTACGCCTCCAAGCCGCACTCCTATCGCGAGCTGCCCATTCGCGCCGGCGAGATTGGCCTGGTGCACCGCCACGAGCTGCGCGGCGCCCTGCACGGCCTGTTCCGCGTGCGCTGCTTTAACCAGGACGACGCCCACCTGTTTGTGCGTCCCGACCAGCTGACCGACGAGATCGTGGGCGTGGTCAGCCTCATCGACTCCGTGTACCAGAAGTTTGGCTTTAAGTACCACGTTGAGCTTTCCACCCGCCCCGAGGACTCCATGGGTTCGGACGAGGACTGGGCTCGCGCCGAGGAGGGCCTGCGCACCGCTCTGGAGAAACTGGGCATGGACTACGAGGTCAACGAGGGCGACGGCGCCTTCTACGGCCCCAAGATCGACTTCCACCTGGAGGACTCGCTCGGTCGTACCTGGCAGTGCGGTACCGTCCAGCTCGACTTCCAGATGCCGCTCAACTTTGATCTTGAGTACGTGGACGCCGACGGCACCAAGAAGCGCCCCATCATGCTGCACCGCGTATGCTTTGGCTCCATCGAGCGCTTCATCGGTATTCTGATTGAGCACTTTGCGGGCAAGTTCCCCACCTGGCTGGCCCCCGTGCAGGTCAAGGCGCTGCCCGTCTCTGAGAAGAGCCGCGACTACGCCCATGAGGTGTGCGCCAAGCTGGAGGAGGCCGGCATTCGCGTGGTCTGCGACGACCGCGACGAGAAGATCGGCTACAAGATCCGCGAGGCCCGCAGCATCGACCGCGTGCCCTACATGCTCATCCTGGGCGAGAAGGAGGTCGAGGCCGGCAACATCTCCGTCCGCGATCGTTCCAACGAGACTGTTCAGATGAGCGTTGACGAGTTTGTGGCCAAGGTGCTCGAGGAGATCAAGACTCGCGCCTAGCACAAACAATACAAGAATTAACAAAGGCGATCGTCCTCGCGGGCGGTCGCCTTTTTTGTTGTCTATAGAAGAAAAGCCGCTGTTTAGAGCGGCTTTTTTGTTGTGCAAAAAGGTACAGGTTTTTGTAGAGGGGTATGGAGATACGCCCATTCGCGGCGCATTTTGTGCAATCTGGTAGTGTCGAGAAAGTTGGTGTAGAGCCCGATCCGAAGCGAGTCGGCCCGGCGT
>CABSMX010000054.1 GCA_902478945.1 uncultured Collinsella sp.
TCTACACTCGACTAGTCGTCGGCAGCGTCAGATGTGTATAAGAGACAGCTCCTTGACCGCCTCGATGGTGGGAAGGAAGCGCACGTGGCGCAGCTGGTTGAGCTTGTCGGCGCTGATGAGGCCGGCCTTCAGGCGCTTGGAGAACTCGGCGATGACCGCGGGGCTCGCACCGATGAAGCCGATGCCGGCGCCCGGGAAGGTAATCTTGGACGTCGAGGCAAAAGCCACCACGCGGTCCTCGGTGCCCGCCGCGCGAGCGAGGTCGAAGATATTGGCGAGCTCGTCGGTCTCGTCGTACAGGTCGTGCACGCAGTAGGCGTTGTCCCAGAAGATGCGGAAATCGGGCGCGGCCGTGGGCATCTCGACCAGGCGACGCACGGTGTCCTCGCTAAAGGTGATGCCCGTGGGGTTGGAATACTTGGGCACGCACCAGATGCCCTTGATGGAGTCGTCGGCGGCAACCAGACGCTCGACCTCGTCCATGTCGGGGCCGTTGTCGGTCATCGCGACGGGGACATTCTCGATACCCAGGTCGGCGGTGATGCCAAAGTGACGGTCGTAGCCGGGAACAGGGCACAGGAACTTGACTTTCTTGCCGTCGTGCGCGGCCTCGTAAGCCTCCCAAGGCTCGCTGCCGCACGAACCGCAGCGCCAAAACATGCCGGCGATATCGTGCTCGATCAGAAGGCTCGACGAACCCAGTACGAGCGTCTGCTCGGCAGGGCAACCCAGGAACTCCCCCGCCAGCTTGCGTGCCGAGGGAATGCCCTCAAAGCAACCGTAGTTTGAGCAGTCGACGTTGCCGTCGTGCAGATCGGCATCGGCATTGAGGATATCGAGCATGGGTCGAGAGATGTCCACCTGGGAGGGCGACGGCTTGCCGCGGGCCATGTCGAGCGCCAGGCCCTTGGCCTTGACCTCGGCGACCTCGGCTTTGAGCGCCTCGATGGCGGCATCGAGTTCGGTGGTTTCCATCTTCTGGTAGATCGTCTGCATGGGTGCGACCTTTCGCGAAGCGGGACGTTGCAGTTCGTCTAAGTATAGACCGCCACCGCCGCAACGGCATGAAGCCGTGATAGATTAAGTTCATCGCAATGAATTATGAATCGCCGCGCATGCCGGCGTGGGGCGCCCAAGGAGGCACTATGGAATACGGATCGTTCCAGGCCGAGGAATTCGGCGACCTGCAGCGCCTGGTCGACGGACTGTTTTACGACCGCCGCGCCATCGACCGCCTGGATCTCATCGTACAGGCCGAGATCTTGGACCTGGCGCCCGATCTCATGGAAATCGTGAACCTATTGCCGCCCGGCTACTACGACCGCCAATCGCTTTGCGACCAGCTCAACTCCGCCCTTGCCGCCCACGGCTGGGGCGCCGTCTACGGAACGGTGGAATAAACCTAGTCGTTTAAGAACGTCCCCAATGACTAAAACGCCGCTTGTGATGGTGTTCACAGGCGGCGTTTTCAAACTTGTATGTGCTTTTACTTGTCTTTGGGCGCGGGGTGTTTGCAGACCACGCTCATGTAGATCATACCGAGCACGGCAGCGGTGACCGAACCGGCAAGGATGGCGGCCTTGGCAGCCAGAACCTCAAACTGGGCCGTCGGGAAGGCAAGGCCGCTGATGAGGATCGACATGGTGAAGCCGATGCCGCCCAGAATGCCCACACCGGCAATCATGTGCCAGTTAACGTTATGCGGCAGCTCGCAGACCCTAAACTTAACCAGGGCAAACGTCATGCCAAAGATGCCGATCGGCTTGCCCAGCAGCATGCCAAAGTACACGCCGAGCGTCACCGGGTCGGTGAGCAGCGTGCTCATATCCACACCCACTAGGCGAACCTGTGCGTTCACGAACGCAAAGATCGGCAGAATCACAAAGTTGACCGGCGTGGAGATCAGACGCTCCATGCGGATGAGCGGCGGGGTCACGCGGTGCATGACGCGCTCGACCCTGGTGGTCGAGACGGTAAAGTCATGCTGGCCCAGGATGTGTGCCTCGTCGTCGTAGCGGTCATCAAGCAGCGGCAGGCACTCGCCCAACCAATCGGTGAGGCTATCGAGCTTGACGCCGCACTTGGCCGGAATGGTAAAGGCCAGGATGACGCCGGCGAGCGTGGCATGTACACCGCTCTTGAACATGCAGAACCACAACAGCAGGCCCAGTACCGAATACGGGGCGAGGCGGTAATGCTGCGTCTTGTTGAGCCACACGAGCGCGCAGGTCACAAGCGCAGCGGCGCCCAACCAAAACGGATTGGGGCTCTGACCGTAGAAGATGGCGATGGCGGCGATGGAGATGAGGTCATCGGCGATGGCGAGCGTCGAGAAGAACACGCGCACGCCGTTGGGCACGTGGTTGCCCAAAAGCGACAGCACGCCCAGCGCAAAGGCAATATCGGTTGCCATGGGGATGGCCCAACCGTTGCGGGCGCCGGCATGGTTAAAGATCAGGTAGATGCAGGCAGGAACGACGACGCCGCCCACGGCCGCCAGCATGGGAAGCATGGCCTGACGCGGATTCTTGAGCTCGCCGACCGTCATCTCGTACTTAAGCTCAATGCCCACCAACAAAAAGAAAATCGCCATGAGGAAGTCGTTGACGAAAAGCTCAACGGTAAGACCGGCCGTAAGGTTGCCCAGACCCACATACAGCGGGGTCTCCAAAAAGTGATGGATGGCCTCGTAGGCATCGGTATTGGCGCAAATGACGGCGGCGATGGCGGCGATGACCATAACCGCGGCGGAAATCGTGCCGTTCTCGGCGATGCACTCCCAAATGTCGTGGCGTTCAAAGCGCTTGCGCTCACGGACGTTGAACAGCTGCTCGGTTGCTGCCATGGGCGGCTCCTTTCACGGGAAAGCTCCCGTCTTAAAAAAGCACGGCCCGCCCAAGTGGCGGCGCCGCGCTCTAACGTATTACGCTTGCATCTAGCCTACCCTGCACGACAAGCACGCAGGCGTGGCCGAAAAGCGGAACCACAGGTTGAACATTATTTGCTCAACGGCACGGGCACGCCTGTCCAAGAGACGACGCGGCGCATGCACAAAAAACGACCGGAGCGCGGGGCGTCCGCGATCCGGTCGTGGCGTTTGGTCAACTAAACCTAGCAGGCGGCCATGATGGGGGCAGCGACCTGCTTCTTACGGGAGAGGACGCCCGGCATCCAGACGCCGTCGTGCTCATCGGCAATGCCCAGGCCCTTCTGAGCAGCCTCGGTCTCGCCCTCGAGCAGGACCTGCGAGCCCTCCTCCATGATGTCGGTGATGCACAGGACAATGCCGTCAGCACCCTTCTCGGCGGCGTAGGCGCGCATGGCCTCGCGGATCTCGTCGATCATGCCAAGCGCACGGCTCTTGTCGACGGTCTCGTACTGGCCGATGAGCAGCTTCTTGCCGGCGGGCTCGAACATCTTGATGTCGTTGCCGACCATCTCGGCAGCGGTGAAGGAGCCGGACGGGCGGGTAAGGAAGACCTCCATGCCAAACTTGACCGGGTCGACGCCCACCTGCTCGCCGAGCTTGGCGGCGACGGCGCGGTCGACATCGGTGGTGGTGGGGCTCTTGAGCATGAGCGTGTCGGTCATCATGGCCGAAAGCAGCAGCTTGGCCTGGACGTCGGAAAGCTCAACGCCGAGCACGCCGGCGAGCTTGGTGACGATGGTGCAGCTGGAGCCCCAGGGCAGGCAGATGTAGTGCAGCGGGCCGGCGGTCTCGAAGTCGCCGATGCGGTGATGGTCGACAACACCAAAGACCGTGGCGTCCTTAAGGCCGGCGACGGATTGGGCGGACTCGTTGTGGTCGGTGAGGACGACGAGCTGACCGGCCTCGACGGACTCGATCACGCGGGGCTCGGCAATGCCGGCATCGGCGAGCAGCTTGGCGGACTCGGCCGGAAGCTGGCCCAGAGCGCAAGCCTCGTAGGTGTTGCCGGCATACTCAACCTGGTTAAGCAGCTGGCACAGGACGACGGCGCTCATGATGGCGTCGTTATCGGGGTTCTGGTGACCAAAGACAAGAACGTTTGCCATGGATATCCTCCACTTGATATGTGTACTTGGACGTAGCTATGGTAGCACGCCGATGCCGAGCCTTCGCAGACGGAAGGGCCACGGCATATTTTGTGGCAGGTATGGGGGCCAAGGCTGTCCCTTTTGCACCATGTTGGTGCAAAGTAACCTGACCCCCTTGCACCAGCTATTTACCGGCGGCGCGCAGGGCTACGTAGGCGGCACCGATGATGCCGGCGTCGTTTCCGAGCGAAGCGACCTTAATGGGCGTCTCGCGCGAGGCGGAAAGCGCGTAGCGCTGGAAGTGCTCGCGAACCTTATCGAGGTAGACATCGGCCGAAGCGGACGCGCCGCCACCGATCAGGAACATCTCGGGGTCGACCACGTTGGCGATAAGTGCCAGAGCACGACCGAGATAGTCAGCCATGGTATCGGCAGCTGCCAGCGCGAGCTTGTCGCCCTCGCGGCAGGCCTGGAACACGTCCTTGGAATCGGAGGGGCCGGTGAGCTCGATGGGCTCGACGCCCGCCTTCTTGCACTCGGCCAGGTAATTGCTCACCACGCCGGTGGCGCTGGAATACTGCTCCAGGTGGCCATGGCCGCCACAGCCGCAGGTGCGCTCCTCGGCCGGGTTCAGGCACATGTGGCCAATCTCGCCGCCGGCACCCACAACGCCCGATACCACGTCGCCGTTAACGATAACGCCGCCGCCCACGCCGGTACCGATGGTGACCATCACCACGTTCTGCACGCCCTTGGCAGAACCGAGCCAGGCCTCGCCCATGGCGGCGGCGTTGGCATCGTTCTCATACTTAACGACCGCATCAGGGCAGTGCTCCTGGATGGCGATCTTGAGCTCGGGCAGGTTAATGGCAATGTTGGCCTTGACCTTGGCATCGCCCGACGCCGGGATGGGGCACGGAACGGCCAGGCCAATGCCTGCCACAAAGGCGCGCGGAATCTGCGCCTTGGCGACCACCTGGTCGATAGCCTCGGTCACCGCGGCAAAGCCCGCAGCGTCAACGATGGGAGGCGTGGGCACGCTGGCCTTGGCCAGCAGATTTCCGTCCTCGTCGAACAGGCCCTCCTTAACCGAAGTGCCGCCGACGTCGATGCCGATGTAGTACTGCTTGGGTTCCATGGGGGCCCACCTTTCTCGTTTAAACATTGCCTGTATGGTACCGCTCCCAAAGCAAAAACCTACCAAAAAGGGACAGGTTTGTTTTGGCAGGTTTTATCTGGGGAAACGCAAATGGCCGCTTAATAGGTCGCGCAAGACCTTCCCCAAATATAAAGGCGCCGGGAGGCGGAGACTCCCGGCGCCCGTCAAAGGGACTGTGTTGTCTGTTGGACCGCACGGCCCATCGCGGCGATAACGCCGACTAGGCCTGAAGTACCTGCAGCTGCTTGTGAATCTCGATGAGCTCCGTCGCCATGACGCGCATGGTCTCGGTACCGGCCATCTGGTCCTCGGCATGCAGCAGAATCAACGGGGCCTCGCCGTTACGCTCGCCGTTGGCCTCCTTCTTCAGAAGCCCCATGTGAACATCGTGGCCACCGTTATAGGCCTCGTCGCCCTGCTTGATAAGCTCCTCGGCGGCGTCAAAATCGCCCTCCTTGGCCTTTTGCACGGCATTGATGTACATGCTCTTGGCGGTACCGACGTAGCTGATGATCTCGAAGCAGGTCATCTGCAGTTCGTTCATATCCTCCATGCGGAGCACCTAGCCCATCACGCTGACGCAGTGGTCGATGATGCCGGCAGCGTTCATGCGGCCGTAGTCGACCATGTTGATGACCTCGACCGGAAAACGACCGGCGGCCTCCTTCTCAAAATCGCCCTTGGTGTAGCCGATCTGCGGACCAAGCAGCAACATGTCGCACTCGTCCAGGTGATCGTGGGCCTCGTTCATGGGACGAGCCTCGACCTCAATATCCAGACCACGGTTTGCAACCTCGGCCTGCATCTTCTGGACCAGCAGGCTCGTGGACATGCCGGCATTGCAGCAGAGCATGATCTTCTTCATGGTTTCCTCCTTATAACTGCGCGGCGCGCAGACGACAACTGGTTGTATTCCTTGCGGCTATTGTGCCCGCTCCCCTGTATCTTTACGCAAGGGAGAGAGCCGCGGGCACCGGCACCGCGTACCGGCGCCCGCAAAGGTGAAAGGGACGAACGTTAGGCGTTCTACTCGGCGAGAGCCTCCTGCTTGGCGATTGCCTTCTCGGAAATCTTCATAAAGGGCAGGTAGACGGCCATGCCAATGACAATCTCGAGAGCCTGCCACACGCCGGCGCGCCAGTCAAAGCCCGTAGCGAGCAGGGCATTGATGACGGGAGGCATGGTCCAGGGCACCTGGGCGATGCAGGGGCTGATGATGCCTGCGCAGGTAAGGCCATAGGTGATGCCGATGAACAGATCGGGAAGAAGGACGAACGGGATCATGAGCGGCAGGTTGTACACGATGGGGTAACCGTAGATAACCGGCTCGTTGATGTTGAACAGACCAGGCAGGATAGCCATCTTGGAAACGGTCTCGGAAGCCTTGTTCTTGGAGAACAGGAGCGTGTCGAGCAGAAGCATGAGGGTGCAGCCCGAGCCGCCGATGAGGGCGAAGCTGTTAACGATCTGCATGTTCATGTAGTGATCGGGCTGGATGGTGCCACCGGCGGCAAAGGTAGCCATGTTGTCGACGATGAGCATGGTCAGGATCGGCTCGACGGTAGCGCCAGAGATGGTGGACTGGTGAATACCGACGCAGAACAGCAGGTTAGCAAGGGTGTAGATGAGGATAACAGCCCACGGACCGGCGTTCATGATGCTCTTGAGCGGGTTGGAGATGCACGTGGAGATGATGGTGCACAGATCGGTGCCGGCGCACACGGCGAGCAGGGCTGCGGCAAGAGCGAAGATCGCGAGGTTGAGCAGCATCGGGATCATGACGTTGAAGGAGTTGGAGACCGCGGGAGGCACGCCCTCGCCCAGCTTAACCTTGAGCTTCTCGACGCCAGAAATCTTGATGAAGAGCGAGACGGAAAGCAGGGCGATGATAATAGCCGAGAACAGACCGTTGGTGCCGGTGTTGGCAGTCGAAAGGGCGCCCGTGACCTCGGCGGAGGTGATCTTGTCGGTGAGCAGCGGGCTCGTGGCGGCAAGCGAGGCGGTGATCTGCTGCGGCATCATGATGACGAAAGCAGAGATAGCGACGACCACGCAAGCGAGCGGGTTATCGAAACGCTTGTTCTTAGCGAGGCTGTAGCCAATCAATCCGGCCAAGATAATGGCAGAGACGTTGAGGGTGCCCAGCGTAATTGCCGAACCCCACGTCTGAAGGTTGGCAAGGCCCGCCGCATCGAGCGGGAACAGAGGGAACACGACGTTGTTAATAAGAACCGCGATACCCGCAAGGATATAGAGCGGCGTGATGGTCGCGAAGGCGTCACGCAGGGAACGCAGGTGAACCTGGTTTCCCACCTTCGCAGAGACCTCGGCAAACTTGTCGAGGAAGCTCTTTCCGTTGTCACTGGCCATGATTGCTCCTAACTTTCAAATCCGGCCTTTTCCTATGCGCACGGTGGTCTGTCGCCCTCTGCCACCAGATGTGCCATGTGTTGCGCGCAGCGGCGCGCGGTCTGGGCGTTCGCCCGTTCGCTAATCAACCACGTGAGTCGTGGCGACCTGCTTGAGCCAAGCTGCCGACTTCTTAAGGCGGCGCTTGTAGCCGTCCATAAGGTCGACCTCGACAAAACCGTAACGGTTCTTAAAGGCATTCGCCCAAGACCAGTTATCGATGACGGCCCAATAATGGTATCCACGGCACTTGGCGCCCTCGGCAATTGCCTTGGCAACCCACTCCAGGTGCTGGCGTACAAAGTCGACGCGGTAGTCATCCTGGATGGTTCCTTCGGCGTCTCGGTTCTTGTATTCGTCCATGATGCCGATGCCGTTCTCGGAAACGAACCACTCAAGATCGGGGTAGTTCTTAGCGCAGTCCATGCCAAAGTCGTAGAGGCCCTGCGGGTAGATCTCCCAGCCGCGGCTCTCGTTCATAACGGCGTCGGGCCACACGTACTCGTCGGCAAAGTGCGGCAGACCGTACTGGTCGATCTTGCTCGCCGGCGCCTGAACGCGCGTGGGGTGGTAGTAGTTGCAACCGAGCCAGTCGACAACACCCTGCTTAAGAATCTCTTGGTCGCCGGCACGGAACGGAAGCTTAACGCCGCCCTCGGCCAGGCTGTCGAGCACGTCGGCGGGAAGCTCGCCCTTGGTAATGAGGTCGAGCCACCAGCGGTTGTTGATGCCGCTGGTCATACGCACGGCCTCGAGGTCCGCCTCGCTGGGGTTCTCCTTGGTGTAGACCGGGGTAAAGCAGTTGATCATGCCGATCTTGGCATCGCTGCGAACGGTGCCCTCGTCATAGGCGCGACGGTAGTTGGCCACGGCCAGCGCGTGCGCCAGCGAGATGTGATACTGCACGGTGCGAGCGCGGCTAAAGTCGTGGAGCTGCGGGAACCACACGCCCTCCTGATAGCGCTGCTCGGGCTCGACGATGGGCTCGTTAAAGGTGAACCAGTACTTGATCTCCTGGCCAAACTCGTGGAAGGCGACGTCGGCGTAATGTGCGTAAGCCTCGACAACCTCACGGCTCTCCCAGCCGCCACGGTTAAAAAGGTAGGTGGGCATGTCAAAGTGGTACAAGTTGACAAACGGCTCCAGGCCGGCTTCGCGAGAGGCGCGGAACAACTCGTGATACCACGCGGCGCCTTCCTCGTTGAGGTTGCCGTCGGCATCGAGCAGACGGCTCCACTGGATGGAAGTGCGATAGGTATCCAGGCCCAAGTCCTTCAAAATGCGAAGGTCTTCCTGGTACTTGGCCATAAAGTCATTGCCGGCGTAAGAGCCAACGCAGTTGTAGAACGAGCCCAGATCCTGGATGGACCAGGTGTCCCACAGGTTCTCGAGCTTGCCGCCCTGGTTCCACTGACCCTCAGTCTGCGGGCCGGACATAGCAGCGCCAAAGAAGAAGTCGTTGGGCAGCTGATACTGTGCCATCAAAGTCCTCGCTTTCGTGTTCTAGAGCTTCCGGTTGGAGACGGGTTTGCTTTGGCAGGTTATCCGGCGCGGGCGCGCACCGGTCATACCGATATCCAACCCGCCAAAACAAAACCGTCCCCAAACGGTCGATCCTGTTCTGCGGAAAGATTCCGTTCGTTGCTTAAGCTATAGCGCTCTAATTCTAAAAGTAAAGCGTCTTTTTCTTTTTTCTTTCTCGAGCTTCTTAGATAAAGGTTATATGGGTGCCTTGTTAAGGGTTATACTTACTTGCGTATTGATATATGTCGGAAAGGAGGTTCAATGATTCCCAAATACGAGGCGATAGCTGCAGATATTCGTCGAAGCATCGAGGATGGCACTCTTAAACCGGGCGACAAGCTTCCCACCGTCGTTGAGTTCTGCGAGCTCTATAGCGTTTCCAAAATCACCGTCAAACGAGCTATCGAGCAAATCACCGAGGAAGGTCTTATTACCAGCCGACGCGGATCGGGTACCTACGTTAAGGACACGGCGGGACTTCCCGGTCAGGCGTTTTTCCAGGGCAAAAACGACCGTGCCCAGGGCTTTTCGTATGAGCACCGCGGGGAGAAGGTGACCTCGGTGGTCTACGATTTCTCGATTGTTAATCCACCAGCGGACATCGCAGCCCAGCTGGGAATTGCCGAGGATGACTTTGCCTATCACATCGTGCGCGTGCGTCAGGCCGATGAGAAGCCCATCGTTATCGAGTACACCTACATGCCCCTCGAGCTGATTCCAGGCCTTAAAAAGAAGGACCTGTACGGATCGGTCTACCACTTCATCCGCGAGCAATGTGGGCTGAAGATTTCGAGCTTCCACCGTACCATTCGCGCCGTGGCAGCAACCGAGGAAGAAGCCGAGCGCTTGGACACCAAGCCTGGCTCTCCCCTGCTCGAGCTCACCCAGATTGGCTTTTTGGACAGCGGCGCCGCCTTTGAGTATTCGGTCTCGCGCAACGTTGGCGACCGCTTTGAGTTGCACAACGTAACGTTGGCATAGGTTTTTGTAGTCATCCGGGCGCTCGCTTTGAGCTGTTTTGTGCAGCGCCCGCGCAACACAATGGGGGTATGAACATGTCCGATTTGATTAAGCTGACGCCGATCTTCCACGAGAAGATCTGGGGCGGTCGCCAGCTCGAAACCGTATTTGGCTACGACATTCCCGATGGCCCCATCGGTGAGTGCTGGGCCATCTCGGCCCACCCCAACGGCGACTGCCAGATTGCGGAGGGCCCGTATGCCGGCCACACGCTGTCGTGGCTGTGGGCCGAGCATCGCGAGCTCTTTGGCAACTGCGAGGGCAAGGAGTTCCCGCTGCTCATTAAGATTCTGGACGCCAAGGACGACCTTTCGATCCAGATTCATCCCAACGACGAGTACGCTGCCGAGCACGAGAACGGTAGCCTGGGCAAAACCGAGTGTTGGTATGTGCTGGACTGCGAGCCCGACGCCACGATCATCGTCGGCCAGCGTGCCAAGGACCGCGCCGAGGCCGCACAAATGATCGAGGAAGGACGTTGGGACGACATGCTCAACGTGTTGCCGATTCACAAGGGCGACTTTTTCCAGATTGATTCCGGTACCGTGCACGCCATCAAGACCGGCACGCTCATTTTGGAGACGCAGCAGTCGAGCGACGTGACGTATCGTCTGTACGACTACGACCGTCCCGGCACCGACGGCAACCTGCGCCCGCTGCACATTGAGCAGAGCCTCGACTGCATCGACTTTGATGCCCAGGCTCCGACCGACGGCACGGTGACCGCGCCCGAGGTGAACGGCGTGACCGAGCTCGAGTCTAACTCCTGCTACACCGTCGATCGTGTGCGCGTCGACGGCAGCAAAACCCTCGACCAGCGCTGGCCCTTCATGTGTCTGTCGGTCATCGACGGCGAAGGCACCGTCTGCGGCGACCCCGTCCACAAGGGAAGCCACCTGCTGGCCCCGAGCACCGTCAGCTCCATCGACCTCGAAGGCAAGATGGAACTGATCATCAGCCACCTGTAGGCCACCGGTCCCCAAGCGCTCGCCGGGACGGGGCGCGGGGTTTGGTCGCCTGCTCGGACAGTCCTGCTCGCACGGAGAGCACATTAAGTGCTCTCCGGCTCGTGCGGAACTCGCGATCGACCAAACCCCGCGTCCCGTCCCGGCGAGCCTCTGGCTAGTTACGACAATCAAAAAGCAACAAGGGGCTCCCCCGCTCATCAAACGGGAGAGCCCCTCACCATACATAACGAATCAAGGTGCCTATAGGTAGACCTTTTCGAGAAACGATAATGTGTCCTGAAGACGCGCTCTCTCTTTACGATCGGTCTGCCGATTTACATAAGAAGAAAAGTCCGCAAAGAAGTCTCCGGCGTCAGCCCTCATTTGCTCTATTAGCTCCAAGCGAGCCGAAGGCGGCAACAAACCCGCAAGTCGAACAATATCCGAGCGATGCTTTCGTCGATCTTTATCGTTGCAATGGCGCCCTTCTTCATAGCTCCTATTGATATCAATGTGTGCACGCATCTTGAGGGGAATGATATGGAGCGCATCGAGCAACGTAATGCCCTCTACGTTCGTTGCGTTGTCGCGAATAAATTCGTAGTAGCCATCGTCGAGAATAATTGCCGAAAGACTTGATACGGCCCCGTCAAAGGAAAGAGGTGCCACTTCGCTCGTTTCATCTTCGAGCACAAAATCAGGATGTCGGGCGAATAGCTCAATTTGGCCGGGATAGTCTAGGACTTGCCTTGATCCTTCGGGCAAACAGAACCGATAGTAAGTGCACTTTCCATCGCCGACCTTCCCAGTCTCATATCCGACAGCTTTGATAAATGCCCACAATGCAGTGGCGAATTCAACGCCTTCCCCATCAACAATTACGACGATATCCAAGTCTTCAGTAGCTCTAAACGAATCGCCCTCATTGTCAAATAGAACGCTGCAGGCCCCTCCACCAATAAGGACGTAACCGCCTTTACAGCCGCTCATGGCATCGGCAAATCGCTCTATTCCCCTCACTTTTGACATATCGTCCTCCTGAGCTGTTCGACCGCGTCGAGCAGACGATCTTCTTTGTAATCTGCTTTTGCGCAAGCAACGTATAAGGAAAACGGGTCGACACACTGCAAACCCGTCGCGTCAAAACTAATATCGGACGGCGCGTCCACGGGATACGACCAGACCTCAATCACAACTGCCGCCGGTTCGTACCACTGAGCCTCCAGCCATCTGTCGCCCATATGCTCTTTCAAGGCCTCTAGCTGATATTTTTCGAGAGCAATGGTTGGAGCAGAGTCTTCATGGGCAAGGTCGGACATATAGCTAAGGGCAGACACACCGGAAAGCAGCGCATCAACGGCACGTAGCTCTGTTCTCTCGATAACCTTCTTGAGCCGGATTCGCTCTAAAACTGGCGTGCGAAGATAGTCCTCAAACCCATCTAGCAACGTCTCGGTCGACAGCCCGGCGTCGCACAATATACGCTTTTTGCCGTCCCGCATAATCAACCCAGGAGCTATAGCGGCGATTTCCGAAAGATAGCCGCTGACGCTTGCCGCGCTTTTGCCACACAGACGCGCTAGGTCGCCGGCGGAGCAGTCAACCCATCGTCCCGCAATGAGATTTAGGACGATTCGTTGAGATTGGGGCGAAAGCGGAGCAGCGGGAGAAGCACCCAGCACCTCATCGGAAATAACGGCTCCGATAAACGGCAGGAACGCATTTCGCTCATCTCGGATATATGCGATTCCCTCCGAAGAAAGCGCGCGCATAAAACCTAAATCCATAGCATCCCAGCAAATTACCACCGGGTGAACATCTAACTTGCGCACCGCACTGACGAGATTTCGCGCCGAAATGACACTGGGCGGTTCCTTTGGTTCCGCAACAATAAAACGGCCCTGTTTAGACATGCCGAGCCGTGCCAAGCGAAGCGAATACCGCTCAAGATACATGCGAGGAATCTGCATCTCAACTGGCTCCGGGTCGATAGCGAGCTCTAAAGAGAAGAGTCTTTTTGGGAGGCAGTTTATCAGCATGTACAATCACCGTTTTCATTTCGGTTACATTTTAGCGTCTATCTGAAATTATACTGAATCGTATAAAATCATCAATCATCAAAGCCAAGCGCACCATTCAAAACGCAACAAGGGGCTCCCCCGTTCTTTAACGGGGGAGCCCCTTGCCATGTCTAAGTATTCAGCCCACCCGGCCCTCCAGACCAAAAAGCGAACGGGCAAAGCGACGTTCGCAAGCAACGTTATCTAAGGACCTGGGCGGGCGTATGGGGCAACATCGATCGCGAGTTCCGCACGAGCCGGAGAGCACTTAATGTGCTCTCCGTGCGAGCAGGACTGCCCGAGCAGGCGATGTTGCCCCATACGCCCGCCCAGGTCCGCCGGGATTATGACAGCTTGACGATCGGAGCGAATCCCTTCATGAGCTTTTTGGTCTGGCCGGTCTTTTCGAACTGGACCTCGATCATGTCTCCGGCGACCGAGATCACGGTACCCGTGCCAAAGGTCTTATGGCTCACGGTATCGCCCGCGGCAAAGTCCTGCGATGCGCTGGCGCGATCGACCTTGCGCTCCACCGTCGGGGACACCTTGGACGACGGCTTTTTGGCTCGCGGCGCGCCCGAGCCAAAGGTCGAGGCAACACGGCCGGCGTCGGGCGAAACCCCGCGATGGCGCTCGGTGCCATAGGTGCTGCCACCAAAGAAATCGTCGAAGCTCGATCCGCCACGCGATCCGGAGCCGCCGGTCGAGCGCGTATGCGAACCGAACACCTTGCCGCCGTACATATCCTGTCTCTTATACACATCTCCGAGCCCACGAGACTACGCTGCATCT
>CABSMX010000055.1 GCA_902478945.1 uncultured Collinsella sp.
ATAAGAGACAGGTGGTGGTTTTTCATTCCACCTGCAGCACCGACCAACCGCAAAGGAAGCAACCATGAAAGCACTCGTCATCAACGGCCCCAACCTCAACATGCTCGGCATTCGCGAGCCGGGCATCTATGGTAGCGACAACTACGACCGCCTGGTCCAGATCTGCCAGGAGGCAGGTGCCGCGCAGGGCTTCGACGAGGTCGAGGTCTTCCAGTCCAACCACGAGGGCAGCATCGTCGACAAGATCCAGGAGGCCTACGGCAAGGTCGACGGCATCGTCATCAACCCGGCAGCCTACACGCACACCAGCGTGGCAATCCTTGACGCCCTCAAGGCCGTCGCCATCCCTGCCGTCGAGGTGCACATCAGCGCCGTAGAGACGCGCGAGGACTTCCGCCAGGTGAGCTATGCACGCCTAGCCTGCTTCGCCACCATCACCGGCGAAGGCCTCCAGGGCTACGCCCACGCGCTGGAGCTGCTGAAAGAGCATCTGGAAAAGTAAAATGCCAACCCCAACAAACAGCAGCGGCTTGCTCGCGCTCGGCTTCAGCAGCATACAAGATGAAAAAGCCCAGACCACCAAGCGGTCCGGGCTTAATAAACGATGGTGCTCCATGGCGGATTCGAACCGTCGACCTTGGGATTAGAAGTCCCCTGCTCTATCCAACTGAGCTAATGGAGCAAATAACCGCACGCCCAAGCAAGCGCAAGCCTGTCGGGCGCAAGTAATTATAACCTAGTTGAACTGCTCGCGATACGCCTTGCAGACCTCATCGACCGGGCCGTCCATGCGAAGGTCACCCTTCTCAATCCAAACGGCACGCTGGCAGATGCGCTCAACCTGCTCCATGGAGTGCGAAACGAACAGAACCGTCACGTCACCGCTCTGGATAAAGTGCTGAATGCGAGCCTCACACTTCTGCTGGAAGAACACATCACCGACGGACAGCGTCTCGTCAACGATCAGAATATCGGGCTCGGTAATCGTCGCGATTGCAAAGGCGATACGCGCCACCATGCCCGAGGAGAAGTTCTTAAGCGGCATATCGACAAAGTTCTGCAGCTCAGCGAACTCGATAATGCCGTCAAAGTTGGCGTCGATGAACTCCTTGGTATAGCCGAGCAGGGCACCGTTCAGATAGATGTTCTCGCGGGCGGTCAGCTCGGGGTCAAAGCCGGCACCAAGCTCAATCAGCGGCGCGATGTTACCGTGCACCTTAACGCTGCCCTCGCTAGGCTCAAGAACGCCAGCGATAATCTTGAGCATCGTAGACTTGCCGGAGCCATTGGTGCCGACCAGACCCACAACCTCGCCGCGATGAATATCAAACGAGATGTGCTTAAGCGCCCTAAACTCCTCAAAGAACAGCTCGTGCTTGGCAAGCTTGATGAAGTACTCCTTGAGGTTGGTCAGCGACTCGGACGCCATGTTAAAGATCATGGTGACGTCGTCGACCTCGACAGCCAGAGGCTGCTCGCTGTAATCAACAACAGATTCAGTCATCACAGCACTCCTTAGATGTAGAGGATGAACTTGCGCTCGGACTTATGGAACACGGTGTAGCCAATAACAAGCGCAAGAACCGCCCAAGCGACGCACATACCAAACGTCATAAGCGAGGGCGTAGTCTGGAACAGGAAGATATCACGCATAAACTGCAGGTAGTTATACATGGGGTTCGCATAGACCAGAATGCGCACGAGATGCGGCATTTGCGCAACGAAGTCGGTCGTCCAGAAGATGGGCGTAATGTAGGTCCAAGCCGTAATGACGACGCTCCACAGATGCATGACATCGCGGAAAAAGACCGTGAGGGCGGAGAGCATCATGCCCAGGCCCATGCAGAAGCACATAAGCAGCAGCAGGCAGACCGGCAGCAGAATCAGGTGCCAAGAAGGCATAACGCGGAACCACAGCATGACGATGGCGACGGCGACCAGCGAGAAGGCAAAGTTCACGAGTGAGAAAAGCACCTTCTGTACTGGGAAAACCCAACGGTGCACTTTAACCTTCTTAAGCAGCGGAGCCGCACCTACGATCGACGTCAGGGCCTGGTTCGTAGACTCGGACATGACGGCAAAGGTAATGTTACCCACGATCAAGTACAGCGGGTACATCTCGGGCGTCATTGAGCCATTGCGGCCCTGGCCAAAAATCGTCGAGAACACGATGGCCATGACGATCATCATCAGCAACGGATTGAGCACCGACCATGCGACACCCAGAACGCTACGGCGATACTTGATCTTAAAATCCTTGGTAACCAGCTGACGAAGGATAAACGCGTCCTTCTCAAACTCGTTTTTAGCAAACGTCGCAGGCAGACTGCGAGTTTCTTGTTGCTTTGTCTGATCCGACACGGATGCAACTCCTTTACTCGTAATCGTTGACAAACGAACAGTATAGACCCGACGGCCCTGCAAACGATTCGCACAACAAAACTGGAGAACTAACCCACATCTAAGGATGCCAAGCCCAAACGACTATACTTTCTAGAATTGAATGTGTAAGGAGCATTGAGTGAATTCTGAATCCATCGCCGTCATCATCCCCTGCTACAACGAAGCGCTCACGATCGGCAAAGTCATCGACGACTTTCACCGCGAGCTTCCGCAAGCGACGGTCTATGTCTATGACAACAACTCGTCGGACGATACCTCACGCATCGCCACCGAGCACGGCGCCACGGTCCGCTTTGAGCCCCGTCAGGGAAAGGGCAACGTGTGCCGCCAGATGTTTCGCGACATCAACGCCGATTGCTACCTGATGGTCGACGGCGACGACACCTACCCCGCCGAGGCGGCCAAAGCCCTCTGCGAGCCTATCCTCAGCGGCACGGCCGACATGACCGTAGGCGATCGCCTTTCCAACGGCACCTATGCCGAGGAGAACAAGCGTGCCTTCCACGGCTTTGGCAACAATCTGGTCCGCGCCATGATCAAGTGGATCTATGGCTACAGCTTCGATGATGTCATGACCGGCTACCGTGCCATGAGCCGCCCGTTCGTTAAAACCTTCCCTGTGCTTTCCGAGGGCTTCCAGATCGAAACCGAGCTCTCGATCCACGCCGTCGACCACCGCTGGCGCATCAAAGATGTGCCCATCGAGTACCGCGACCGTCCGGAAGGTTCCGAGTCCAAGCTCAATACCGTAAGCGACGGCATTAAAGTCGTTGCGATGATCGGCACGCTGTTCAAGGACTACCGCCCGCTGAAGTTCTTCAGTCTGGTTGCGCTTTTATTCGCGATTATCGGCCTGGCTTTGGGCATTCCTATCTTTGTTGAGTACTTTCAGACCGGTCTGGTCCCGCGCTTCCCCACCGCCATGCTCGCCGCCTCGTTTATGTTCCTGTGCGGACTGAGCCTTGCGACCGGATTCATCCTGGATTCTGTGGCAAAGGTTGAGAAAAAGCAGTGGGAGGTCAACGTGTACAGCAAATACGCCTACGATGACCAGCCCGGCCACCCTACTTCCAAGCCAAGCGAGAGGTAAACCACCATGCCGCTCATCTCCATCGTCGTGCCGTGCTACAACGAGCAGGAATCACTTCCGATCTTTCTCAAAGAGCTCGATGGCGTCGTTCGCATCATGACTCAGCAGGACCCCGAGATCTCCTTTGAAGCCGTCCTCATCGACGATGGCTCGGCAGACAAAACGCTTGCCGTCATGAAAGCAGAAGCCGCGGCGGCGCATCCATACGCCATCCGCTGGCACTCTTTCTCGCGTAACTTTGGCAAGGAGGCGGCGCTACTCGCCGGACTCCAGCACGCAAAGGGCGACTATGTCGCCACCATGGACGCCGACATGCAGGACCCGCCCTCGCTCCTACCGCAGATGTACGAGATCTTGCAGACCGAAAACTACGACAACGTCGCCACACGCAGGACCACCCGCGAAGGCGAGCCTCCCATCAGGTCGTTCTGTGCCCGTATGTTCTACAAGATCATCAACCGCATTTCAAAGGCCGACATCGTCGACGGAGCACGCGATTTTAGGCTCATGAAGCGGCTTATGGTCAACGCCATCATCTCCATGGGCGAATACAACCGATTCTCCAAGGGCATTTACGGCTGGGTTGGCTTCAAAACCAAATGGCTCCCCTACGTAAACGTCAACCGCGTGGCCGGCGAGACCAAATGGAGCTTTTGGTCGCTGCTCCTCTATTCCATCGACGGCATCGTCGCTTTTTCCACAGCGCCGCTCTCCCTCGCCGCCCTCACGGGTATCGTTTTCTGTCTCATCGCCATCCTGGGATTTATCGTCATCCTGGTCAAAACGCTTGTTTGGGGCGACCCCGTAGGCGGATGGCCCTCCCTTGCCTGCCTCATAACGCTGTTTGGCGGCATGCAGCTCCTGTGCCTGGGAATCATCGGTGAATACTTGGCAAAAGCCTACTTGGAAACCAAGCGACGTCCCATCTATATCATTCGAGAATCCAACGAGGAATCTGATGACACGGCCCAATAACAGCACGCTCAAGAATGTGGCGTTCTACGCCGCCTGCTTCGCATTTTCCGTCGCACTCTTTGTCGCACTTGCAGCGGCAGGGCATGTCTACCCCTTTGGCGACAAATCGTTTCTCACCAACGATCTCAAATACCAATACATCGACTTCTTTGCGTGGTTTCGCCGCGTCCTTTTAGGCGAGGCAAACCTTCGCTATTCCTTCTCACAGGGACTCGGCATGAACACATGGGGGCTCTATAGCTACTACCTCGCCAGCCCCTTCAACCTGCTCTGTGTGCTGTTTCCCGCAGACAAGCTGACGCTCTTCGTATTTGCCATAACCGCGCTCAAACTGGGCTGCATCCACATCAGCAGCGCTTGGTATGTGCAAAAGCGCTTTGACCTGTCCAAGCCCGCCGCATTCTTGCTATCCCTCTCGTTCACGTTTTGCAGCTGGACCATAAGTAATTTGTGTAATCCGCTCTGGATTGATTGCCTTATCCTGCTACCCATCTGCGCCTTCGGATGCTACGAGCTCATTCGCGAACAAAATATGGTACGCCTCGTTATTGCGATTGCTCTCAATGTCATGTTCTGTTGGTATACGGCCTATATCAACATCCTATTCCTCTGCATCTTCGTATTGGTTGAGTTTGTCGATTACGTCGCTGCAGAAGGATTTAGCTGGATGCTCACGCTCGACCGGGCCCTACGATTTGCAGGGGCTATGATGCTTGGGCTGCTCCTGTCCGCCTGGACCTTTTTGCCGACCATCCTTGCCATGGCAAAAGGCGGCCCCGTGCTGGCACTTGGCCCCTTGCTTAAAACAGGCCTCAAATCGCTCATCAGGGGCTTCATCCCCGGCATGTGGGTGAATAACGGGAACACGCCGCAGTTCTATTGCGGCGTAATCATGATGTTACTTGCAATAAGCCTACTGTTTAACCGCAAGGTTTCGGCCAAGATACGCATCGCAACGTTCGTCGTCACAGCCGTCCTGATCGCTAGCTCCGTTTTGAGCCCGCTCGAGTACATCTGGTGCGGCATGCGCGTTCCCAACGGGTTCTATTCGCGCACAGCCTTTTTGCTGGGCTTCTTTACGATGTGGGCCGCAGGCTATTCGTTGCAGGTGTTCGAGGGCCAGCCCAAATTTCGTCATGTCTATCGACCCGCCGTCGTATTACCAATCCTGACAATCACCGCAATTGAGTTGTTTATCAACGCCCATGTGATGTGGAACCAACTGTACGCAGGCTATTCCGAAGATGCCAACTGTACCTATGTGACTACCGCAACCAACACGATCACAGCCATTCAAGACCAGGATTCTGCGTCATTCTACCGCATCGATCGAACGACCACGCGCACCGATAGCGCCGCCCTCAACGAGGGCTTAGCGCTTGGGTACAACCAGCTGTCGTCCTACTCATCCGCAAATAACCCGCAGGCAATTGCATTGCTCAACTCCCTTGGATACAGCAGCGCCGGCGAGTTTTCGACCCGTTATGCCGAACCCATTCTTGCCGTCGATGCCCTGCTGGGAGTTAAGTACGCCATTGCCGAACACAGCCCCGCAGGATACGTTACGGCAAAGGCAAATCAAACCGACTCCGCAAGCACGGTCTACGAGAATCCCAATGCGCTCAGCGCTGGCATCGCAGCTTCGAGCGGCTTTCAAAACAGCACGTTAGAGGGCAAGAACCCCTTCGAAAAGCAAAATGGCCTATACAGCAAAATCCTGGGCCGCGAGGTAGAGCTCTATACCAAAATCGAGGCTACGAACACGGAAAATGGTGAGAACCAAAAGCAATGGAGCGTTACCGTTCCGGCGGAGTCCATCGGATACCTCTACATTAACAAAGATGCGACCGCCGGCAGTTATTGGCCAGTCACCCTTACCATCGACCAGCGAACGATCACAAACGAGGCCTGGAGATTCGACAATAATATCCGCCAGATTGCGGATGCATCGGACACCCCGAGCCAGCATACGGTGTCAATCGGAGTCGCAGAGGGTTATACGGACATGCCCCAAGACAATGAGCCGGTCTTTTACGCCCTCAATCTGGACGTTTTCCAGCAGATTATGAACGAGCTTAAGACGAACGAATTTGTTCCGACGGTTTTTAAGGACGGAAGGATCGAAGGCGAGTATACCGCCAAGTATGACGGCAACCTGCTGCTGAGCGTTCCGTACGATGAGGGCTGGAACATAACGGTAAACGGAACCGCCGCAGAACTAACGCCCGCCGCCGATAAGGGCCTGTCGTCCCTGAACGTGCAGAAAGGCGCGAATAGGATCGTGATGACCTACAAGACTCCGGGCGCCCTTTCTGGGCTTGCAGTGAGTCTGGTGACCACCGTCGCCCTTGTTGCAGCGGGTCTATACGCCAGGCATAAGAAAAGCCGCCGTTAACAAGCGGCGGCTTTTACTCTCGAAAAGTTAATAGCGGCTAGAGCGTCTTGAGGTACTCCCCCAGCTCTTCCTCCCAGTCGGGCATGTTGAACCCGACCGACTCGAGCCTGGAAAGGTCGAGCGCGGAGTGGACCGGGCGCGGGGCGACGGGACCGGCGGCGCTCGCGTAGTAGTCGGCGGTCGATACCGGCAAGACCTTGTCCCCGTTGCCGTTGGCGGCCTCGAAGACGGCACGGGCGATGTCGGCCCAGCTCTTCACGGCGCCGGAGCCGGTGCAATCGTAGGTGCCGTAGGGGGCCTTCGCGTCCAGCACATGGAAGATGGCCTGCGCCATGTCGCGCGTGAAGGTCAGGCGTCCCAGCTGGTCGTCCACGACGGTGACCTGCGCGAGCCCGTCCTCCGGGTCGGCGACGCGGTCGGACAGCCCCTTCATGGTCTTGACGAAGTTGCGGCCCTCGCCGATGACCCAGGAGCTGCGCATGATGTAGTGGCGCGGGCACCCCGCCACGGCGATGTCGCCGGCGGCCTTGGTCTGGCCGTAGACGGACAGCGGGCTGAGGGGCTCCTCCTCGTCATGCACCTCCGCGGTGCCGTCGAAGACGTAGTCGGAGGAGACGTGGACCAGGGTGATGCCGTGCCCGGCGCAGGTGCGTGCGAGAAGCGCCGGCCCGGTCGCGTTGGCCTTCCAGGCGGTCACGCGGCCCTCGGGGGTCTCCGCTTTATCCACGGCCGTGTAGGCGCCGCAGTTGATCACGGTGCCGTAGAGCGACCAGTCGTACTTGGAGTAGGCGTCCGGGTCTGACATGTCGAAGGTGTCGATGTCGCAGAAGTCGAAGTCCTTGGCGACGCCGCGCTCCTCCGCCAGCGCGCGGACCGCATGGCCCAGCTGGCCGTTGCAGCCGGTGACGAGGGTGCGCCTGGGAGCCATGGGGACGACGTCCTTCAGCATCGGATGGTTGAGGTCGGCCTCGGAGACGGTGGCCTCGGCCAGCGGGATCGGCCACTCGATGGCGAGCTCGGGGTCGGCGAGGTTCACGAAGGTGTAGGTCTTCTTCAGCTCGAGGGACCAGTGGGCGTCCACCAGGTAGGTGTAGGCGGTGCCGTCTTCGAGCGCCTGGAAGGAGTTACCCACGCCGCGCGGGACGTAGATGGCCTTGGACGGGTCGAGCGTGCAGGTGTAGACCTTGCCGAAGGTCTCGCTGCCCTCGCGCAGGTCCACCCAGGCGCCGAAGACCGAGCCGCGGGCCACGGAGATGAACTTGTCCCAGGGCTCCGCGTGGATGCCGCGGGTGACGCCGCGGCTGTCGTTATAGGAGATGTTGTTCTGGACGACCCTGAGATCGGGGATGCCCAGGGCGGTCATCTTGGCGCGCTGCCAGTTCTCCTTGAACCAGCCGCGCGAGTCGCCGTGGACGGCCAGGTCGACGACCTTGAGGCCCTCGATGCCGGTCTCGGCGACGGAGAGGTCCTTCTCGAATGCGATATCTGCCATGTGGAAAAAGCTCCTATCGAAGAGGTTGGATAACCGGGGGCGCCCGCGCGGGGACGCAGGATCATCCCCATGCCCTGCGGCCCCGCGCGGGCGCCCCGCGGTGCGCTTCGCCGGGGTGTGGCCTACTGGCCCTGTGCGCGGTAACGGGCCTCGGTGGCCTCCTTGGCCGGGCGCCACCAGGACTCGTTCTCGACGTACCAGTCGATGGTCTGCTTCAGGCCCCCGGCGAAGTCGGTGTGGGCCGGCCTCCAGCCCAGCTCGCGCTGGAGCTTCGTCGAGTCGATGGCGTAGCGGCGGTCGTGGCCGGGGCGGTCGGCGACCCAGTCGAAGTCCTCGGGGTCGCGTCCCATCGCCTCCAGGATCATGCGCAGTACGGTGATGTTGTTCTTCTCGCCGTCGGCGCCGATGAGGTAGGTCTCCCCCATGCGGCCCTTCGTGAGGATGTCCCAGACGGCCGAGGAGTGGTCCTCGGTGTGGATCCAGTCGCGGACGTTCTCGCCCTTCCCGTAGAGCTTGGGGCGGACGCCGTCGATGATGTTCGTGATCTGCCTGGGGATGAACTTCTCCACGTGCTGGAAAGGGCCGTAATTGTTGGAGCAGTTGGAGATCGTGGCGCGAAGCCCGTAGGTGCGGGTCCACGCGCGTACGAGCATGTCGGAGGACGCCTTGGTGCTCGAGTACGGGCTGCTCGGGTGATACGGCGTCTCCTCGGTGAACTTCGCCGGGTCGTCGAGCGCCAGGTCGCCGTAGACCTCGTCGGTGGAGACGTGGTGGTAGCGGATGCCGTACTTGCGGACGGCCTCCAGCAGGCGGAAGGTGCCCTCCACGTTGGTGCGCAGGAACGGCTCGGGGTCGGCGATGGAGTTGTCGTTGTGGCTCTCTGCGGCGTAGTGCACGATGGCGTCGTGGCCCGGGACGATCCTGTCCAGCAGCTCGGCGTCGCAGATGTCGCCCACGACGAGCTCCACGCGGTCGGAGGGCAGGCCCGCGATGTTCTCGGGGTTGCCGGCGTAGGTCAGCTTGTCCAGGACGGTCACGTGGACGCCCGGGTGGTTGTCCACGACGTAGTGCACGAAGTTGCTGCCGATGAAGCCGCAGCCGCCCGTGACGATGATGTTCTTGGGTTCAAAAATCTCAGACATGAAAATCCAATCTGAAGCATGTACAGCTTCTTTAGTATGCCGCAGGAAGAGACGCCGCGACACTATTCAACAAAACTATCGGACATTTCGGCATGCGATAAGAGCCATAACCTTCGCAGAATTACTTCCCCTACAAAACGCCTCCGGAATGCAGTCTTTGTCGTACCGGAAAACCGAATTCCCAGTTTTATCGCGTAAGTACTTATAGAAGAAGTCCTCCCAGCTTTTAAACTTCTCACTGTCTGCAAACGCTTCCGGCTCTTGCAAAACCGCTTTGGCATCTAGCCCTGAAATTACGCCGGATCTCAGCAGAAGCCACTCGAACGACTCGGGAAGACAAACCGTAACAGTATCGCGGTGAATGTCTTGCAGCTTAAGGACGCGGTCCGCATAGCACCCAAATGCCGCTCCGTCCGCAACAACAAACACGCGATCGTCGAGATGCTGATCCAACCAGCCCAAAATCGCACTGTTCGTCATGGCCGAAGCACAGGAAAGCTCACTGTCAGCGAAATGCCGTTCAAAGAACTGGAAACCAGACTTACTGTCCTCGCATAGAAGGATAGAAAAGTCCTGTTTTGGCGCCGACCGGGAAATAGCATAACGATGATTCCCACGATCTTGATAAACAGGGACGAAAGAATGGTATTTTCCGCTCGTCTTAATCTTGTAAATCTCATCCACGCTATACGGAAGATTAGGGAAATCAGCCCTTGAGATCAGCACGAAATAACTCGAGGAATACAGCACATGATGGGCAAACTCATCAGAATGAATCTCTTTTAAACCCTCATCGACAAATACAATCGAGTCATGAACGGACGAAAGCTGGTTTCGCCAATCATAATCGGTCAGGGCGACACAGGGGCAATCGCATTGCAAGGAAACACCCGACTGCTCGCCCATTCGCATGTAGTCTGCGACCATGTCAAACAGTGTCGTCTTACCCGTGCCACTATCGCCACGCACAATAGTGATGTTTCGCTTGATGGTAAATGTGTACTTGGTTCCCCTGCGGCGGGAAATCTTAACGAGATGCGAACCGTTCATAAGCAGCACCTACAGATACGGAATCGACTCGTGAATCAATTCGGCCATGTTATGAACGATTCGACCGCTGTTCACGACTTTGATTTTAAAATCCTCGCGACCAAAGTCCATCACATGATAGAGATTCACAACGAGCTTGCGGTCTTTCGCCATGTCGAGAATCCACTTGGCACAGTTATCACCACAGGTAGAAGCGTTAAAAATATGCTTACGATCAAATCTCATAAGCAGCAACGTTTTCACGCCACCAGAAAGCTGGAGTGGGGAGATGGATCCAAGCACAGGGCTTTCGATGACGTTTTCGGAGACAACGACCGATCGATCGACATCCTTAATTATCGAGACCGCATACGGATCCATAATCCAAGAAGATCGGTAAGAGTTTTTGAAATATGTCGCTGTGTTGTAAATCGCTTCTGGCATATCGCCAAAGTAGACGCTTAACACATCCACTCCCAATCATATTGGCTATATGGTCACCGTAATCATAACGAAAGGGGCCACCAGATAACGGTGACCCCTAAAAGAAAACAAGAAGGCGCTAATACTCGCGCGGGCTGTTGACGATCTCGCCGGCGGCGACCTTCTTGAGATGCCGGCCGTAGACCGACTTGCCGTAGGCCTTCGCGGCCTCCTCCAGCTCGGCGGTCGTGATCCAGCCGTTCTCCCAGGCGATCTCCTCGGGGACCGAGACCGGCAGGTCCTGGGAGTGCTCCACGGCGCGGACGAACTCAGCGGCCTCGTGGAGACTCTCCATGGTGCCGGTGTCCAGCCACGCGTAGCCGCGGCCCAGGGTGACGACGGACAGCGTCCCCTCCTCCAGGTACATCTGGTTGAGCGTGGTGATCTCCAGCTCGCCGCGGGCCGAGGGCCTCACCTCGTGCGCCTTGGCGGCCACGTCGCCCGGGTAGAAGTACAGGCCGGTGACGGCGTAGGAGCTCTTGGGCTCGGCGGGCTTCTCCTCGATGGACACGGCCCTCCCCCGCGCATCGAACTCCACGACGCCGAAGCGCTCGGGGTCGTCCACGTGGTAGCCGAAGACCGTGGCCCTCCCCGACTCGGCGTTCTGGACGGCGCGCGTCAGGTGGCGGGACAGGCCGTTTCCGTAGAAGATGTTGTCGCCCAGCACGAGCGCGCACGGCTCACCGTTAATGAACTCCTCGCCGATGGTGAAGGCCTGCGCCAGGCCGTCGGGGCTCGGCTGCTCGGCATAGGAGAGGTTCACGCCGTAGCGCGAGCCGTCCCCGAGCAGGCGCTCGAAGTTGGGGAGGTCCGTCGGCGTGGAGATGACCAGGATGTCCCGGATGCCCGCCAGCATGAGGGTGCTAAGCGGGTAGTAGATCATGGGCTTGTCGTAGACCGGCAGCAGCTGCTTGGAGGTCACGAGCGTGAGCGGGTACAGGCGGGTTCCGGACCCGCCGGCGAGGATGATGCCCTTCATAATTGAAGAACCTTTCTAACAGAAATCAAACCGTTAGGTTAATTTTATTATTAATAATCCCACAATGCTAAATTCGCACAAGAACCTTGCCGACTACTAGGATTTTAGATCACGTTTAATTTGAGTGGTGGAAACTTCCGGCGTGCGGGGCAGGTAAACGACATCAACGCCCTCATCCTGCAGGAAGTCGAATTCGCCTTTCCAATCATCGCCCATAACAAACGTATCGATATGGTATTCACGCACGTCAGTCACTTTCTGATCCCATGATTCTTCGGGAATCACAAGGTCAACGTAACGAATTGCTTCAAGAAGGGCTTTGCGTTTATCAAAAGAGAAATAACACTTCTTCCTCTTCTGATTCCAATTGAAGTCATCGGTAGACAAAGCGACTATTAGATAGTCGCCATACTGCTTGGCCCTCCTTAATAAATTGATATGCCCGTAATGTAGTAAATCAAACGTTCCGTATGTAATAACGCGCTTCACGTCAATGCCTACCAAACCTAAATACACGACTTAATAACTTCGAAAGAGAATGCACAGGCTCATCAGAATGAGAGCGTTCACGCTCCATGAGGCATGAAACATAGTTAGCTGAATCCCCAAGCTCACATCTGTCAAAATTAATACACAGCTCGCCAGCCGAGCCATCAAAACCTGAGACCAGAATCTGAGGGTCAAGTCCGCAGAATACGATATTGGAGTGTGATTCAGAACCATTTAGCGCGTCCCAAATCAATGGCGTTCCGTTAAAAGAGAAGGAAACATCCTTTAAGAGAAATGAACCGTCATCGGCAGGGTCAAAGCGAACTTCGTTAACGCCAGAAGGGACATTGAAAGTCAGGCAGACATGAGACCCAAAACAGTTAGACGTATATTCGATAGACAGAACGTCTTCAGAATTGAAGCCCGAACCATAGTCTAAAAATAGCTCCGCTTTGGAACGTAGATTCATATACTGCCGCAAAGGGGAACTCGAGTCCGCAAAGCATGAACCGATTTCCTTGTCACAGTCACGCGAGAGGGTGCTGGCAACTCCGATCATCCTTTGAACAACACGCTCAGCAGCTTTTGCATCCCTATGAGAATGAATGACTGGCATGAACGACTCGCGCAATGAAGCAGCAGCGTCAACTCCATTAAAAAACGAACCAAGCGCACTCAATAACTCGGATTGCGACTTAACAAAAGCCCCAGGCATCATCCAACGTGGGTCATCGCTAATGAATCCTCTGTCCTTCTTGTATTCTTCGAAATCCGGACATGAAAAGACAATAGGCCTATTAAGAAGAAGATAGTCTACATACACTGACGAGTAGTCAGTTATCAATAAGTCGAATGCGTTAAGAACATGGTAAATGGTGAGCAACTTCGAACCCAAAGACAGACTATCGAGGAATAAAACCCTTTTAGGTAGCTCAAAAGAACCTTGGTTGAAGCTCGAATCATCGGCAAAGTGCATCTTCGCAATTACATAAGCATCATTCAGCTTCAGGAAATCATCAAGACCAGCAGCGTCGTAATCCTCGTAATTAAAGATATTTTTATCGAATTGACCGCCTTCAGCCTTTAGACCCTTGCGCATCGTGGGCAGATACATGATCAATTTACTGCTGCCGAAATCAACCCCCAAAGCGCCTTCCAGGAGTTTTCTACCATCAGTTGTAAAAAGGTAATCATTTCTCGGGAAACCGGAATTCATTACCTTGCGAGGGTCCATAGAAAGCATACCGGCCATCATGAGCTGCGACATACGTGATGTAGTGGTCGATCGCGTCGAAAATGTTGGTGTAAGGGTGACGCCCTAGCGCCCGTTTAACGAAG
>CABSMX010000056.1 GCA_902478945.1 uncultured Collinsella sp.
CGTAGTCTCGTGGGCTCGGAGATGTGTATAAGAGACAGCTCGCGTATGGTACTTGGGGCGAGCTCGGTCCCGTGCTCGCCATGTCGGTGCTGCTGTCTGCCCGTACGGGCATCGAGACGCTTGTGATCCTTGGCCTGTTTGCTGTGGTCTGCGTGTTGCTGGCCGTGGTCCCCAGCCGCTCCAAACGCATCGGCAGCCGTTTTTTCGCCTTTATTCAGGAGCGCGCCGATACCACATCGCAGACGTTCGTGCGCCTGACGGTGCTTATTTTGGTCACGCTCGTGGCGTTTTCCGCCATTTTTAGCCTCGATATCGTGTTGGGCGCTTTTGCCGCCGGCTTTGTCCTGCGCTACATCATCCCCGAGGGCAACCATACGCTCGAGACCAAGCTCGACGGCCTGGCCTACGGCTTTTTGATTCCGGTGTTCTTTACCGTATCGGGCGCGAAGATCGATCTGACGGCCGTGGTGTCGCGCCCCGGGCTGCTCGTGGGCTTTATCGTGGCGCTGCTGATTATTCGTGCGGTGCCCATTCTTATTTCCATGAGCATTTGTTCTGCGACGCGCGATGTGTCGGCGTATGGCCGCATCACCGTGGCGCTCTACTGCACCACGGCGCTGCCGATCATCGTTGCCGTGACAAGCGTTGCCGTCAACGCGGGCGCGCTGTCGCAAGATATTGCGTCGGTCATGGTTGCCGCCGGTGCCATTACGGTGTTCTTGATGCCATTGCTCGCGCAGCTCTTCTACCGCGTGGTCGATGCCGCACCGGTCGCCGCCGTGGCAGAGGTTGCCGAGCATCCATCCGATGCGCTCGACATCCTGCGTGCCCATCACGATTTGGCGAGCCTGCTCGCACGCGAGCACGAGCTGCTGACCTCGCATGGTCACGGTCGCGTATTCGAGGGTCTGCCTACGCTCGATACGATTGCCGAGCGTCTTTCCGCCGAGGCGGCGAGCGGCCACATCGATGCCCGCATCGTGGACGCGGCGCACCTGCTTGCCGATAAGACCTATGGAGACGAGATCGACACGTCCGAGCTGACTCCGCATGAGCGTCGCCGCCTGGAGCGCGCCAAGCTCGCCGTGCGCGAATACCGCCGCCGCATGCTGGAGCTCTATGCGCGCGATGAAGCCCAGGACGACGACGGTAAGTAGTAAGGAATGCCGGGATACGGGTTCCGTCCAAATAATAGAAGGCGCGCTGCCTGCGGTTGATGCAGGCAGCGCGCCTTTTGCGTTGGGCCTCGTTGAGGTTCGAAGTCGTGGCTTGCGACCTTTAGGAGCGGGCGGCTCCGTCGACGGGGAGCACGGCGCCCGTGACATAGGATGACATGTCGCTCGCTAGGAAAACAAAGGCGTTGGCGACGTCCTCGGGCTCGCCCATGCGGCCGAGCGGAATAGTGGCGATGATGGGCTTGATGACCTCTTCGGGCAGGTTAGCGACCATGTCGGTCTTAGTCACGCCAGGGGCAACGGCGTTGACGCGGATGCCCATGGGGGCGAGCTCGCGCGAGAGCGACTGGACCATGCCGTTGACGGCAAACTTGGACGTGGGGTAACCGACGCCGGAGGGCTGGCCGTACTTGGCGACCATCGAGCTCGTGGTAGTGATGGTGCCGCCGTGTCCGGCCTCGGTCATAATCTTGGCGGCCGCCTGGTGACCGTTAAAGACAGCGACGACGTTGAGGTCCATGACTTTGGCGAACTCCTCGGCCGTGTAGTCCAAAAGGGGCGAGCGCTGGGAGATTCCGGCATTGTTGACGACCGTGTCCAGGCCGCCCATGTCGGTTGCAGCCTGGGTAAAAGCCTCGGTCACGGCCTCGAGTGAGGTGAGGTCGCAGGAGCGGCCCCAGACCTTGGCGTCGGGATAGGCGGCCGCCAGCTTCTCAACGGCCGCGTCGGCAGTCTCCTGGCGCGAGCCAAAGACGGTGACGGCAGCGCCTTCCTCGATAAAACGGCAGGCGATCGCATAGCCGATACCGCGCGTGCCTCCGGTGATGATTGCTTTCTTGCCCTCGAGCAACATGGTGCTTCCTCTCATCGCGGGCGGACATACACGGCACAGCATAGCGTCGGCAAAATACAGCTGCCGTCGCATATCGGCAAACGGTATCCACGGTTGTTGACGAACGGTCAAGTTGTTCAAACGTTAGTCGATCACTTCGTGCAAAAGATGTAACTAAAAGGGGCTCCCATCCAATCGGACGGGAGCCCCTCATGCGTTATTTGATTTGCCGAGAATCGGGCTAGTTGGCCATGACACCTTCGGTCCAAGCCTCGACGTCCTCGATGCGCAGGACGTTGGCGACCTCGGCCACGCAGTCGACGCTGGCAAGCTCGGCGGCGGCAGCCTGGACGTCCTTCTCGAGCGCGCGGTGCGTCAGGAAGATGACCGAGCAGGCATCGCTGACGCCCGACTTGCCGTCCTCGACCTGGTTGATGAGCGAAATCGAGATGTTGTGCTTGGCAAAGATGTCGACCGTCTCGGACAGGGCGCCCACGCGGTCGGCGACCTTCAGGCGCACATAGTACTTGGTCTGGAGCTCGTCCATGGGCTTAAAGGCGAGGTTGTGACCATAGGGCTCAATCTCGGGCAGCGGAGCCACGCCGCGGCTGATCTGCTCGGAGAGCGACAAGATATCGCCCACGACGGCGCTCGCGGTGGGGAAGGAGCCTGCGCCCGCGCCGTAGAACATGGTCTCGCCCACGGCGTCACCCACCACGTAGACGGCGTTCATGGCGCCGTTGACCTTGGCGAGCATATGGTCTGCCGGGATGAGCGTGGGATGCACGCGGACGTCGACGCCGGCGTCGGTGTTGCGGGCGATGCCGAGCAGCTTAATGGTGTAGCCGAGCTCGCGAGCCTGGGCGATGTCCTCGGCGCCGATGGTACGGATACCCTGCTGGTACACATCGTCGGTGGTAACGCGGGTGCCAAAGCCGATAGAAGCGAGGATCGCCGTCTTGCTGGCGGCATCGAAGCCGTCGACGTCGGCGGACGGGTCGGCTTCGGCATAGCCCTTGGCTTGTGCATCGGCGAGCACGTCGGCGTAATCGGCGCCCTCGGCGTCCATGCGCGACAGGATGTAGTTGGTGGTGCCGTTGAGGATGCCGGCGATGGTCAGGATCTTGTTGCCCACCAGATCGTGCTCAAGTGTGCTCACGATGGGGATGCCGCCGCCGCAGCTGGCCTCGCACTTAATCTGCACGCCGCACGCGCGTGCCTTCTCGGCAAGCGTCTCGACGTGACGGCCCAGCAGAGCCTTGTTGGCAGAGACGACGTGCTTGCCGTGCTCAAAGGCAGTGGTGAAGATCTCGGTTGCGGGATGCTCGCCGCCGATCAGCTCGACGACGATGTCGACGGCGGGGTCGGTGACGACATCGTGCCAGTCGCTCGTAAAGGCCTCGCGCTCAATGCCTGCCGCCTCGGCCTGCTCCCAGGCAAGCGCGCAGGCGCGGGTCAGCTTAAGGTCGATGCCGTAGGCTGCCAGGTACTCATCGTGGTGGCTCTTGATCAGACGGGCCACGCCGCCGCCGACGGTTCCCAGACCGATCAGACCGACGTTCACGGTGCGCAGGGGTTCGCTCATAGATAGCTCCTTCGTGCATCTCATGGATGGATTAACCGCTTAAAGGTTGAGTGCATTCTAGCGTGAACCGAGGGCGCGTGCTCGCCAGGCAACAGGAGCCGCACAAAACGGCACCCCCGAAACGCTGCGGAAACATTGGAAACATGCTCGCTACAAACGGAACTCCGTAACAAACTGTCAACGTTTACACCATAAGGTTTGCCCTGTGCGACTGGGGCATGCAGGCGCTCGTCGGCCCCGTCACCACCGGTGCCGCCGTCGCCGTCTCGTGCGAGATCGCCGATGCCTTTGCCGAGCAGGCCAAGGCATCCAAGCTCGACATCGTCGATACCGTGACCTTTAAGGACGACTCCTCCACGAGCTTTATCAACCAGCCGACCAAGGCCATACGCAAGATCAAGATCGAGGGCCTGACGGGTGAGCTGACGTGGAACGACGAGGGCCAAGTCGAGAAGCCCGCTACGGCCTATGTGATTCAGGACGGCAAGTACATCGCCGCCTAAGTGCATATAACGAGACCGGTGAGGCCGTTTTATTCAGGGCAGGGACGCCTGTAACAGAACGGAAACATTACTTTCACACAATAAAGTGGCATTACTGCATAAACCGACAGGAATACGCAGAATTATGGATAAATGGGCAAAACAAAAGAAAAGTTGAAATAATCGCCACTTTTCTCAACTAAAGCGTCTACTATTTTGCGAACGCCGAACACGGCGAAGGATGGCCTGTCGGGTAACCGAAACCCGACGAGATTTGAGAGGAGAGCCGCATGTCGAGCCTCACCGGTAAGTCATTGAACCCTGTTATGAATCGCAGGAGCGTTATCGCGAGCGCAGCAGGTCTGGGGGCGATGTCCATTCTAGCTGGCTGCTCCTCCAACGGCGGCGACAGCGGTTCCGCGTCGGGCGACGCTTCGTTTAAGATCGGCACCATCGGCCCGCTGACCGGCGCCAACGCGTCCTACGGCAAGTCCGTTACACAGGCTGTCGAGCTTGGCTGCAAGGATTTCTCGACTAAGGAGCTGCCGCTTGTCAGCAAGGCCGAGGACGACCAGGCTGACGGTGAGAAGGCCGTCAACGCCTTCAACACCCTGCTCGACTGGGGCATGCAGGCCCTTGTCGGTCCGACCACCACGGGTGCGTCGGTCGCCGTTGCTGCTGAGTGCGGTAACGACCCCGAGACGTTCATGATTACCCCGTCCGCGTCCTCCGAGGACGTTACCAAGGGCAAGGATTGCGTCTTCCAGGTTTGCTTCACCGACCCCAACCAGGGTGTCAACGCTGCCAAGTTCCTGGCACAGAAGTATGCGGACGAGAAGTTCGTGCTGTTCTATAACTCCGGCGACGCCTATTCTTCGGGCATCGCAGATTCCTTTAAGGCCCAGGCCGCTGAGTCCAAGCTCGAGATTGTTGACGAGGAGACCTTTAAGGACGACTCCGCCACGAGCTTTACCAACCAGCTGACCAAGGCCAAGCAGGCTGGCGCCACCATGATCTTTGCGCCGATCTACTACACACCGGCGTCCGTCCTGCTCAAGAACGCCAAGGACATGGGCTACGACGTCAAGATGATGGGCTGCGACGGCATGGACGGTATCCTGGGCGTTGAGGGCTTCGATACCTCTCTTGCCGAGGGTCTGCTGCTCATGACCCCGTTCTCCGCCGACGACGAGAAGAACGCCGACTTCGTCAACGCTTACAAAGATAAGTATGGCGAGACTCCGGACCAGTTTGCCGCCGACGCCTACGACGGCGTGCATGCGGTGGTCGAGGCCCTCAAGGAAGCCGGCCTGGGTGCCGACGCCGACCCGACCGAGGTTGCCGAGAAGCTTCCCGAGGCTATGCGCAACATTACCGTTGACGGTCTGACTGGCAAGCTCTCCTGGAACGACAAGGGCCAGGTCCAGAAGGACCCGACGGCGTACGTCATTACCGACGGCAAGTACGTACAGGCCTAATTGGCCGCCTTACATAGAGCGGTTTTGATCCCAAGCAGGGGAGGTTTTGGCCTTCCCTGCTTGCTTGGTATCTAGGGACGATGTAACGTCCCTGTTTCATACATTAACTGGAAACCTATTCGAAATAACTGGAAACCTATTCGAAAGGGGGATGTGGAACATGACGGTCTTTATCCAATACCTGGTCAACGGCCTGTCCATGGGCAGCGTCTACGCCATCATCGCGTTGGGCTACACCATGGTCTACGGTATCGCCAAGATGCTGAACTTCGCTCACGGCGATGTCATCATGGTCGGTGCCTATGTCTCGTTCTGCGCCACGTCGTATCTCGGCCTCCCGGGCTGGGCATCTGTAGTTCTCTCTTGCGTGGCCTGCACGGTCCTCGGTGTTCTCATTGAGGGCCTGGCCTATAAGCCGCTGCGCCAAGCAGGCCCGCTGGCCGTTCTGATCACGGCTATCGGCGTGTCTTACTTCCTGCAGAACGCCGCGCAGCTTCTGTGGGGCGCCACGCCCAAGAACTTCACTTCGCTCGTCACCTTCCAGGTGCCGGAGTTCTTGGCCAAGTTCAACGTAAGCGCCGTCTCGCTCGTCACCATCGTCGCCTGCCTGGTTATCATGGCCGGCCTGATGTTCTTTACAGGTAAGACCAAGATGGGCAAGGCCATGCGCGCCGTGTCCGAGGACAAGGCTGCCGCTCAGCTCATGGGCATCAACGTCAACCGCACCATTTCGATGACGTTTGCCATCGGCTCTGCCCTTGCCGCCATCGCCGGCGTGCTGCTGTGCTCCTACTCGCCGGTGCTGCAGCCCACGACGGGTGCTATGCCTGGCATCAAGGCCTTCGACGCCGCTGTCTTCGGTGGCATCGGCTCCATCCCCGGCGCTTTTGTCGGTGGCATTCTCATCGGCATCATCGAAGCGATGGCGCAGGCTTACATTTCCACGAGCCTTGCCAACTCCATCGTCTTTGGTGTTCTGATCATCGTCCTGCTCGTCAAGCCTGCCGGCCTCTTGGGCAAGTACGTCCCCGAGAAGGTGTAGGTGAGCGTTATGAAGTTTCTTAAAGACAAGCAGACGCGTCACGACTTTGTCACGTACGCCATGTGCCTTGTGGCGTTTGCCATCGTGTTCTTTATGCAGTCTAACCACATGATTCCGCGCATGATCGCCGGTCAGCTGGTCCCCATTACGGCCTATATCGTCATGGCCATTTCCCTCAACCTCGTCGTCGGTATCGCGGGCGACTTGTCGCTGGGCCACGCGGGCTTTATGAGCGTCGGCGCCTATACGGGCATCGTCACCGCCGTCGCGCTGGAGGGCGCCATTCCGTCCGACCCGATGCGTCTGATCATCAGCATTGTGGTCGGCGCTATCGCCGCTGCCATCTTGGGCTTCTTGATCGGTATCCCGGTCCTGCGCCTGAGCGGCGATTACCTGGCTATCGTGACGCTGGCCTTTGGCGAGATCATCAAAGAGATCGTCACCTGCCTCATTGTGGGTGTCGACTCCCGCGGCCTGCACGTGATCTTTAACATCACGGGCAACTCTACGATCGACGACCTGCACCTGCTCGAGGACGGCACCGCCATCATCAAGGGCGCCCAGGGTGCCTCGGGCGTGTCGACGTACTCGACCTTCCTCGCCGGTGCCATCCTGGTTATGGTCGCGCTCGTGATTGTACTCAACCTGGTTCGCAGCCGTACCGGCCGTGCCATTATGGCCGTGCGCGATAACAAGATTGCAGCCGAGTCCGTAGGCATCTCCGT
This sequence comes from uncultured Collinsella sp., assembly GCA_902478945.1. Lineage (GTDB taxonomy): Bacteria > Actinomycetota > Coriobacteriia > Coriobacteriales > Coriobacteriaceae > Collinsella. The sequence continues at coordinate 7,320 of CABSMX010000056.1, forward strand.
CACCGAGTACCGCATGATCGCCTTCGTGGTTTCCGCTGCCCTCGCCGGTGCTGCCGGAGCTCTCTTCGGCGGTAACTTCTCGCAGCTCTCCGCCACCAAGTTCGACTTCAACACGTCCATCCTCATCCTGGTGTTCGTGGTCCTGGGTGGTCTGGGCAATATGCGCGGCTCCGTCATCGCCGCGGCGTTGCTCACGGTGCTTCCCGAGCTGCTCCGTCAGTTCTCGGACTACCGCATGCTCATCTACGCCATCGTGCTGATCCTGGTCATGATCTTTACCAACAACCCGCAGCTCAAGGCGTTCTTCGCACGCATTAAGGACCGCCTTGCTTCCAAGAAGGAGGTGGCAGCCGATGCCCAGTAAGTTTGAGTTCAACAAGGGCAAGATGGTCCCGTATCCTTCTGGCGCCATCGTTCCCGACCGCGACCTGGGTCAGCGCCCGGCGCTCGAGTGCATCCACCTGGGCATTGAGTTCGGTGGCCTTAAGGCAGTCGACGACTTTAGCCTGACTATCGGCAAGACCGAGATCGCCGGTCTGATCGGCCCCAACGGTGCCGGTAAGACCACGGTCTTCAACCTGCTCACCAAGGTGTATCAGCCCACGCACGGCACCATCCTGCTCGACGGTGAGGACACCTCGGGCAAGTCGGTCTATCAGGTCAACCGCATGGGTATTGCCCGTACCTTCCAGAACATTCGTCTGTTCAACACCATGACGGTGGAGGATAACGTCAAGGTCGGCCTGCACAACCAGGAGCGCTACTCCGGTTTTGAGGGCGTGCTGCGCCTGCCGACGTATTGGAAGCACGAGAAGGCCGCCCACGAGCGCGCCATGGAGCTGCTGTCCATTTTTGACATGGAGCACCTGGCAAATGAACAGGCCGGCTCGCTTCCTTACGGCGCTCAGCGTCGTCTGGAGATCGTTCGCGCGCTTGCCACCAACCCCAAACTACTGCTGCTCGACGAGCCTGCCGCCGGCATGAACCCGTCCGAGACCGCGGAGCTCATGGAGAATATCGTTAAGATTCGCGACACCTTTGGCATTGCCATCATGCTTATCGAGCATGATATGTCGCTCGTTATGAACATCTGCGAGGGCATCTGCGTGCTCAACTTTGGTAAGGTCATCGCCAAGGGCACGGCCGAGGAGATCCAGAACAACGACGCTGTTATCGAGGCATATCTGGGCAAGCAGGATAAGGGGGAGAACTAAATGGCAGAGCCGATGCTTTCCGTCTATAACATCAACGTCTGGTACGGCGCCATCCACGCCATTAAGGACATCTCCTTTAACGTCAACGAGGGTGAGATCGTGGCCCTGATTGGCGCCAACGGTGCCGGCAAGTCCACGACGCTCAAGACCGTCTCGGGCCTGCTGCGCTCTAAGACCGGCTCCATCAAGTTTATGGGCGAGGACATTACCCATACGCCCGCCGACAAGCTGGTTGGTAAGGGCCTGGCTCAGGTGCCCGAGGGTCGTCGTGCCTTTTTGCAGATGACGGTCGAGGAGAACCTGGAAATGGGTGCCTATACGCAGCCCAAGTCAACGGTGGCTCCGGGCCTCGAGCGCGTCTACGAGCAGTTCCCGCGCCTGAAGGAGCGTCGTCGCCAGGTCGCCGGTACCCTTTCGGGCGGCGAGCAGCAGATGCTCGTTATGGGCCGCGCCCTTATGAGTAACCCTAAGCTGCTCATGCTCGACGAACCCTCCATGGGTCTGGCGCCGATTCTGATCGAACAGATCTTCCAAATTGTCGAGGACCTGCACAAGGCCGGCACCACGGTGCTCCTGGTCGAGCAAAACGCACAGATGGCTCTTTCCATCGCCACGCGCGGCTACGTGCTTGAGACCGGCAAGATCACCATGACCGGCACCGGCCAAGAGCTGCTCCATGACGACAACGTGCGTAAAGCATATCTTGGTGGTTAATTCATTCAACGAAGGGGCGCTGACTATCCCGGTCGGCGCCCCTTTTTAAATGATCCCTTGGGGACGGAGGAAAACGGATCGCCGGGTCAAATCGACTCACTGGGCGATCCGTTTTCCTCCGTCCCCAAGGGATCATTGTGCGGGTTGGTATTTAAAGTGCGACAATGCCGTGTGGAAATAGAAGTTCGTCTGGGGGTCTATCTATGCTGTACGAGTTTTGTGCCGAGAACTTTGAGCGGGTGCCGGCGGCTATCGATGCCGGTGCAAGGCGCATCGAGCTGTGCGACAACCTTGCCGTCGGTGGCACTACGCCCTCGGCTGGTGTTATCAGCGCTACGGTCAGCTATGCTCACGAGCACGATGCACGGGTGATGTGCATGATTCGCCCGCGTGGCGGTGACTTTCACTACAACCAGGACGAGCTGCGCATGATGGAGATGGACCTGGGCCTTGCCGTGAGCGCCGGCGCCGACGGCTTGGTCTTTGGCTGTTGCAAGCCTTGTGCCGGCGGATGGGCGCTCGACGAGCTTACGTTGGGCGCCCTCGTGATGGCCGCGGGCTGCGCGACCGAGGAGTGCAAGCGCGGACCCATCGATATTACCTTCCACATGGCGTTTGACCAGCTCTCGCCTGAGGCTCAGTTGGATGCCATTGATACGCTCGCCGACTGCGGCATCACGCGTATCCTGACGCATGGTGGTGCTGCCGGAACGCCGATCGAGGACAATCTGGAGCACCTATCGCGTCTTGTCGAGTATGCGGGCGACCGCCTGACCATCCTTCCTGGCGGCGGCATTTCCACGGCCAACCGCGATACCGTGGCGGCGGCATTGGGCGTCTCCGAGCTCCATGGCACCAAGATCGTGCCGCTGGAGGCGTAACCCGTGGCGCTGGTATTTGACGTTCAGCAGGCGAGCGGTAAGCCCGACGATAATCGTCGCCCTGGCACCGCGTGCCCCTTTTGCGATACCGAGGGGCTCACCAATATCATTCGGCGCGACGGTGACTGCATCTGGCTCGAGAATAAGTTCAAAACCCTGCGCGCCACCCGTCAAACCGTGCTGATCGAGTCGGCCGACCACGACGCAGACCTGGTGACCTATGAGTCGGATGAACTCCACCATGTAATGAGGTTTGCCCTGGGTTGCTGGCAGCAGATGATCGATTCACAGCAGTATCGAAGCGTGCTCATGTACAAGAACAAGGGTCCGCTCTCGGGCGGCAGTCTCGTTCATCCGCACATGCAGATTGTGGGTTTGGAGCAGGAAGACGGCTATGCTTCGCTGACTTCCGCCAATTTCGAAGGCATCAATGTCTGGCAACAGGGGAGAATCGCGGTCAACATCTCAACCGAACCGATCATGGGATTCTTTGAGGCCAATGTTTCAGCCCCGCAGGGAATCGCCGCCAGCGATGACATGCGAGATCAAGCCGAGACGGATCTCTTCGCCGATGCGATCCAGGCAGCTCTGCGCTATATCCTGAACGAGCACCACGGTGGTCGCGCAGAGTCGTACAACTTGTTCTTCTATCACCTGGGCGGTCGGACCATTGCCAAGGCACTGCCGCGTTGGGTGGTTTCGCCCTACTTTGTCGGCTATCGTTTGGCCCAGGTCAATGCCGAGACAACGCTCGATATCGATGCCGAGCACCTGCGTGCGCACCTGGAAACGCTCGTATAGCAAGACTAACACCCGCGTAATGCGGACGGTCTAGCGTGCCATGGCGTCGCGGCCGGCCTCGACGTGCTTGCGCTGGGCGGCGCGCTCCTCGCCGGTTAGACGCTCAAAGAGATGCCCGATAAACGAGGCGAGTACCTGCTGAAACAGCGTTCCGCACATGACGGGAAACACGACTTCGCCCGGAAAGTACTGCGTGGCGATGACGGCGCCCGAAGAGATGTTACGCATGCCGCAGGTAAAGCACATGGTAGTCGTCTCGCTATATGGCAGATGCAGCGCACGGGCGATCAGAAAACCGACGATAAAGCCGCTGATGGCGAAGGTCAAAATAAAGAGGGCGACTTCCAGGCGCATCGCGTTCATGTGCAGCACGTACTCACTCATGGCGGTGGAGTTGGAGGCGATAACGCTCATCATCATGAACTTGCAGGCGGGCGAGAGCGCGGGGGAGAGTTTCTCGTGTCCCCATCCACGTGTGAGCTCGTTGATCACGATGCCGAGCGCGGCGGGGATGGCGATCATAAAGGCCATGTCTTGCATCATGCTTGGCACATCGATCGAGACAGTGGCACCCAGCAAGAGCTTAAGCGTGAGCGGAATCGTCACAGGGGAGATAACCGAGGACGTCAGGATGATGGTGAGCGCGAGCGGGCCGTTGCCGCCGAACATGCTAATCCACATAAAGGCAGTGACCGCCACGGGTACGCTGTATTCGAGCACGATGCCGCAGACAAGGTTGGGGTTGGAGCCAAAGAACAGCGATCCCATGGCATAAGCTGCTATGGGAATAAACACCGCCGAGACGAGCAGCGCCAAAATCAGGTGCAGCGGACGGCGGAACACCTCAGCTACCTGGTGGAAGGTGTTACTGAGCGCGCCTTGGAATGTCATAAAGGCGAAGAGAGCAGGAACGATGGGCTTGAGTACACCGATCTGCTGGGGAAAGAGCACGCCGAGCGTTACGCAAATCGGAACGATGACCTGCATATGCCCTGCGAGGAACTTTCCCAGTCCAACCCATTGCTTCATATGCTCTTGTGACTCCCTTTGCTCGTGAATTCGTTTTGAATGGATATGCTAGACGCTCGCATGCGTCCGTGCGTCAGAAACGCTCGATTATTTCGAGGCTATTACCGGAATCGTTTACCGAAACCACGGCGTGCTGCGAGGCTCTGCGTCCGTGCCGCACGGTATAATAAATCCGTTCAACAGATCTGCCTGCCGAAGCGGGCATACACAGAGGACTCATCGCTATGAACCGTGAGAGGTATCGCGGCGACCTGCCCCTATCGGGGGTGGGCGCCTATGTCATCGCTTAAGACGACGCATCGCTGGGCGGTCGCTCAGCAAAATCCCGAGCTCGAAAAGGAGCTTTCGGCTGGTCTGGGCATACCCGGGCTGGTGGCACGCATTATGGTTGCGCACGGCATTGCCTCGATTGAGGAAGGACAGCTATTTTTGACGCCTTCGCTCGACCGTGATTGGGCCGATCCGCTCGTCATTCCGGGCATGTCGGTTGTTGCCGATCGTGTCGAGCGCGCCATTCGCAACCACGAGCGCATCGCCGTCTTTGGTGATTTTGACGTCGACGGCATTACGTCGACTTGTCTGTTGACCGAGGCGCTGCGGACGTTTGGCGCCGATGCCACACCATTCATCCCGCACCGCTTTGACGAGGGATATGGCCTTTCGCGCGCGGCGCTCGACCGCGTCAACAAGCTCGCCCAACCCAATCTGATCGTGACCGTCGATAACGGTATCGCGGCCAAGGAAGAGGTCTCCTATCTGGAGAGCCTGGGAATCGATCTGGTGGTTACGGACCATCATGAGCCGTCCGACCAGGTGCCGCAGGGCGTGCCCCTGACCGACCCCAAGCTCGAGGATGAGGGGCCCTCGCGTGAACTTGCCGGTGCCGGTGTGGCGCTCAAGCTGGTGCAGGTTTTGGGTGAGCGTTTGGACAAGCCGTCGTATTGGCGTTCGCTGATTGAGGTTGCGGCGCTGGGCACCGTGTCCGACATGATGCCGTTGACGCCCGAGAACCGCGCGCTGGTCGCTGAGGGCATCCAACAGATGCGCGTGACGGCTCGTCCCGGCTACATTGCGCTTGCAGCGCTCGCCAAGGCCGACCTTTCTACCATTACGGCGGACGGTCTATCGTTCTCGCTCATTCCCCGCTTAAACGCCGCCGGCCGCATGGCCGATCCCAAGCTGGCGCTCGACTTGCTGCTTGCCCGCGATCCTATCGAGGCAAGCGCGCTGGCGGCCGAGCTCGAGGAGATCAACCGACAGCGTCGCGAGATCGAGGCGGAGCTCACGCGCGATGCCATGGCAAAGGTCGAGGAGACTTATGACGGCGGGCGCGCAATCGTCGTGGGCGGCGAAGGTTGGCACGAGGGCGTTAAGGGCTGTCTCTTATACACATCTCCGAGCCCACGAGACTACG
>CABSMX010000057.1 GCA_902478945.1 uncultured Collinsella sp.
TCGTCGGCAGCGTCAGATGTGTATAAGAGACAGAACCGCACCATCGGAAAGCCCCAGGTAGACGCGCTTGCTCTTGACGGCAACAGCGCCCTCGGCAAGCGACACGTCGGCAGGCGCAGCATCGAGCACGCGAACCGACTTGCCGGCAATCACGCAACGAGCAGGAGCGGCGTCAGACGAGGCAAGTACATGGCGCACGCAATCAAGCGCCGCCATGTGCGGATCCAGACGCATCTCCTGCTTAGAAATCTTGGCAGCATGCGTGACGAGCGACTCATCCTGCTCGATCCACACCGCCGTGCCATCAGCAAGCGAGGGCAACGTATCGGCCAGCAGCTTACCGCCCAGCTCGCCAAGCTCGATGGTCAGCTCCTCAGCATGCTTACCGGCAACCGAGGTCGAGGCCTGAGCAGAATAAGCGCCGGTATCCACGCCATGTCCAATGCGCATAATGGAAACGCCGGCAACCTCGTCACCAGCAAGAATGGCACGCTGAATAGGGGCAGCGCCACGCCAGCGAGGCAGCAGCGAAGCATGAACATTCACAATACCAAGCGGCGCCATATGCAGCACCTCATCGGGCAAAATGCAGCCATAGGCAGCAACGCAGAAAATATCGGCATCCGTAGCCTTGAGCGCCTCAACTACCTCCGGCGTCATACGATTGGCCTCAACAACAGACAGACCAAGCTCGAGCGCCTTAGCCTTAACAGGAGACGGCTCCAACTTCTTACCACGCCCACGAACAGCATCGGGACGAGTAATAACAAGCGCAATATCGTTCCCAGCCTCAACAAGCGAAGTCAGTGAGGGCACAGCAAAATCAGGCGTGCCCATAAACACAATACGCATAAAGGACGTCTCCCCTCAAATAAAACCGAGACAGCTACAAATAACGGCGGAAAGCCAAGTACCAAGCCCATCCGCAATAACAATTCAACAAGAACAAATATACCCAAAACCAAAGAAAGAGCCGCATAAAAGCAGCCCTCTCAACAAAGCAATTATCAGCGAAGACGCCCATCGCTGGCCCGACGGCACCCGGGCGAAAAGGAGCACGAAAACGCAGTCCCCTTCCGCCGCAGGGCTTAGGTTATTGCTCCACGCGCAGTTCCACACGAGCCGAAGAGCACTTAATGTGCTCTTCGTGCGAGCAGGACTGTTTGAGCATGGAGCAAAACCTAAGCCCTGCGGCGGAAGGGGACGGTGGGACCTACTCCGTCTCGCCCGGTCGAGCACCGCGGGCCAGGGCGTCCTGGTACTCCTTGACGGCCTTGAGCCTCTGCATGGGCTTCAGTCGCTCGAACATGGTGTTGCCATGCAGGTGATCGATCTCGTGCTGCAGGCACACGCAGAACAGGTCGCCCGTAGCCTCGTAGCGAATCAGGTTAGCGTCCAGGTCATACGCCTCGACGACGACATGGTCGGGGCGCTCGATCTCGCAGCTAATGCCGGGGATGGAAAGGCAGCCCTCGCTATACGGCACCAGATGGTCGCTCTGCTCAACAATGACGGGGTTGATGAGCACGTACGGGTCATAGTCGTTCTTGTCGCTGTAGTCGCAGTCGATAGTGACGAGTTGGATGAGCTCACCGATCTGCGGGGCGGCCAGGCCGCATCCACCGTTCTCGAACATCATCTTCTTCATCTTCTCGGCAAGCGCCTCGATCGCCGGGGTGATCTCCTCGATGACGGCGCACTCCTGGCGCAGACGAGGGTCGGGCGACAATACGATTCCGTTGGCTTCCATGGCCATCCTTTCGGGTTGTTACATCAAATCATAGGCATCGACGTCAACGCTCACGCTCACGCCGCGCACGGAGCCCACCTCTTTGAGGCAGGCGTCGATATCATCAGAGACATGGTACCCTACCGGCGACTTCACAAGCAGATGGAAGCGATAACGGTCCTTAGCTCTCTCGATTACACACGAAGCCGGGCCCAGCACCTGCGGCACCGCGCTGCCCGCCCGCAAAAAGTCGGGCGCGGCGGCGTGCCAGCGGCGCTTGAGGAGCTTTGCGATGCGGCCGATATAATCCTGCGCATCGTCGCGGCTCGCCGACCACACCAAAATATTGACCAGGCGCACGAAGGGCGGATACAGAGCGTCTCGGCGCTGGTCTAGGTCGTAGTCGGTAAAGATCGAGCGATCATGCTCGGCAACGGCGCGAATGACCGGGTCCTCGGGCAGATAGGTCTGGATGATGACCTCGCCAGGGCGATCGCCGCGACCGGCGCGACCGGCGACCTGCTCAAGCAAATCGTAGGCGCGCTCCCCTGCTCTAAAATCGGGCAGCTTTAACGCAAAGTCGGCATTGACCACGCCCACAAGCGTGACCTCGGGAAAGTCGAGGCCCTTGGCAATCATCTGGGTGCCCAGCAGCACCGCGCAATCGGCGGCATCGAACTGCTCGAGCAGTTTTTTGTGCGCGTCCTTGCCACGCGTGGAATCGGCGTCCATGCGAATGATGGCGACATCCTCGGGCAGCATCTGGCGCAGCGCGTCCTCGATCTGCTGCGTACCCAGGCCCATTTTTGCCAGATAGCGGCTGCCGCATTTGGGACAACGACTCGTGGGCGCCGGATAGGGTTGCACACGCCAGGACGACCCGCAGGTGTGGCACTGCAGCGTGTGCGTGCGCTCGTGATACGTGAGCGCGGTGGAGCAATGGTTGCAGGTAGGGACGCAGCCGCACTCGCGGCACATCAAAAACGGCGCAAAGCCGCGGCGGTTATGCAGCAGCACAGCCTTCTCGCGGCGCTCGACCACGCGTTCCAAGCCTTCCATCAGCGGTTTTGAGAACATGGAGCGGCTGCCGTGCGAAAACTCGCGGCGTAGGTCGGCAATGCGGACTGTGGGCAGCACGGCGTGTCCCGGGCGCTCGGGCATCTCGACACGCGTCCAGGTGACGCCGTTGTACGTGCCGCGGCGGCAGCGGTCGAGGGCCTCGGCAGAAGGTGTGGCCGAACCCAACACGAGTGGACAGCGATAGCGGCGCGCCATCTCAGCCGCCACCTCGCGCGCATGGTAGCGCGGACTGGAGCCCTGCTTATAGCTGGTCTCGTGCTCCTCGTCGATAATGATAAGGCCCAGGTCAGCAAGCGGGCAAAAAAGCGCCGAACGTGCGCCGACGACAACGCGAGCGGCACCACTGGCGACCATGTCCCACTGGTCCAGGCGCTCGCCGGCCGAAAGACGCGAGTGGAAGACCGCGACCGTCTCGCCAAAGCGCGAGCGAAAACGACCGACGGTTTGGGCCGTCAGCGAAATCTCGGGCACAAGCACGCAGGCCGAGCGGCCGGCCGCGAGCACGCGCTCGATAGCGGAGAGGTAGACCTCGGTTTTACCGGATCCGGTGACGCCATCGACAAGGACCACGTCGCCATGGGCGTCAAGGCGGGCGCGCTCAATCTGCGCGAGCGCCTGCTGCTGACCGTTCGTGAGTGCGACCGGCGCCTTACCGCTTGCCGAGGACAGCGTGGTATGATCGCTGCAGCCACGCCAGGCGCGGCGCTCCTCCACCACCACGACACCGCGTTTTTCGAGCGCCTTGATAGTTGCCGACATGCTGTTGTAGAGCAGGTTGAGGTCGCGCGTCGTGACCGGTCCGCACTGGAGCGCCTCGATGAGCTGGCGCTGACGAACAGCGGTCTTGGGCGGCGTATAGTCGAAGCCCTCGGGCGTGAGCATGACCCAGCGGTTTTGAATAGGCTTGACGGCGGGACGCTCGACCGTCCACGCCCCGTCATCGCCCTTCACGACACGTGGACTTCCGCCCGGGGGCAAGAACAGACGCAAGCATTCGGAAAGCATCGCGACATACTCGCGGCTCATCCAACGCGCAATGCGGGCAGCCTCGGCGGTAAAGAGCGGCTTGCTGAGGATAGCCTCGATAGGCTTGATGCGCGAAGGGTCGAGGGCGTTGTTGCCCTGCAGGTCGCCCAGCTCGGGCGTAATGTCGACGATGTAGCCTGCGGCGGCACGGTTGCCAAAATGAACTAGGACGGTGGAGCCGATCTGGGCATCGTTGGCAAGGGACTGCGGGATGCCGTAGGCGAATGGCTCGGAGAGCGCACGGGTGGGAATGTCGAGGACCACGCTCGCATAGGCGGCAATAGGCTCTGGCGCAGGGTCGGGCTTGGCTTGCTTGGCCGCGCGGGCATGTTTCACGGGAGCTAGCTCCGGTTCGGGCGAACCAAACAGTGACAGTTGCTCGGCCATGGTCTCTGCACCTCCCATCCCATACGTCTTTAGAAACAAGAGCCCCACTCGTGGGGAGCGGGGCTCGGATACATGCGTTTGCGCGTCTGCTACAGCGCCATCGTGCGGGCGCGGTCGATGCGCGCCAGGCAATCGTCGCGGCCGACGAGTGCCATGGTCTCGCCCAGCGGAGGGCTCACCATGTTGCCGCAGACGGCGACGCGCACAGCCTGGAACACCACGCGCTTCTTGAGGTCCATCTGCTCGGGCAGCGGCTCAAGCGCAGCGTCGATGGCCTCGGCGGTCCACTCGTCCACGCCCTCGAGCGCGGCCTTGGCGGCGTCCAGAATGGCACCCATGCCCTCCTTGGCCAGGCCCTTGTTGACGGACTTTTCGTCATACTCAAGCGTCTCGGCCGTGGCAAAGATGGGGGCGGCGACGGTCACGGCGTCGGCCGGCATCTTGGTGCGCGGCTTGACGATGGCAGCGAGCGCGTCGATCCAGTCCTCGCCGTACTCGACGTTACCCTCGATGAGGCCTGCCTCGTGCAGCTCGGGGACCATGATCTCGTCGGCAAACTGGGCGTCTGACATGCCATTGATGTACTCGGCATTGACCCAGTCGAGCTTTTTGGGGTCGAAGGTCGCCGGGTTCTTGGAGATGCGGTCGAGCGAGAACTTGCTGGCCAGGACATCGCGCGGGATGATCGTGGTCTCGCCGTCGAGCGACCAGCCGAGCAGCGCCAGGTAGTTAACGAAGGCGTCGGACAGGTAGCCGGCGTCGCGGTACTCCTCCACCGAGGTGGCGCCGTGGCGCTTGGAGAGCTTTTTGCCGTCGGCGCCCAGGATCATGGAGATGTGGGCGAACGTGGGCACGGGCGCGCCGAGGGCCTCGTAGACCATAACCTGGCGCGGGGTGTTGGACAGGTGGTCGTCGCCGCGGATGACGTGGGTGATCTTCATCATGGCATCGTCGACGACGGTCGCGAAGTTGTACGTGGGCGTACCATCGGAGCGGAAGATGACAAAGTCGTCGAGCTCCTTGGCGTCGAAGGTCACCTCGCCGTGGACGGCGTCGTGGATAACGACGTCGCCGCGGTCCTCGGGCACCTTGATGCGCAGGACGTAGGGCTCGCCGGCCTCGATGCGGCGGCGTGCCTCCTCGGGATCAAGATCGCGGCAGCGGCGCTGATAGCCCTGGAAGGGGTCCTTGCGCTCCTGCGCAGCCTTACGATCGGCGTCGAGCTGCTCCTTGGTGCAGAAGCAGGGATAGGCCTTACCCTCGTCCCAGAGCTTCTGGGCGGCCTGCTTGTACAGGTCCAGGCGCTCGGTCTGGGCGTAGGGGCCAAAGTCGCCGCCCACCTCGGGGCCCTCGTCCCAGTCCAGACCCAGCCAACGCATGGCGCGCAGAATGATCTGCGTGTTCTCGTCGGTGGAACGGGTGGGATCGGTGTCGTCGATGCGAAGGATGAACGTGCCGCCGTTTGCGCGGGCGAAAGCCCAGTTATAGATAGCGGTGCGGGCGCCGCCGATGTGCAGCTTGCCCGTCGGTGAGGGTGCAAAGCGGACGCGAACGTCTGATGCCATGGAAATCTCCTCGATTGCAGGATGGATGTCTAACCGCACCAGTATAAAGCAACAAAGCAACCTCCGCACAAAGGGCACCGACCCACTCATTGGGGACAGGCTTAAATGACCACCCAAGACCCACTCATTGGGGACAAACTTAAATGACAAGTCGCTGGGGACATTCTTAGTTTAAGGCTACTCATTTAAGTCTGTCCCCAATGAGTAGGTGCGGAAAGGGTGTGAATGTTGGATTTACGCGCTATGATGTGCCCTTGCATACAGAGCCCGGCGGAATGGTAACGGTCGCCGGGACACGTTTTTGAAAGGACAATCATGTCAGAAGAGCTTCGTTCCATCCCTCCCCAGCAGGGGTCCTTTGTGTTTACGTCGGAGTCGGTGACCGAAGGCCATCCCGATAAGATCGCCGACCAGATCAGCGACGCCGTCCTCGACGCAATCCTCGCCAAAGAAATAGAGCTGCAGGAACAGGGCTATATTGCGCCCAACGGCGTGCCCGCCAACGTGGAAAACGTCCGCTGCGCCTGCGAGACCCTCGTGACCACCGGTACCGTCATCGTCGCCGGCGAGATCCGCACCCAGGCCTATGTCGACGTTCAGGAAATTGCCCGTGGCGTTATCCGCCGCATCGGCTACAACCGCGCCAAGTTCGGTTTTGACTGCGATACCTGCGGCGTCATGAGCCTCATCCACGAGCAGTCCCCCGATATCGCCCAGGGCGTCGACGAGTCGTTTGAGACCCAGACCGGCGTCACCACCGACCCGATCGATCTTATCGGTGCCGGTGACCAGGGCATGATGTTCGGCTACGCCTCCAACGAGACCAAGACACTCATGCCCATGCCGCACTACCTGGCAAGCCGCCTGGCCGAGCGCCTCTCCGCCGTACGCCACGACGGCACCCTGCCCTGCCTGCGCCCCGACGGCAAGACCCAGGTCACCGTGCGCTACGAGGACGGCAAGCCCGTCGAGGTCACGACCATCGTCATCTCCACGCAGCACGCAGCCGAGATCGAAGACATGGGCAAGATCAAGGACGACCTCATCGAGCACGTCATCACCCCGGTCATGGCCGCTGAGAACATGCCGTGGTACAACGCCGACATCTACGTGAACCCCACCGGACGCTTTGTCGTGGGCGGCCCCATGGGCGACACGGGTCTGACCGGCCGCAAGATCATCGTCGACACCTATGGCGGCTACGGCCGTCACGGCGGCGGTGCCTTTAGCGGCAAAGACTGCACCAAGGTCGACCGCTCCGCCGCATATGCCGCGCGCTGGGTCGCCAAGAACGTGGTCGCCGCCGGCCTTGCCGACCGCTGCGAAGTCGAGCTGGCCTACGCCATCGGTGTGTCCAAGCCGCTGTCGATCATGGTCGACACCTTTGGCACCGCACATGTTGCCGAGGACAAGATCGTCGAGGCCGTGGAGAAGACCTTCGACCTGCGCCCGGGCGCGATCATCCGCGACCTGGACCTGCGCCGTCCCATCTACGAGAAGACGGCAGCCTACGGTCACTTTGGCCGCGAAGACGCTGACTTTACCTGGGAGAAGACCGACCGAGTCGAAGAACTCAAAGCAGCCTGCGGTCTGTAAGCCAGCGAAAAAAAGCTGCAGCCACATAGAAACGCATCAAAAAGAGGTACCGGAACGACCGGTACCTCTTTTTTATTAACCGGTGGCGAAGATGAGTCGACATGGGACGCAGAATAGGTCCCCAGCTGATGTATTTTGCAGCAAGCGTGCCTCTACCATGTATCCTAAGTTCCGAGGGCTTTAGTATTTGGTCGATCGCGAGTTCCGCACGAGCCGGAGAGCACTTAATGTGCTCTCCGTGCGAGCAGGACTGTCCGAGCAGGCGACCAAATACTAAAGCCCTCGGAACGGCGGGACAGAGTATGCCCCGCCCCTCGGGACGACGAGCCACGTAAAGGAGCAACCATGGCAGGCAAGCCGCAAACACTAGCTACGACCTCGGCATTCGAGATCTTGGGCCCCGTCATGGTCGGCCCCAGCTCGTCGCACACCGCCGGTGCCCTACGCTGCGCCCAGGTTGCCGCCAGCCTGCTGGAAGGCCGTATCACCAAGGTCACCTTTGGCCTGTGGAACTCCTTTGCCCACACCTACCGCGGCCACGGCACCGATCGCGCGCTCGTAGCAGGCATCTTGGGCCTCGATACCAACGACGAGAATATCAAGCTGGCCTTTGACCTCGCGCGCGAGCAGGGCCTCGACTTTCACTTTGACATCAAGGGCGACGACGTCTCCATCCACCCCAACACCGTCGACATCGACATGATCGATGACAGGGGCGCCACGGCGCAGGTCCGCGGCGAGAGCCTCGGCGGCGGCAAGATGCGCATCAGCCGTATCAACGGCGTCGGCGTCGATATCTCGGGCATGTATTCCACGCTGTTTGTGGCTCACCAGGACGTTCCCGGCGTGCTCGCCGCGCTCACGAACCTGCTCGCCTACGCACACGTCAACATCGCCTTCTGCCGCACCTACCGCACCGAGGTGGGCGGTCAGGCTTATTCCGTCTTTGAGACCGACGGCGCTCCCGACGACACCGTCGTCCCCATGCTGCGCAAGCTCGACAATGTCGATTACGCCACGTTTATCGAGCTTCCGGGCTCGGCCTCGTCGCTCTCCCCCGGTGTCTCGGCCAAAGAGATCTTCGACGACGGCGAGCAGCTGCTCGATGCGTGTGCCGAGCTCGGTTTGAATATCGGCGCCGTCATGGCCGTACGCGAGGCACGTCTGACCGGCGAGGCCCACGCCATCGCCGCCATGCGCCGCGTGCTCGACGTCATGCGCGAGGAGACCACGGCCCCCATCGCCAATCCACAGCGATCGCTCGGCGGGCTTATCGGCGGCGAGGCCAAGCTCGTCGATGCCACCGGCCGCAACGATTTGAGCGCAAGCCTGATGGGCCCCGTTCAGACCGAAGCCGTGGCCCGCGCGATGGCCGTACTCGAGCGCTCCGCCACCATGGGTGTGATCGTCGCCGCCCCCACGGCAGGCTCCGCGGGTGTCGTGCCCGGCTGCGTGTTGGCACTCGCCGATCACCTGCAGCTTGACGATGAACAGGTCATGAATGCCCTCTATTGCGCCGCCGCCATCGGTCTCAACCTCACCACGAGCGCCTGCGTCGCCGGCGCCGAGGGCGGATGCCAGGCCGAAGTTGGAAGCGCTGCCGCCATGGCCGCCGCCGCGCTGGTCCAGATGATGGGCGGCACGCCCGAGCAAGCGCTCGCCGCCAGCTCCATTGCACTGAGCAACCTGTTGGGCCTCGTTTGCGACCCCGTCGGCGGCCTTGTCGAGGTGCCCTGCCAAAACCGCAACGCCATCGGCGTGGCCGCGGCCTTCAGCTCGGCGCAGCTCGCCCTCGCCGGCATCAAGAGCCTGGTGCCGTTTGACCAGATGGCGCACGTGATGCTCTCGGTGGGCCACGCCCTGCCCGCCACGTTGCGCGAGACGGCCAAGGGCGGCATCGCGCAGGCTCCGGCAGCACTCTCGGCGTGCGCAAAATGCGGAATATGCGGATAGTGAGCAAAAGCGAACGATAGGTGGGACATATGTCCCACCTATCCTTTATCGCCACTGTTTTCGTAACACAAGCAATTGCGTAATCGCTATAATTCAAGCCCAGTTAAAACACGATGAGCCGTAAAGCGAAACTCGAAGGAAATATACACGATGTCGCAACTCGACCGCAGCCAACTGATCCCCGATCCGCAACAGCCCAGCAGACAGCCCGGAGGCATCCAATCGCCCCGTCCCATTGCGCCAGCCCATGGTCAACAGCACGGCGCGGCAAATACCTCTCCGCGCCCCAATCAGGGCCAGCATCAGCAGCGTCAGCAGCGTTCCGCACATGGCACCGGTCACAACCAGGGCCCTTCGCACACTCGAGTTTCTAACAACCGCGGCCCCGCCGACAACCGCTCCGCAAAGGGCAATAAGACGGGCGGCAAGACGGCGTTCTTCGTCGTCCTCGGCCTCGTCGCCATCGTCTATATCGTGGGCGTCGTGGCGTTTTCGCAGATTGCCTACCCCAACACCACCATCGCCGGCGTCGATATCTCGTTTTCCAACGCCTCATCCGCCGCTACCAAGGTCGACTCCGCCTGGAAGCACTACAAACTCACCGTTTCGGGAGATGACTTTAGCTGGACCTATCAGCCCGATTCCGACGAGCCCATCGTCGACGGCGAGGCAGCTGCCCACGAGATTATCGGCAGCAACGAGCCGCTGCTGTGGCCTTCGCGCCTGATTGCCTCGCTCGGCGGCAAGAACGTTAGCGCGACCAAAAACGGTACCATCGACCTGGAACAGGACGTCGACCTGACCATGCTCTCGGACGCCTTTGACCAAAAGCAGTTCGAGGAGGATCTGGGTGCCGCCATCGACGCATTCAACGAGGGCCGCACGGGTACCTTTGAGGCATCGAGCTCCTACGACGAGAAGGCGGGCAAGTTCACGATCGAGAAGGCCCGCTCCAACGAAAAGCTCAACCGCGAGCATGTCATTAAATATGCGGAGATCGAGCTCGCGTCGCTGTCCGAGACCGTCGATCTAACGAAGCTCGGAAACGATGCCTACGAGCCGCTCAACGGCACGCTCACCAACGACCAGATCCAGGCCGCATGCGATGCCGCCAACAACTTCCTGGGCGTTAACGTGACCCTTAAGCTCAACGGCAACGATGCCGGCAAGGTCGACGGCAGCTCGGTGCTGCAGTGGATCAGTTTTGCCGACCCCGCGAACCCCACACTCGACACCTCCCAGATCAGCAACTGGGCAGCAGACCTCGCCAATGGCTTTAACACCGTGGGCTCCACTCGTTGGTGGACGCGCGCCGATGGCAAGCAATGTGCCGTCGAAGGCGGTGACTTTGGTTGGTCTATCGATAGCAGCACGCTTGCCAAGCAGGTCGAGGATGCTATTAACAACAAGCAGACCGGCGAGATTGAGATCAATTACTCCCAGAAGGCCGACACCTTTACCGCCAAGGGAGAGCCCGATTGGAAGGCGTATATCGACGTCGACCTGTCCGAGCAGCACGCGCGCTACTATGACGAGAGCGGAAATATCGTTTGGGAGGCCAACTTTATTTCCGGCAAACCGGGCGAAGACGCCACCCCCGAGGGCGTGTGGCAAATCAACAGCAATGACGGCGCCACCAAGCTTATCGGCGCCAAGGACCCCAAGACCGATAAGCCCAAATACGAGAGCCCGGTGAGCTACTGGATGCCGTTTGAGGGCAACATGGTTGGCTTCCACGACGCTACCTGGCAAAACGATTCGAGTTTCGATAGCGCCGAATCGTACAAATGGTGCGGTAGCCACGGCTGCATCAATCTGCGCCTGGCCGATGCCAAGGCGCTCCACGACTGCATCAAAGTCGGTCTGTGCGTGGTCGTGCATTCCTAGCACGTCACGCGCAACGCAACAAAGCTCAGCGACACCTACCTTTCGATGCTGAAAGAAACGCGCCTATGCGCCCGCCCCAACCGGTGGGCGCATATACTTATCGCGGTATGTTCTATAAAGGAGACGCTATGTCGAATGTCCCCACCATCACCCCGGGCCCCGACGATACCGGGCGCGTGCCGGAAGGCGCAACTGAAACGCTGCCGTTTATCACCAGCGCCCCCACGGCGCAGCAAAACGACGGCGAGCAAGGTAACGCCGGAATATCCGACGATGAGGCCTACGCAAAGCTCAAGTCCAAGCGTGCCGAACGGCGACACAAAAAGCTCGTCCGACGCGGCATTGCGGCCGGCATCGTGGGCGCTATTGTGCTCATCGCCGTTGTTGTTACTTTAGTCGTCAACGCAATGCCAGCTGGTACCAGCGAGCCAGTGACCGACATGGTCACCGAGGGCACCTTTACCACGACCGTCGAGGCAAAAGGACAGCTCAAGCCTATTTCGGCCTCGGTCGTCTCCCCTTCTGTCGACGGCACGGTAGCATCGATCAACGTGCAGGCCGGTCAGAGCGTCAACGAGGGCGACGTGCTCATGACCATTAAAAACGACGAGCTCGATCGCAACGTTGCCGAGGCGCAGCGCGCGGTGACTGCCGCACAGGAAGACCTGAAAAACGCACAAGCGGCGCTCGCCGCCGCACAGGTAGCACCGACATTGGATGCTGACGGAGCAACCGCCCCGACGGATACAACCGGCAACGCCAGCGCCGTGTCGAGCGCCCAGCGCAATCTCGCCTCGGCCCAGGCAACCCTGGACCAGGCAAATGCAAAGGCGGCAGAGCGCACCGTAAAGGCCCCCAGCTCGGGTAGCATCGTCGAGCTCAACGCCAAAGTGGGCGCCACGGTGACCGGAGGCATGGTCATGGGCGAAGGCGACACGAGCGGCGGCAAGCAGTGCATGCAGATCGCCGACCTCTCCAAGATGAAGGTGACGGTTCAGGTGGGCGAAAAGGACATCGCCAAGATCGCCGTGGGCCAGAGCGCCAACGTTACCTATCCCGCGTTTCCCGATATCGTGAGCCAGGGCACCGTTACGGCTATCGCATCGGTGGCAAACTCCGACGCCGCCAACGGTGGTGGCGGAAGCGTGACCTTTAACGTCGACATCCTCATCGAGGCACCCGATAGCCGCCTTAAGCCCGGTATGACTGCCGAGGTCTCGGTGGTGACCGAGCAGCTCGATGACGTAGTGATGGTGCCGACCATGGCGCTCATGACCGAGGATGGCGAACACTATTACGTCAACGTGGCAACCGATGACGAAGGCAAGGAAACGCGCCGCGTGAAGGTGACCGTTGTGACGCAAAACGACAACGACGCCGTGGTCGGCAAGACGCAGGTCAAGCGCGACGACCAGGGCAACGAGATCAACCCTAACGTGCCGGTTACCAAGCTGCGCGATGGCGACACTATCGTTATGGATACTGGCGCGGGCATGACAGCAGACGGCGGCGACGGCATGCCTGCCGACGAGGGCATGTAATGCGCCCCGTCATCGACATCCGCAACGTGCACCGCATCTTTGAGAGCGAGGCCGGTTGCGCCCACATCCTGCACAATGTGAGCCTGGCGGTGGACCCCGGTGAGTTCGTCGCCATCACCGGCCCCTCGGGCTCAGGCAAGTCGACGCTCATGAACATCCTGGGTTGCTTGGACAAACCGACGGCGGGCGACTATTACCTGCAGGGCCTCAATGTCGCCGAACTCGACGATGATGAGCTCACCGAGGTGCGTGCGCTGAGCATCGGCTTTGTCTTTCAGAGTTTCAACCTGCTGCCGCGTCTGTCGGTTATCGAAAACGTCATGCTGCCGCTGTCCTACACCAATGTGCCGCGCAACCAGCGCGAGATGCGCGCCGTGCACGCGCTGCAGGCCGTAACGCTTCCGGTCGACCATTGGGACCACCGCATATCGGAACTCTCGGGCGGACAAATGCAGCGCGTCGCCATCGCGCGCGCCCTCGTCAACGATCCGCCCATCATCTTGGCCGACGAGCCCACGGGCTGTCTCTTATACTCATCTCCGAGCCCACGAGAC
>CABSMX010000058.1 GCA_902478945.1 uncultured Collinsella sp.
CAGACGAGGTGCACCACTGCGAGCGGGGAGCGCGCCAGGCGCAGGGCCTCGGAGAGCAGGGCCCGCGAGAGAGTCATGCGCGGCGTCGGGTCGGAGAGTCGTGTCATGGCCATCACCTCTCCTCGGAGCGCGCGAACCAGGCCGCGCCCGCCGCCGTGAGCGCGGCGAATGCGAGCGCGCAGACCGCAAGGCCCGCCAGTGTGAGCATGCCGTCCGCCGTGAGCGCCCCGCCGAGCGCCATGTCCGCCGCGAGTGGCTCGCCGCTCGGCAGCACGGGGATGAAGCTCGTGGGGATGACCATGCTCGCCGACGGCGGAAAGAGCTGCGGCAGCGGCACCAGCGACCAGGCGAACCCACCCACGAGCTGCGCGGCGAGCGGGCAGAAGATGCCCGCGAGCATGCCGAGCCGCGCCGTGAGGAAGAGCCCTGCGGGGATCATCCACGCCGCGGTCACCGTGTTGACGAGCGCGCAGAGGAGCATCGTGAGCGTGCCCGCGACCGTGAGGCCCTGCGAGGAGAACGCCGAGCCCGCGAGGTAGATGCCGAAGACCACGAGGTTCGAGAGCGTGCAGAGCGCGAGGCACCAGAGCGCCTTGGCCCACCAGGCGCGCCCGAGCGGGAAGCCCAGGCCCAGAAGCCCCCGCATCCGCGTGCGCGCGTCCGCCCGCGCGACGCACGCCACCACGAGCGAGAGAGACACGGGCAGGAAGAGCGCGTACCAGTAGTTCCACGCGCTGAAGATCTGCACGCCCCGGTAGGGCATCGCGCCGAGCAGCGGCATCGGCAGCGCCATGAGCACGGCCAGGCGAACCGGTGCCGCGTGGCGCGACTTCAGGGCCTCGGCGCGCAGGCCCGCGAGCAGGCCGCCTTTCTCGCCCGTCATGCCGCCACCTCCCCGCGCGCTCGTTGCCCCTCCCGGCAGACGCTCATGAAGAGTCCCTCGAGGTCCTGCCCGGGCCGAAGCGCATCCTCGTAGGCGAGGCGCCCCCCGTAGATGATGCCGATGGTGTCCGCCATCTGCTGCACCTCGGAGAGGATGTGGCTCGAGACGATCACCGTCGTACCCGCCGCCGCGAAGCCGCGGATCTGGTCGCGCAGCTCCTCGATGCCGATGGGGTCGAGGCCGTTGGTGGGCTCGTCGAGCACGAGCAGGCGTGGCCGGGCGATCAGCGCCAGCGCGAGCCCCAGGCGCTGCCGCATGCCCATCGAGAAGCGCCCGGCGCGCTTCTTCCCGGTGTCCGCGAGGTCCACGGCGGCGAGCACCTCATCTACGCGGCTCTCGGGAAGGCCCAGCAGCGTGGTGCGCACGCGCAGGTTCTCGCGCGCGGTGAGGTTGGGGTAGAGCGGCGCCTCCTCGATGAGGCTGCCGATTGCGTAGAGGTCCTCGCGGCGCCAGGCGTGCCCGGCAAAGAGGATCTCCCCGGCCGTCGGCCGCAGCATCCCGCAGATCATCTTGAGCGTTGTCGACTTGCCGGCGCCGTTGGGGCCGAGCAGCCCGTACACCTCGCCCTCGCGGATATGAAGGCTCACGTCGGCCACGGCATCCTGCGCCTGGTCGCCGCGGCCGAAGCGCTTGGTGAGCCCGCGCGTCTCGAGCATGTAACCCATGGGTTCGTCCTTTCTCTTCCGGGCGCGCGGGCCGAGTCGCCGTGCCCGCGCGCCTTATCTTTCGGGTTCACCATCCATGGTGGGGCGCGTTTCTAACGAAGCTGTAACGGCCGTTGGGCTCTTTTGGCGCCAGCCCTTCTCGACCCGTACGCCACTCATGGTATGTTTATCGCGATAATAAGGACGGAGGTGCCCGTGGCACGCAATAAGTACCCGGAGGAGACGGTCGAGAAGATCAGGGTTGACGGCCCAGCGAGTGTTATTTTGCGAGCTAGGCGCATCGAAAGCGACCTTTCGTGGTATAAACTACTTGCCGGAAGCCGCGGCTTTCAGAGTACGGCTTACGTGTACGTTTAACCTCCGTGGGCGACGGGGTGCCGCAAGGCGTAGAATATCGCCCACCTGTAGGGGCCTGCAGCGATGCGGGCCCCGCTTCGTATGAGGGGGGCGTAACCGATGAAGATCGTATCCATCCCCAGGATTTCTTCGACCTCGTCGATGGCGACCGCGAGCTCATGCTTAAGCACAATCGCCCCTGCATCGTGGTGGTGAGGCTGCGTTTCCGCGGGAAGCGCAGGGACTTCGCCGTGCCGCTGCGTTCCAACATCGCCCCTAACGTGCCCAAAGACCAGTACTTTGCGTTGCCACCCCGCCCCACGACGCGCCCCGGCTGCCGCCACGGCATCCACTACATCAAGATGTTCCCCATAACCAAGGCCTACCAGCGCCGCTTCAGGACCGAGGGCTCGGCCTACTACGAGACGCTCCAGCGCATCATCGATGGCAACACCAAGCGCATTGTCTCCGAGTGCCAGGCATACCTCGACCGCTACGAGCGCGAGGGAAGGCCCCGCTTTGCCGTCGACATCGACCGCATCGTGGGGCTGCTGGAGGGCGAGAAGTAGGGCACCTCGGCTCAGTCTCGAGCCATGCGGAACCGCTCCGCATTTTTGAACGCCGCGTGTGCGTCCTAAATACTTGAGAAACAAGCTGTGAAGTGCGGTGGCGCGCCCGTGCCCGTGCATAGCCGTCACCATCAGCGTCTACGCGGCGTCGGCTTCAAGTGGAACTGGCGCCGCTGCTGTATATGGTTTGCCTTGCTGCGAATGGCGATCAATGCCCGCGATGCTTCTGCTTGCGCTTCAGTTTTCTCTGCTCGAAGCGCGTCTTCGCCTCATCCGCGCGACGCTGACTTCTTGCTTGAGCCGACTCCCGCTTCATCGTCTCCCGCTGATTCGAGAGCGCCTGCTGCGCCTTGGTGCTCACCGCGGGCCGTTTAAGGGCTTTCGCTGCCTCGCGAGCGCGCCGCTTGGGGTTCTTCGCGGGCTTGCTTGTTTCAGTGACCTTGTCGCCGAAGAACGAGAGCTTCTCCCATTCGCTTGTAACGAATCGCAGGATCTCCTCATCGGACGGCTCCGCGCCGAAGACGATGCGGGCGACGCCGTACCTTCCGTCCTCGACATGCTCCGCCAGCCCAACCCAGAATTGACCGTCGTGATATACGGTCAGGGTGGACGACACGCTGATCTGCATGGTTGGTTCCTCCTTTATGTAGATGACCATGCAGAGAAGGGACAACCAAGGAGGCAGGTTACTGATGCGGACTAGCGCACGCCCACGACTACCCGACGGGGACTGTGTTTTCATCTCTGGTGGTTGGATTGTAGCACGTGCGAATGCGCCCGGCATCGCTGCTGACATGGCGCTACTGGGATTCGCTCCTCGATGCATCCTTGTGCACATTGCCTTCTCGGTTTCGAAACTTTAGAAATAATCGAGTTTCGAAACAGAGAAGGAGTGGATTATGGCTTGGGTAGACCGCAATACGTACCGACTCCACCGTGTTGGAGAGGCTAGCCGAGTACATGATGGACAACTCCGGCAACCTCAACTCGCCCAACAACATCGCCAGCGTGTTCGATGACAGCAGAGTTCCCGCCAACCACGTCACCGCCGGGCACTATATCTCCTATCTCCGCGACGCCTTCGTCTTCTATGAGGCGAAGCGCTACGACATCAAGGGAAAGAAGTACATCACTAACCGAAGAGGACTCCTCACCGAATTCCCTTGAGATCGGTCGGCATTATCGAGCGTGGGCGTTATCGTAGGTATCTTTGATTTCTTCCGGCAAATTGTCGGGAATCAGCGCCTTCACCCTATCCTCGTTGCCATCTTGGATCGCCTGCTCGTAGTACCAGCATTTGAACTTCAACATATCCAGCGCACGGTTCATGTTTGCGATCTCCGACTCCATGTGGGCCCTTCGCTCCTCGAACATGGCCTTGCGCTTGGGATATGTCGATGGGCCCTCCGCGCACCATTCCATGAACAGTCGGATGTCTTTGATCTCCATCCCCGCCTTCTTCAGGCATTCGATGACCCGAAGCGCCTCGAGTTCTGCATCGCCGAATCGGCGAATGCCGGACGTCCGCTCCAATTCCGGAAACAATCCCTGCTTGTCGTAATAACGCAGCGTGGAAACGGGCAGACCAAACATCTCCGCCACCTGTCCGATTGTGTACATGGTCCCTCCGGATAAATCTCGAATTCACTCCTTGACCTAAAGTCAGGTTTAGGTATTACTTTTATTTTCGTCAATACAAATCGGTGGCGCAAGGGGTGGTCCGTAATGGGCAAAACGGTTTTTGCCGGCGGCGTGAACGACGTGGGCGAAATCGCCGGGCATCCCGCTCTGGAACAGGCGCAACGAATGGGCATGGAAATCTAGGCGCGGCTTAGCTGCGCGGAGACAGATTCGTGTCCAGAACCATCGATAGGAGGAAATCGATCATGGCAATTAAACAGACGGCGGGCAGAGACGCCCTGGGGGACTTCGCTCCCAAATTCGCACAGCTCAACGACGATGTGCTGTTCGGCGAGGTGTGGAGCCGAGAAGACGGGCTTTCCCTTCGAGACCGCAGCGTGGTGACGGTTGTGGCCCTGATGGCGCAGGGACTGACGGACTCTTCGTTTAAATATCATCTGATGTCCGCAAAGAGCAACGGGGTGACCAAGGCTGAGATGGCGGAAATCCTTACGCACGCGGCGTTTTATGCGGGATGGCCCAAGGCGTGGGCGGCCTTTCGCATGGCGAAGGAGGTCTGGGCGGACGAGGACGACGGCGCCGACGCAAAGGCCCGACACCAAAACGAGATGGCCTTTCCCATCGGTGCCCCCAACGACGCATTTGCGAAGTACTTTATTGGGCAAAGCTACCTCGCGCCCCTTTCCACCGAGCAGGTCGGCGTCTACAACGTGACGTTCGAGCCCGGCTGCCGCAACAACTGGCACATCCATCACGCCAAAAGCGGTGGCGGACAGATCCTCGTCTGCGTGGCTGGCCGAGGGCTTTACCAGGAATGGGGCAAACCGGCACAGGAGCTGCGCCCTGGCGACGTGGTAAATATTCCCGCGGGCGTAAAGCACTGGCACGGTGCGGCGCCCGACAGCTGGTTCTCCCATCTCGCGGTGGAAGTTCCGGGCGAGGAGGCCTGCAACGAGTGGTTGGAGCCCGTGGTCGACGAGCAATACCTTAAAGCGACCGACAAGGAGGCTTAGGCATGGAGCAGTTGAAACTGACGCAGGAATGGGACAAGGTGTTCCCCAAAAGTGACAAGGTTGAGCACAGCAAGGCGACTTTTCACAACCGATACGGCATCACGCTGGCGGCCGACGTCTACGTGCCAAAGAACGTGGAGGGCAAGCTGCCTGCCATCGCCGTCAGCGGTCCGTTTGGCGCGGTGAAGGAGCAAACGTCCGGCCTTTATGCGC
Source organism: uncultured Collinsella sp. (assembly GCA_902478945.1). Classification (GTDB taxonomy): domain Bacteria; phylum Actinomycetota; class Coriobacteriia; order Coriobacteriales; family Coriobacteriaceae; genus Collinsella. The sequence continues at coordinate 5,381 of CABSMX010000058.1, forward strand.
AGAAAATGGCGGAGCTGGGCTTTTTCGCGATTGCCTTCGACCCGTCCTATACCGGCGAGAGCGGCGGTGCGCCCCGCTATGTGGCATCGCCGGACATCAACACCGAGGATTTCTGCGCAGCGGTGGATTTCCTCTCTGTGCAGAATAGCGTTGACCCGGAGCGCATCGGTATCATCGGCATCTGCGGTTGGGGCGGCATGGCAATCAATGCCGCAGCCATCGACACCCGTATCAAAGCTACCGCGGCTATGACCATGTACGATATGACCCGCGTGACCGCAAACGGCTACTTTGACGCCGAGGATTCCGAGCAGGCGCGCTTCGAAAAGCGGAAAGCGCTGAACGCGCAGCGCACCGAGGACTATAAAAATGACAGCTATGCGCTGGCGGGCGGCGTGGTCGATCAGCTGCCCGATGACGCGCCGCAGTTTGTGGCGGACTATTACGCCTACTACAAGACTCCGCGAGGCTACCATCCCCGCAGCCTGGGCTCCAATGGCGGTTGGAATGTGACGTCTTCGCTGTCGTTTTTGAATATGCCGATCTTGCAGTACGCCGGCGAGATCCGCTCCGCCGTGCTGCTGGTGCATGGCGAGAAGGCGCACTCCCGCTATTTCAGCGAAACCGCGTACAGCAAGCTGACGGGGGACAACAAGGAATTGCTCATTATCCCCGGTGCCAGCCACACCGACCTCTACGATCAGATGGACGTCATTCCGTTTGGAAAGCTGAAAGCGTTCTTTGAGGAGTATTTGAAATAAGACGCACCTTGCTTTTTACTTATTAACGGTCATGCATTTAGCGAGGACGGTTTGCGGCAAGACGCCTCGCCGCGCTACTAGTCGTCGGCCCGCGCCGCCGAGAGCAAGGCACCCAAATCGGCCCGAATCGCCTCCGCCTTGTTTCCGAGCTGCAACGGGGCCGAGTCGCCCGAGATGTTTACGCTCAGCAGGTGCGCATCCGGCAGCTTTGCGGTCATGCTCCAGAACGGGAGCGTGATGATGCCGGGGGCCATCTCGCCCACGCCGAGCTCCAGCAACAGCACGCGGCCAGCTCCGCGCTCGCGCATGAAACGCTCGTATCGTTCGAGACTCTCGCGCCATACCGTGCCCAGCAAAAACGTGTCGTCTCGCACCCACGGCACAAGCTGCCAGCCGCAGTGCGGGCATCGGGGGACATCCTCGCTGCGGATCTCGAAGCCCGCACTGCCCACGTGGTTGTAATGATTGGCGTGAAGGCGGCCGTTGGAAAGAAACTCATTTCCGTGGGGAAGAATCTTCTCGGTGAGTAAAGCTCATCGGAGCGGGGATAGAGCTTTGTCTGCGAGGTACGAAATGCTGACTAGCGGTTGCGACGCCTTGTTGCGGAAATGCCAACTGCCACAACTACGCCACCGGCAACACTCAGGGCGACTGCCATCGCACCGTTGTCGCCTGTCGCGGGTAGGGTGGTCCCGGCTGGTTTAACCGCCGCTACTGCCTTGGTGGAAACGGGATTTGCCGCGGGCTTTTCTGCCTTGGGCTGCGGTGTGGGCTCGGGCTTGGTTTCCGGTTCGGGTTTAACCTCTGGGTTCGGCTTAACGTCAGGGCTGGGCTCGGGATCGGTCACGTCGGTTGCAATCAAGTGCACGTCGCTGTCGAAGACGTAGCGGATGTAGTAATCGTGCCGCGTTTCGCGCATAATCCCCTGCCCGCTGTCGAAGTCACGGTCAACGTGTGTGCCAAGGTAGGTTGAGCTGTTGAGGTCCAGCCTGTAAGGGATTTGGTCGTCGGCGTAACTGCCTGTAAAGACTACGGTTGCTCTAACGTGATTGTCAATCATGGTCAGGGCAATAGAGACGCTGGCCTCTTTGGGGTTCTCGGTTTTTATAAGGCTTTCGGTATCGGTGTCGATCTTGAAGAGATGGACGGTGTCGTTAAACCCGTAGATGAAGTCCTCGGGTTTGTCGGGAAAATCGTATACAAGAGCCTCGTTCTGGACCAACTCGAAAGCAGGGGGTAGCTCCAAATCGTAGTAATGATCGATGGGGGTGGTTGCTGTGAGGCTGCCTTCCGCGTTGACTTCGTCGCAGGTGATGGGTGCTGCGACATCGGGTTCGGGTATTTCGGTCGCCAGTGCTGCGCAGGGTAGCAAAAGCTGCCCTGCCATAAGAATGCTTACTCCGAAGGCGACGACTCTGGCGCCTGCATGAAGCTTGACGTTGCGGATAGACAGGTCAGTGCGTTTGTTATGGGTTTGCGGTGCAACATGCTGTCCATACATAAGGCGCTCCTTGTTCGTAGGCCGGTTTCCGTGGGTCTATATTGCGCTTGCCCGATTCGGCCAGGCTCATACACGCGAACGCTCATGCGAGCAGGAGAAGGCTCTAGTTTATTTTCCCACAGTCGACACTCTGCGGCCAACGATTTGCTGTTCAATTCTCGGAGAGACAATCAAGACAGTCGAGGAGTTATTAGGCAATGAGATTGCGTCTAGAGAACACGAACAGAGATGTCTTCTACAGACGACTGAATAGCTCCATCCGTTTTGGTTACAACGAAATGTGTGCCGCGCGCCTGCGGCATGAAGGAGGGAGATTCCTATGAATATCGTTGTATTGAGTGGTAGCCCGCGCAAGGGCGCCAATACCGACACCATGGCCGAGGCGTTTGCCGAGACCGCGCGCGAGACCGGCCACACAGTCGAGGTCATCCGCGTTGCCAGCAAGAAGATCGCTGGTTGTCTGGGATGCCAGTACTGCTTTACCCATGAGGGCGCCTGCGTGCAGAAGGATGACATGGCCGACGTGATCGAGTCGCTGAAAGGCGCCGATATGGTTGTCTTCGCTTCGCCCATCTACTGGTTTGATATCACTGCGCAGGAGAAGGCCGCCATCGACCGCCTGTACGCTTTCGGTGCTACGGGCTTCCCGTTCACCAAGACGGCCCTTTTGCTCGATAGCCACAGCGAGGGCGTCTATGATGCGGCGATTGCTATGTACAAGTCCACATGCGCGTACTGCAAGTGGGAGGACCAGGGCATTGTCACCATCAGCGGTATGACCGAGCGCGACAGCATGGCCTCCTCGCCCAAGTTGGAAGAGGTGCGAGAGCTCGCTCGCAAGCTCTCTTAAGGCAAGAAGAGTGCATGGCAATCGGTGTTGGTGGAAATGCTTGCAATCCTTATCAAGAGGAATGCTGATTGCCATGCGTTGATGCTTCCGCGGACAATTCCGGCGTGCTAAAACGCCTTCTCGTTCAAGAATTCCCTGAACGCGGGAATGTCAAAGTCAACGAGACCACGCCCGCGCTCTCCAATGACGCCGTCCTCCAGGAGGCGGCGTTTGTATTGGCTTGCGTAGTTGCTGGCGACGCCCATGCGTTTGGCTATCTCCGAGACCCTGCTGGGGCCAGAATCGGGCAGCATCGCGAGCAAAAACTCAATGTCTTTATCGGAAAGCTCCCGATAGGTCGTTTCGAGAATGCGATCGCGCAGTTCCATGCGGGCAAGCAGAGAACCCTGTTGGACATCAGATGCGCTGATTTTGGGCGAGCTCTCCGAAACATCCCAAGTGCGATATCCGACGAGCTGCATCATGTAGGGGAATCCGTCGACGGCCTTCACAGCATCCTCGAGCGCTTCTGCTGTGATTGAGCGGCCTCCGGCCTCAACGGTTTTGCGGAATGCGTTTGCAATTTCAACGTCAGTGATTCGTCCTAATTGATGATATTGGGAACGTCTGAGGAACGAGACGGAATCGTTGCGTAGCAGTGCCGATACTTTGTAGGGTAGTCCTGCCATGAGTAGGGCGACTTTTTTACCTTCGCGCACAAAGTGCTGGTAAACAGAGGCAAATTGGAGCATTTCATCAAGATCGACGGTGACTTCATCGATGGTGATGAGAAGTCCGATGTCATGTTTTTCGAGTTGCTTAAAGATGCCATTCATGCGCGTGCGCCAGTTGCCCTGAGCCTCTTGAGCATATGTCCAATCGACGCCCACTGGGCCAATTTGAACACCGTTTATGCGCGCGTGAGGCTGTGAGAGGTAGCTATCTGCGGCTTCTTTGGTTCGCTCGATAATATCTTCGAGCATGCCTGGCATGGCGGAGACATTTGCTGCGATCCAGCCGTGTTCAAGCGCCGTTTCTGAAAGGAGCGAGAGAAGCGCCGTCTTGCCCGTTCCCCTTGCGCCAGTAAAAATGGTTGACAGGTTGGGATCTCCCGGGCCGTTGATAAAGCCACGGTTGATGTCACGCAGGATATGCTCGCGACCCGCTAGAAAGGGAGGGACGCTTCCGAACGTCGGGGTAAAGGGGTTCTTGCTGTACTCCATGGTAGCTCCTTTGCAAGTTTTGCTAATATTTGCAAGTTTTGCTAACTTTTGCAAGTTTTGCTAACGACTGACCAAAGGGCATCGAAGCAGTGGCGCTGACATTTTTTACGCAGAAAAATAAGCAGAAATCAATTTATCTGCGTTAAAAAATAGTTGAGAAGAAAAACGACGAGTCCCGGGCGCAACGCCGTTGCGTTCCGGGCCTCGTCGCTTTGCGAAGTATCTAACGATCTCGTTGCCGTCGTCCTAGTCAAACAGACTCGGCATGTCGTTTTCCTTCATGAGGGCACCGGCTGAGGGGAGGCTCTGCGCGGTGAACTTCTCGGCCGAGACGCCGGCGCCAAGGATTTCCTCGGTCGTGCCGATGGTGGTGACCGAGCGGCCCTTCTTGGCTGTAAAGGCCTGGACGCCCTGCGTGTTGGTGGTCGTCTTGGTCTTGAGCAGCGACGTGTTGAAGTTCATCAAACGATAGTCGCTCGAGACCAGCGCGATGTCGCGATCTTCCTTGAGTACCTGGGCATACAGCAGCTTGCTGCCACCGTAAATGGCGTTCTTGAGGCGCTTGCGGTTGGTCTTGGTGACGTATCCAGAAAGCGCGACGCGCACCACGCGGCCGTTCTCAAAGACAAACAGCACGTCGGCCTTGTAATCCTCGGGGTCGATGACCCAGATGACGCTCTCGTCGGGTTCCATCTCGAGATCGGTCGGCAGGTACGAGCCCAGCTGTGCCGACTTGGTATCCTCAAACGCCGCGACTTTGCACTTATACACCTGGCTCTTGTTGGTAAACACGAGCAGCTCGTGCGTATTGGAGGACGGGAACTCGATAAAGGGTTTGTCACCGTCCTTGTACTTGAGCGTGGTCGCCTTCTTGAGCACGCGGTCCGTCATCTTCTTAAGATAGCCATCGCGCGAGAGCATGATGGTAACCGGGTACTCCTCGACCTCGGGCTCCAAGCTTACCTCGATAACCTCGTGGGGCTCAATCCTGCCCGTGCGGCGCGGCATCACGTACTTCTTGTTGATCGCGGCCAGCTCGTCGCTGATGACCTTCTTGATGTTCTCCTCGCTGGAAAGGATCTCCTCAAGCTCGGCAATCTCGCCCTCAAGCTTGGCAATGTCCTTGGTGCGGTTGAGGATGTACTCCTCGTTGATGTTGCGGAGCTTAAGCTCGGCAACAAACTCGGCCTGGGTCTCGTCGATGTCGAAACCCTTCATAAGGTTGGGCACGACCTCGGCTTCGAGCTTGGTGCCGCGGATGATGGCGATGGCCTTGTCGATGTCGAGCAAGATCGCCTCGAGGCCGTGCAGCAGGTGCAGGCGCTCGGACTTTTTGCCCAGGTCAAAGTTAATGCGGCGACGCGTGGACTCAATACGCCACTTGACCCACTCGTGCAGAATCTGGCGCACGCCCATAACGCGAGGGTAACCATCGACCAGCACGTTGAAGTTGCACGAGAACGAATCCTGCAGCGTGGTCGTGCGATAGAGCTTGGCCATGAGCTTGTCGGGGTCGACACCGCGCTTAAGGTCGATGGCGATGCGCAAACCCGAGAGGTCGGTTTCGTCGCGGATATCAGCAATCTCCTTGACCTTGCCCTCTTTGGAGAGCTTGACGATGCGCTCGATGATGACATCGGTCTTGGTGGTGTAGGGGATCTCGTAGACCTCGATAATGCGCTCTTCGGGAATCCAGCGCCAACGGGAGCGGATTTGGAAGCTGCCAAGACCGGTCTCGATAATCTTTTCCATCTCCTCGCGGCGGTAGATGATCTCGCCGCCGGTCGAGAAGTCGGGCATGGGCATGTACTCGAGCAGGTCGCAGTCGGGATCCTTGAGGTAATGCATCGTGGCAGTACAGACCTCGTTGAGGTTGAAACCGCAGATGTCGGACGCCATGGCGACGCCGATGCCCTTATTGGCCGAGACAAGGATGTTAGGGAACGTTGTGGGCAGCAGGCGCGGCTCCTTCATGGCGCCGTCGTAGCTGTCGACGAAGTCGACCGGGTCCTTGTCGATGTCCTTGAAGATCTCGGCGCTGATGGGGGAGAGCTTGGCTTCGGTATAACGCGAGGCGGCGTAGCTCAGGTCGCCCGAATAGTACTTGCCAAAGTTGCCCTTCGACTCAACGAAGGGGGCGAGCAGCGCCTCGTTGCCGGTGGCCAGGCGCACCATCGTCTCGTAGATCGCGGCGTCGCCGTGCGGGTTGAGCTTCATGGTCTGGCCCACGATGTTGGCGCTCTTCTGGCGCTCGCCCTTGAGCAGACCCATCTTGTACATGGTGTAGAGCAGTTTGCGGTGCGAGGGCTTAAAGCCGTCAATCTCGGGGAACGCACGCGAGACGTTGACGCTCATGGCGTAGGGCATGTAGTTGACCTCGAGCGTCTGCGTGATCGGCTGGTCGGTGACCTCTGAGTGCAGGCCGATAACGTTCTCGGCGTTGACCTGCTTTTTCTTTGGCTGGTTCTTCGTCTTCTTCTTTGCCACGATTTCCTCTTGAACTTCTTATGGGCCGTCGTTATCGATTTGCTGTTACTGCAGGTCCAGCTGGTCCAGGTATTCCTTGCCGTGCTCGGAGATATGGCGCTTGCGGCCTGCCTCGTCATTGCCCAGCAACAGGTTGAACATGGTCTCCATCTTGGTGACGTCCTCGGGTTCCACCTTGATCAGGCGGCGCGTCTCGGGGTTCATGGTAGTGAGCCACATCATGTCCGGGTCGTTCTCACCAAGACCCTTAGAGCGGTTGATGGAACACTTCTGGTCGCCGATCTCCTTGAGGATGCCGTTCTTCTCGAGCTCGGTGTAGGCAAAGTAGGTCTTCTCTTTGCAGTTGATCTCGTAGAGCGGCGACTCGGCGATATAGACGTAGCCCTCGTCGATAAGCGTGGGCACCAGTCGATAGAGCATGGTGAGCACGAGCGTGCGGATGTGGTAACCGTCGACGTCGGCGTCCGTACAGATGATGACCTTGTTCCAGTTGAGGTTGTCCAGGTCAAAGGCGCCGAGGTTCTTGATGCGCTTGTCCTTGATCTCCACGCCGCAGCCCAGCACACGCATGAGGTCCATGATGATGTCGGACTTAAAGATGCGCGGGTAGTCCTCCTTTAGGCAGTTGAGGATCTTGCCGCGGACGGGCATAACGCCCTGGAACTCGGCATCGCGCGAGGTGCGAATGGCGCCTGCTGCCGAGTCGCCCTCTACGATGTAGATCTCGCGGCGGCTCTTGTCCTTGGAGCGGCAGTCGATGAATTTCTGCACGCGGTTGGCCATGTCGGTCTTCTGCTGCAGGTTGGTCTTGATGCTCTGGCGCGTCTTCTCGGCGTTCTCGCGCGAACGCTTGTTGATGAGCACCTGCTCCATGACTGTCTCTTATACACATCTCCGAGCCCACGAGACTACGCTGCATCTCG
>CABSMX010000059.1 GCA_902478945.1 uncultured Collinsella sp.
CATGCGAACCTCCAGTCCGGACCGCTTCACGGTCCAACTTTCTGTCCGCACCCCCGATAAGCCCGACGGGCGGTCGGCCAGGAACTATTTCACCGCAACTGCCATTTCGGTCCCCTAGGACACATATGTGCGGGGGAGTTGTGGAGTTGTGCAGGCAGACGAGGTTTTTCTGGAAATACGCTCCCGATGCGCGTATAGTACCGATTGTTTTGTCGGCTCCTGCTGCGTCGAGTCCAAACCGCGAAATGCCATGAGCGGTGCGGATGCAGTCAGGAGGCACGAGGACAACCCACCGTGGCCACGCCCCGTGCTTAAAACCCCAAGAAGGAGTGAACAATGGCAGAAGAGAAGTATGTGCCGCGTCTGAAGACCAAGTACAACAACGAGGTCAAGCAGCAGCTTCAGGACAAGTTCCAGTACGAGAACGTCATGATGATCCCCAAGTTTGAGAAGATCGTCGTGAACATGGGTGTCGGCGAGGCCGCTACCGATTCCAAGGCCATCGACGGTGCCGTGCGCGACCTGCGCGCCATCACCGGCCAGCAGCCGATGATCACCCGTGCCCGCAAGTCCATCGCTACCTTTCGCCTGCGCGCTGGTATGCCGATCGGCTGCAAGGTTACCCTGCGTGGCGACCGTATGTGGGAGTTCTTCGATCGTCTGACCTCCGTCGCGATCCCCCGTATCCGCGACTTCCGCGGCATCTCCGCCAAGAGCTTCGACGGCCGTGGTAACTTCTCCATGGGCGTCACCGAGCAGCTCATCTTCCCCGAGATCGACTTCGACTCCGTCGATCACCAGCGTGGTATGGACATCACTTTCGTGACCACCGCCAACACCGATGAGGAGGCCAAGGCCCTTCTGGACGCCTTCGGTTTCCCGTTCAAGAAATAGGTTCACCTGCCCTATAAGCGCCGTTCCCACAAGGGGGCGGCGCTTGGGGCGAACAATACTCTATGTGAGGAGGATATAAGTGGCTAAGACATCGATGATCGTCAAGTGCAATCGCAAGCAGAAGTTCTCTACTCGTGAGTACACGCGCTGCCAGCGCTGCGGCCGTCCGCACTCTGTGTACCGCAAGTTCGGCCTGTGCCGTGTCTGCTTCCGTGAGCTTGCACTCAAGGGCGAGCTTCCCGGCGTTAAGAAGGCCAGCTGGTAAGTCACTACCAGCGTTTCAAGCATCAGTTTGGAACAGGGAAAACGCGCTAAATAGGCTTTGCCGTTAAGGGCGGCAAAGAACCAAGAGCACGTGTTCATCAAGAACGAAGGAGAATCTGTATGAACCTTACAGACCCGATCGCAGATATGCTTACGCGCATCCGTAACGCTAACTCTGTGAACAAGGCCACGGTCTCCATGCCGAGCAGCAAGAAGCTCGTCGAGATCGCTCGTGTTCTGCACGAGGAGGGCTACATCGAGGGCTACGATGTCGAGGACACCGTTCCCCAGAAGACTCTGCACATCACGCTTAAGTATGGTCCCAAGAAGGCTAAGGTCATCAACGGCATCCGCCGCATTTCCAAGCCGGGCCTGCGTAAGTACACCGGCGTTGCCGACATGCCCCGCGTCCGTGGTGGCCTTGGTACCGCCATTATTTCCACCAGCCATGGCGTCATGACCGACCGCGATGCTCGCAAGCACAACGTCGGCGGCGAGATCATCGCTTACGTCTGGTAATTCGCTCGGTAGGTAGAAGGAAAGGAGATCACCGTGTCTCGTATCGGTAATAAGCCTGTCCAGATTCCCGCCGGAGTCGAAGTGGCAGTCAACGGCAACAACGTTGTCGTCAAGGGCCCCAAGGGCCAGCTCGAGCTCGATGTTTTTGAGAAGCTCACCATCAACGTCGAGGACAACGTCCTCACCGTTTCCCGTCCCGACGACGAGCGTGAGACCCGTGCCCGCCACGGCCTCACCCGCGCCCTCATCCACAACATGGTTGTTGGCGTTTCCGAGGGCTTCGAGAAGAAGCTTGAGCTCGCCGGCGTCGGTTACCGCGTGCAGCAGAAGGGCAAGAACCTCGAGTTCTCCCTGGGCTTCTCGCACCCCGTGATCGTCGAGGCTCCCGAGGGCATCACCTTCGAGGTTCCCGACAACACCCACGTGAACGTCAAGGGTATCAACAAGCAGCAGGTCGGTCAGATCGCCGCTGAGATCCGCGGCCATCGTCCTCCCGAGCCTTACAAGGGCAAGGGTATCCACTATGTTGGCGAGCACATCCGCCGCAAGCTGGGTAAGGCCGCCAAGTAGTCGTAACCGACTCACTCGCATAAGACCAGCACCCCGTTAGGTGCTGGCAAGATCAACCTTTTTAGGAGTTTACGTATGAACAAGCATAAGGCGAAGCTGGAAGGCCTCAAGCGTCGTCAGCGTCGTGTTCGCGGCAAGGTCTCGGGTACCGCCGAGCGTCCGCGTCTTCGCGTGACCCGTACTAACGCCAACATCTATGCCCAGATCATCGACGATAGCAAGGGCTCCAGCCTGACGCTCGTCTCTGCCTCGACCCTCGAGGCCGAGTTCAAGGGCACCCACACCTCGAACAAGGAGGCTGCGGAGAAGGTCGGTCAGCTCGTTGGCAAGCGTGCCATCGAGGCCGGCATCACCAAGGTCGCTTTCGATCGTGGTGGCCGTATCTACCATGGCCGCGTCAAGGCCCTCGCCGACGGTGCTCGTGCCGCCGGTCTCGAGTTCTAGGAGGTATGTAGCACATGGCTCGTAATCAGAAGCAGCAGCGCGAGGCCTCCGAGTTCGAGGAGCGCGTCGTTTACATCAACCGCGTGTCGAAGACCGTCAAGGGTGGTCGTCGCATGAGCCTCGTCGCTCTCGTCGTCGTTGGCGACGGCAAGGGCAACGTCGGCGTTGGCATGGGCAAGTCCGCTGAGGTGCCCATGGCCATCTCCAAGGCGTCTCTCGATGCCAAGAAGAACATGTTCCACGTGCCGGTGACCGAGCAGGGCACCATTCCGCACGAGGTTCTCGGTCACTTTGGTGCCGGCCGCATCATCATCAAGCCCGCTGTCGAGGGTACCGGCGTTATCGCCGGCGGCGCTGTGCGTCCCCTCTTCGAGCTTGCTGGCATCAAGAACGTCCTGTCCAAGTCCCTCGGTACCGACAACGGCCTCAACATCATCAAGGCTGCCGTCGAGGGCCTCAAGGAGCTCTCCAGCCCTGAGGACGTCGCGGCTCGCCGTGGCCTGACGGTCTCCGAGATGTTCGTCGGTAAGGAGAACTAAGCATGGCTGACACCATCAAGATCAAGCAGGTCCGCAGCACCAACGGTTGCAAGCAGGACCAGGTCCGTACTGTCCGTGCCCTCGGTCTCCACAGGATCCGCGAGGTTCGCGAGATTGCTGACAACGAGTCCGTCCGCGGCATGATCTTCAAGGTCAAGCACCTTGTCGAGATTGTAGAGGAGTAGCAAATGCAGCTTCACGATCTTACTCCCGCGCCCGGTTCCACCAAGAACCGCAAGCGCGTCGGCCGTGGCAATTCTTCGGGTCACGGCACCACTTCTGGCCGCGGTCAGAAGGGCCAGGGTTCCCGCTCTGGTGGCACCAAGGGTGCCGGCTTCGAGGGTGGCCAGACTCCGCTGGCTATGCGCCTGCCCAAGCTTCCGGGCTTCCGCAACCCCCGTCGTATCGAGTACACCGCTGTTAACGTTGAGCGTCTCGAGCGCAAGTTCGAGGACGGCGCTGTGATCGACGGTGCCGCTCTTAAGGCCGCTCGCATCACCAAGAGCGAGTTCGAGCCCGTCAAGGTGCTCGGCAATGGTGAGCTCACCAAGAAGTTCACGGTCAAGGTCGACAAGGTCAGCGCTTCTGCGCAGGCCAAGATCGAGGCCGCCGGCGGAAAGGTCGAGCTGCCGTGCTAAATGGTCTTAAGAATGCTTTCCGCATCAAAGAACTGCGCGAAAAGATTCTTTTTACCATAGCTATGCTCGTCGTGTACCGCGTTGGTGCGCACGTTCCTGTGCCCGGCATTCCCTTCCAGGGGATGCTGGGCCTTTTCTCGACCGATAACAATTCGGTCGCCGCAGGTGCTATGGCCCTCCTGAATCTTTTCTCTGGTGGCGCGTTGAGCTATGTGTCGGTGTTCTCCCTGGGCATCATGCCTTACATCACCAGCTCGATCATCCTCCAGATGCTCCAGGCCGTTGTGCCTTCCCTGCATGAGCTTGCCCGCGAGGGCGAGGTCGGTCAGACCAAGATCACGCAGTATTCGCGTTACCTCACCCTGGCTCTGGCAATCCTCAACTCCGTGGGTTACCTCTTCCTCTTTAAGAGCTTCGGCATCAGCTTTAATGGCGCCGGCGCTCCCGAGATCATCTTTGACCTCATGATCGTTGGCACGCTCACTGCGGGCGCCATGCTGATCATGTGGATTGGTGAGCTCATCACCCAGCGCGGTATCGGCAATGGCATGTCGCTGATCATCTTTGCGAACATCATGGCCGGCCTGCCGCAGGCGATCTTCTCCAGCACCGAGGGCAATGCCGGTGGCATCATCACCATGGTGATCATCTGCGCCATTATCCTGCTGGTCATCCCGCTGATCGTTTTCCTTGAGCGCGGCCAGCGCCGCATTCCGGTCTCCTACGCTAAGCGCGTTGTGGGCCGTCGCATGATGGGTGGCCAGACCACCTACCTGCCCATCAAGGTCAACACCGCGGGCGTCGTGCCGATCATCTTCGCTTCGGCGCTGCTGTACTTCCCGGCCCAGATTGCCGTGTTCTTCCCCGGCATCGGCTGGATTCAGGCAGTTGCCTCTGCGCTTTCGACCGGTTGGCTCAACTGGGTGCTTAACGTTGTCCTCATCGTGTTCTTCGCGTACTTCTACACCTCCATGGTGTTCAACCCCGATGACACGGCCGACAACCTTAAGAAGCAGGGCGGCTTTATTCCGGGCGTCCGTCCGGGTAGGGCTACCGCGGCCTACATCAAGAACGCGCTCAACAAGATCACGCTTCCCAGCGCTGTCTTTTTGGCGCTCATCGCCATCGTGCCTTCGATCATCTTCTCCTTCACGGGTAACCATCTGATCCAGGCATTTGGCGGCACGTCCATCCTCATCATGGTCGGCGTCGTGCTCGACACGGTCGATAAGCTCGAAGGCCAGATCAAGATGTATGATTACGATGGATTCTTTAAATAGGCTAGAGGAGGATTGCTCATGAACCTCGTATTGCTCGGAGCTCCGGGTGCCGGTAAGGGCACCGTCGCACAGGAGCTCGTCGCCGAGTTTGGCGTCGCTCACATTTCCACGGGCGACCTGCTGCGTGCTGCCGTCAAGGGTGGCACCGAGCTTGGTATTCAGGCTAAGAAGTACATGGACGCTGGCGAGCTTGTTCCCGACCAGCTCGTGATCGACCTTGTCAAGGAGCGCCTTGCCGCCGATGACGCCCAGCAGGGCTTTATCCTCGATGGCTTCCCGCGCAACACCGCCCAGGCTGTGACGCTCGATTCCGAGCTCTCCGCCATGGGTCGCGAGATCGACTGCGCCCTTCTGGTCGATGTGGCCCCCGACGTCATCATCGATCGTCTGTCTTCGCGTCGCACCTGTCGCGCCTGCGGTTACACCGGCACCGCTGCCGATGTCACCTGCCCTAAGTGCGGCGGCGAGATGTATCAGCGCGACGACGACAAGCCCGAGACCATCAAGAACCGTCTCGACGTCTACGAGAAGTCCACGAGCCCGCTCGTCGACTACTATCGTGGCCAGGGTCTGCTCAAGTCGGTCAACGGTGACCAGGCTCGCGAGACCGTGTACGGGGATGTCAAAGAGGCTCTCGGTCTATGATCAAGATTAAGTCTGCAACGCAAATTGAGCAGATGAAGAAGGCAGGAGCGCTATCTAAGATGGCGCTCCGCCACGTTGGAGCCATGGTTCGCCCCGGCGTGTCGACCTTCGAACTCGATCAGCTTGCCGAGCAGATTATCCGCATGCATGGCGGCACCCCGGCCTTTAAGGGTTACGGCGGGTTCCCCGGAACCATTTGCGCATCAATCAACGATGCCGTGGTTCACGGTATTCCCAACCCCGATATGATCCTGCGCGATGGCGATATCATCTCCATCGATACGGGAGCCGTTCTCGACGGTTGGGTCGGCGATAACGCCTGGACGTTTTTCGTCGGCACCCCCACGCCCGAGGCCAAGGCCCTTTGCGAGGTTACGCGCGATTGCCTAAAGGCTGCCATCGAGCAGGCTGTTCCCGGTAACCATATCGGGGACGTTGGCTATGCCGTTCAGTCCCTCGCCGAGTCCCACGGTTACGGCGTGCTTCGCGATTACGTGGGGCATGGTATTGGTCGCGTGATGCACGAGGATCCCAACGTTCCAAATTATGGAAAGAAGGGGAGAGGTGTTCGCCTTCAGGCTGGTATAGTTATCGCCATCGAGCCGATGGTTACGATGGGTTCCAATCATGTGAGCACAGGCTCCGATGGTTGGATCGTTACCACCAACGACCACCTGCCCGCCGCGCACTACGAGAACACCGTAGCCATTACCAATGACGGTCCGGTGATTCTTACCACGGATGCTCAAGGTGCTTGGTGTTCGCTCCAAGGCGGAGAAATGTAACAAGTTCCACGTAGTTGTGGAGCCATTACGAAGATATTACGATGCGTGCATGCGTGTTGTAGAATACTCAATCGCTGTCGTTTTCTAGAGAAAGATGATTGCTTGTGAAGAAGGAAGACGCAATTGAGCTCGAGGGTACGGTAAAGGAGCCGCTGCCCAACGCCATGTTTAAGGTCGAGCTCGAGAACGGTCATTCGGTTCTGTGCAACATTTCTGGCAAGATCCGAATGAATTACATCCGCATTCTCCCCGGTGACAGGGTTGTCGTGGAGCTTTCCCCGTACGACCTGACCCGCGGTCGCATCACCTATCGCTATAAATAGCGACACGCATACACGCTCTTTTCCGACTGCAGGCTTAGCTCAACCTACGGTCGGTTTGCGTGTGAAGACCAGCCATAGTTTTAAACGCCTGCGGCTGGGCGAGTAGATAGTAGGGAAGTAGTTTGAGCGCTACCGAAAGGAAGAACGATGAAGGTACGTCCTTCGGTCAAGAAGATGTGCGATAAGTGCAAAATCATTAGGCGCCACGGCAAGGTCCTCGTCATTTGCGAGAACCCCCGTCATAAGCAGCGTCAGGGTTAAGAGAGGAGACTACGTTGGCCCGTATTAATGGTGTCGACCTCCCGCGTGAGAAGCGCGTTGAGATCGGTCTGACCTACATTTACGGCATCGGCCGCACCACTGCGACGAAGATTTGCGTCGAGTGCAACGTTAACGTGGATACGCGCGTTAAGGACCTCACCGAGGATGAGGTTAACGCCATCCGCGATTATATCGATAAGAATCAGATCATGGTTGAGGGCGACCTCCGCCGTGAGCGCAACCAGAACGTCAAGCGCCTTATGGACATCGGCTGCAACCGCGGCCTTCGTCACCGCAAGGGCCTCCCGGTCCGCGGCCAGCGCACCCACACTAACGCTCGTACCCGCAAGGGCCCGAAGCGTCAGATCGGTGCTAAGAAGAAGAAATAAGGAGCGCTAGATAGATGGCTACTGCTAAGAAGAACGTTCGCGCTGCCCGTCTGAAGCGCGCGGACCGTAAGAACATTTCCGTGGGCCAGGCTCACATTCGTTCTACGTTCAACAACACGATCGTTTCGATCACCGATCCCCAGGGCAACGTCATTTCCTGGAAGTCGGCTGGCCAGGTGGGCTTCAAGGGCTCCCGTAAGTCCACGCCGTTCGCTGCCCAGATGGCTGCCGAGGCTGCTGCCAAGCAGGCCATGGAGCACGGTATGAAGAAGGTTTCCGTCTTCGTCAAGGGCCCCGGCTCCGGTCGTGAGACCGCCATCCGCTCCCTCCAGGCTGCTGGCCTCGAGGTCTCGAGCATCCAGGACAAGACCCCCATTCCGCACAACGGCTGCCGCCCCAAGAAGCGTCGCCGCGTGTAACTGAAAGGATCGTATCAATATGGCAATCGACAGGACTCCTGTTCTTAAGCGCTGCCGTCAGCTCGGGATCGATCCCGCTGAGCTCGGTTACAGCAGCAAGAAGGAATCTATCCGTCAGCCCAAGCGCCGTCGCAAGGAATCTGAGTACGGCATGCAGCTGCGTGAGAAGCAGAAGGTTAAGTTCATCTATGGCGTTCTGGAGAAGCAGTTCCACGGCTACTTCAACAAGGCCCGTAAGATGAACGGCGTCACCGGTGAGAACCTCATGATCATCCTTGAGTCTCGCCTCGACAACGTCGTCTTCCGTCTTGGCTTCGCCCGCACCCGCAAAGAGGCTCGTCAGTCCGTCCGTCACGGTCACTTCACCGTGAACGGTAAGCGCGTGGACATTCCGTCCTACCGCGTCAAGGCCGGCGACGTCGTCGCTGTCGGCGAGAAGTTCCGTGACCTCCTCCCCATCAAGGAGGCCCTGATTTCCTCCGAGCGCTTTGAGGTCCCTGGCTGGCTCGAGGTCGATATCGAGAAGCTGTCTGGTAACGTGCTCGCTCTGCCGACGCGTGAGCAGATCAGCGGTGATATCAACGAGCAGCTCATCGTCGAGCTCTACTCTAAGTAGTCCATCCGGGCTGCTGAGGCTGGAGGTAATACATGTCAGAATTCATTAGGCCTCAGGTTCAGGTCGAAGAGATCAACGAGACCTCTGCTCGTGTCTCCGTCGAGCCGCTCGAGCGTGGCTACGGCGATACGCTGGGTAACTCGCTTCGTCGTGTTCTTCTGTCCTCGCTCGAGGGTGCCGCCGTCGAGGCCATTCAGATCGATGGTGCGCAGCACGAGTTCATGACCATCCCTAACATGGTCGAGGATGTCACCGACATCGTCCTGAATGTCAAGGGTCTTGTCTTCAGGGCTCTCGGCACGACCGACGAGGCGACCGCCACCATCTCGGTTGACGGCCCCTGCGAGGTCACCGGTGCGGACTTCTTTATTCCGTCCGAGTTTGAGCTGGTCAACCCCGAGCAGCACATTGCTACACTCACCGAGGGTGGCCATCTCACCATGAGCATGCGCATCGGCTATGGCCGCGGCTATGTCTCTGGCGAGGCTAACAAGCGTGACAACGATCCCATCGGTGTGATCAACGTCGACTCGCTGTACTCGCCGGTGTCCCGTTGCGCCAAGCTCGTTGAGGCTTGCCGTGTCGGCCAGCATACCGACTACGACCGCCTTGTCCTCGAGATCGAGACCAACGGTTCCATCGCTCCGCGCGACGCCGTGGTCCAGGCTGCCAATATCATCAACCAGCATATGGCCGCCTTTATGAACCTTGCCGAGACCCCCGAGGTCGAGGAGGAGGCTTCGATCTTCGCTCCCGAGGTCACCAACGACAACGCCGAGCTGGACAAGCAGATCGAGGATCTGGACCTTTCCGTCCGTTCCTACAACTGCCTTAAGCGCGCCAGCATTCACTCGGTCCGTCAGCTTGTTGAGTTCTCGGAGAACGATCTGCTCAACATCCGTAACTTCGGTGTTAAGTCGATCGAGGAAGTGAAGGACAAGCTTGAGTCCATGGGCCTGAGCCTGAAGGCTTAATGCTTCGCATATTTGAGGAGAAACTAGACCATGCGTCACAACGTTAAGAAGGGCCTGAAGCTCGGCACCGATGCGAGCCACACCAAGGCCATGAAGAAGAGCCTTGCTAAGGCTCTCTTCGAGAACGACCGCATCAAGACCACCGAGACCCGCGCTAAGGCGCTGCGTTCGGTCGTCGACCCGATCATCACCTGGGCCAAGAAGGGCGACCTGCACTCTCGTCGTCTGGCTATCGCCAAGCTCGGCGATAAGCAGCTCGTTGCCGAGATCTTCGACAAGGCTGCTCAGGGCATGTGGCAGGACCGCAACGGCGGTTACACCCGCATCATGAAGCTCGGTAACCGTAAGGGCGATAACGCTCCTATCGTTATCATGGAGCTCGTCACCGAGCCTTGCACGCCTAAGGCCAAGAAGGCTGCTCCGGCCCCCAAGAAGGCCGCTGCTCCCAAGAAGGTCGAGGCCGTCGAGGAGGCTCCTGCTGAGGAGACCGCTGAGTAGACATTCTGTCTGCATAGGCTATATTCGAGGGGTACGTTCGCGTACCCCTCTTTTTTTGTCGCAATACCGTTGCTAGTTTGTTGGGAGCGCCCATGACTGCGCCGTCTGATTTCAATTCGACCCTCGAGCTCGACGCCACCCTTGTATTTCGCGTGGCCTACGATGGCTCCTCCTATAGCGGATTTGCCGAGCAGCCGGGCCAGACGACGGTTGCGGGCGAGCTGCGCCGTGCAATCGAGACGTTGCTGCGCCGCCCAATCGATCTGACGTGCGCGGGGCGTACCGATGCCGGAGTTCATGCGGTGGCCCAATACATCAGCGTGCCTGTAACGGACGCTGAGCTCGCTTTGACGCGCCGTAGGTGGCTGAGGGCTATGGATGCCCTCCTGGGCAAAGATATCGCCATAAACGAGGTCTACAAGGCTCGTAAGGGCTTTTCTGCACGTTTTGACGCGCGCTCTCGTACTTACACCTATCGCATTGCCGACCGTGATGCGCGGCCCGTGCTGTCACGCGGTGCCGTGTGGTGGCATCGCTATCCCCTCGACGTCGATGCGATGGCGGCCGCCTGCCCTGCGCTTTTGGGCGAGCAGGACTTTAAGAGCTTTTGCAAGGTCGCCTCTGCCGTGGGCAAACCTACGCACCGCTGCGTAATGCGTGCCGAGTTTGACCATGAGGTCGCCTTTGGCGAGGACATCCTCACGTTTACCATCGAGGGCAATGCGTTTTTGCATTCGATGGTGCGAACCATTGTGGGCACCCTTGTCGAGATCGGCATGCATCGCCGCGATCCCGAGTGGATGCGCGAGGTAATTGACGCCTGCGATCGCACCGCAGCTGGTCCTACGGCACCCGCATGCGGTCTTACTTTTATGGGCGTGGACTACGACCCCGCCGAGCTTGTGGTCCTCGATTAGGGATGAGACTGCCTGACGGCGATCTTTGTGTGCGGCGCCTGTGGGCGGGGCGTGTGCAACATCTGTTCTTGACGTGCATCGCGGCGGACGACCGCCCGCATTAATTGACGGGGTGTACCATGAACGACAGTTTGTTACTAGCTGTCGAGAGGACGGAAAACTTGGTTCGACGTGGTTCGCATCCGCGACTTTCGGTGATCCTGATTGTTGAGGGTTCGCCCAGTTATGCGATGCGCGCTCTCGAGAGCGTCCAGAACCAAGACCTCTACGATTTGCAAATTGTCGTCGTTTGCCGCGGCGTGGTAGCTGGTGTGCGCCATTCGCTCGAAGTTGCTGCCGATAGAGACATTCATATTGATTTGATTGATGTTGAGGACCCAGCGCCTGGTGTCTGCCTGCGTGCCGGCTTTGCGGCTTCGCGCGGCTCCCAGATCATTGCGATGAATGCCAATGAGTGGTTTGCGCCGCAGTCCCTTTCGCAGATGGTCGATAGTTCGTGCGACGCTTCGGCTGACATCGTGTTTCCCTCCGTATCGCTCGACCGCTACGATGTTCACCGCGATCGTCATTCCCGAGTTTTGGACGCGACACCCGTTTCTGAAGATGAGGACCGGGCGGCTTGCCTGACCCAATTGGTTTCCTATGGTTTAATCCGACAGACCTCTGGCGTGCTGTATGATCGCGCCCTTTTTGAGGCGTGCCTTGCGCATGGCGATGCGTTTCGCACGGTGTCTTTTTTGACGTTCGCGCTTTCGCAGGCAAAGCGCGTTTCGGGATGTGGCCGTGCCCGTTTTCATGCAGTGGCGCCGTCGATTACGGAGACGTTTGACCCCACGATGTTTGCCAGGCTTTCTGATGATATCGGGGCGCTCGACAGGCTTGCCGACTCGCTTGCCGTCGCGGGCGGTGGCGATCAGTTGAAGCAGGTCTGCCAGCGGTATTACTACGCCGGCCTGGTTGCCTGCATCGAAAATTTGTGTCTGAGCCCCCATGGGGTGTCTTCAATAGAGCGTTCGGCCCGTTTGCATGATATGCTCGAAGCGCAGCGTACCCGTCAGATGGTTGTGGCTCTTAAGGGCAATCATCGGGGCTTAGGTCTGCTCTATGGTTCGATAGCTAGTGCCAAGCCCATGCGGTGTGCGTTGTATACGCATCTGGCGGCCTTTTTCAATCGTTCGGGCGTCCGGACTGTCTAGTAGCGTGATTTTCGAAATAAATTGCATGGAATTGTTTCGAAATACGTTCTTATTCACTAAAACCCTCAAATAGCGCTAAACTATTCAATCACTAAGTGATTGTCTCCGCCATCTTTTGGAGTGAGGTTTTGTATGGCCAAAAAACGCAATGGGCGCCAGGATGCCATCAGAGATATTGTTCGCAATAAGGACGTACGTACGCAGCGCGTTTTGGTAGACGAGCTTCGCGCCATGGGTTTCGATTGCACGCAGGCGACCGTTTCGCGCGACATCGCGGACATGGGACTGCGTAAGCTCCCCGAGGGCATCTATGTCCTTGCCGAGGACCTGCATCTGCAGCGCATGGTTTCCGAGTTGGTTACCGGCGTACTGCGCACCGATAATCTGGTTATGATCAAGGCACAGCCCGGTACGGCTTCTGGTATTGCCGCAGCGGTCGATGCCGCGGAGCTGCCCGACGTGCTTGGCTCGCTTGCCGGCAACGACACGATCTTGGTCATTGCACAGACGGCCGAGGACGGAGAGCGCCTTGAGGCGCTCATCAACAAGCTGAGTAACTCTCACAAGTAGGGGATGCGTGGCACTGCTGCTGTGCCGATTGTTGCTATAGGTAATTGCCGAGGGCGTTGACGAAGGTCAGCGCCCTTTTGCCTGCCGGCATCCGTTGCCCTATCGGTCTTGCAGCCGGGGCCGTCGTGGCATCTTGTGGCATCTGCCGAAATAAAGAGGCGCCCGAGCAGCGTACGTGCTGCTCGGGCGCCTTGGTGTCAGATGCCGCTTTGCGTCTACTGGCCCGTAGAGGGGTCGGGCGTGGGCGTAGGATCGGGGGCGGGCGTCGGCGTGCCACCGTCGCCACCCGTGCCGCCATCGCCCTGTCTCTTATAC
>CABSMX010000060.1 GCA_902478945.1 uncultured Collinsella sp.
AATATCGGTCGGAGGGGTGGCTTTGTAAAGCCGTTTGTCTCCACCCGCGTAGCGGCTGGTTTAAAGCTGGCCGCCGCGCGGCCAGCAGACTAAAGTCTAGAACAAAAACCGGGGCCCGCATGATGCGGACCCCGGCTCAATACCGTGACGATATGTCAGTTACGCTCTACACGTAGAACAGGATGTCGTCGTAGGTCGGGACCGGCCAGTAGTCGGCGGCCACGATCTCCTCCATGGCGTCCACGGCGGCACGCAGCGTATCCATAGCGGGGACGACCTCGTGTGCATACACGTTGGCCTGCTCCTGGCCATCGAGGCCCTCGGCCTTCTGATGCACGGCGTCGAGCGCCTTGATGGAGTCGTTGATGGTGGTGATGCCGTTGCAGAGCTTGTTGAGCGTGTTCTGCTCGCACTGCATGGCGGCCTCGGCACCGGCGGCACGAATAGTCTCAAGGCCCTTAGCGACCTTGGTGGCATAGGCGGTAATGACCGGGCGATAGGTACGACGCGCCTCGCGAACCATCGTGGTGGCCTCGATGTTCATGAGCTTGTTGTACTTCTCGAGCTTGCAATCGTAGCGGCACTGGGCCTCGGCCTTGGTCAGAACACCCGTCTCCTCAAAGAGCGCAATGGCCTTATCGGAAACAAAGGCGGGCAGGGCGTCGGCCGTGGTCTTGTTGTTGGCAAGGCCGCGCTTCTCGGCCTCGACGGGCCACTCATCGGAGTAGCCATCGCCGGAGAACAGGATGCGCTGGTGGTCGGTCAGGACCTTCTTGCAGTACTCGAGCGCAGCGTCCTGGAACTCATCCTCGGGCGTACCCTCAAGCGCGTCGGCGAAGGACTTGAGCGACTTGGCCACGGCGGCATCGAGCACCAGGTTGGAGTCGGAGACGTTCTGCTCGGAGCCGCAGGCACGGAACTCGAACTTATTGCCGGTGAAGGCAAACGGGGAGGTGCGGTTGCGGTCGGTGTTGTCCTGCATCAGCTTGGGCAGAGTATCGGCGCCCAAGTCGAGCACGCCGCGCGTGGCATGGACGGAAGCCTTGCCATCGATGATCTTCTCGACGACCTCGGTAAGCTGGTCGCCCAGGAAGATGGACATAATCGCCGGAGGAGCCTCGTTGGCGCCCAGACGATGGTCGTTACCGGCCGAGGCAACGGAGGCACGCAGGAGCTCCTGATAGTTATCGACGGCCTCGATCACCGCGGTGAGGAAGACGATGAACTGCAGGTTGTCGAGCGGAGTGTCGCCCGGATCGAGCAGATTCTCGGACTCGGTGCCAAGCGACCAGTTGTTGTGCTTGCCCGAACCATTGATGCCCTCGAAGGGCTTCTCGTGCAGCAGGCAGACCAAGTCGTGGCGGGAGGCGATGAGCTTCATCTTCTCCATCATGACCAGATTCTGGTCGATGGCCTCGTTGACTTCGCCATAGACGGGGGCGAGCTCATGCTGGCAGGGAGCAACCTCGTTGTGCTTGGTCTTGGCGGGAATGCCAAGCGCCCACAGTTCATCGTCCAGGTCCTTCATATAGGCCGAGACGGTGGGGCGGATAGCGCCAAAGTAGTGCTCCTCGAGCTCCTGGCCCTTGCATGGAGCAGCACCAAAGAGGGTGCGGCCGGTGATGACCAGGTCCTTGCGCTTGCGGTAAGCGTCCTTCTTGATCAGGAAGTACTCCTGCTCGTCGCCCACGGAAGGAACGACCTTCTTGGGGGTCTTACCGAACAGCGCCAAAACGCGCTTAGACTCACGCGAGAGCGCGGTCATGGAGCGCAGCAGCGGGGTCTTCTTGTCCAGGGCCTCGCCCGTGTAGGAGCAGAAAGCCGTGGGGATGCACAGGACATCGTCCTTGATAAAGGCGGGGCTGGTGGGGTCCCAAGCGGTGTAGCCACGGGCCTCGAAGGTAGCACGCAGGCCGCCGTTGGGGAAGCTCGAGGCATCGGGCTCGCCCTGGATAAGGTTCTTGCCCGTAAACTTGGTAATGGCGGTGCCGTCGTGGTTGGGCTCCAGGAAGCTGTCGTGCTTCTCGGAAGTAATGCCCGAAAGCGGCTGGAACCAGTGCGCGTAGTGCGTCGCGCCCTTGGAGATGGCCCAGACCTTCATGGCATGGGCAACGGCGTTGGCCACATCCAGGTCGAGCGGCTCACCGCCCTCGAGGGTTGCAGCAAGGCGCTTCCAAATGTCCTTGGGGAGGTAGTCCTTCATGACTTCCTCAGAGAACACCATGGTCCCGAAGCGGTCAGTAAGTTCGGCCATACGGAACTCCCTTCGTATCGGCACCGCGTGAGAAGCGGTGTTGATTACTAACGAACGAGTCATAGCTTAGACTCGCCGTGTTTCCGCGACATTACCGTTATGTTGCTGTCGCGAAACCAATCAATGAGGTTACCCTATCGAGGCGGCGTTGCCACCCTCAACAGCCAATCAACTGCATAAATTGCAGACCTCTCTCCATGGTTTAAGGGTAGTCAATTTGGGATGGAGCTCTATTAACTGGTATTTTGCATCAGATACCAGTCTTTATAGTCCGTGCCTAGATTAGCCGCTCTGTTATAGAGAAAGCCGATAGCAAGGCATCTTTGATTGGTATCCTCAAATAGCGAGTGAAACTCCACCGTGACACAGTGGTGCTGTAGAATCCTTACAACACATCACACTATTACGTATCTAGAGGAGCACGATATGCGCGTCGACGAGGTTTTTAAGCAGGCAGCATCCCAGGGCACCGCACCCGTTTCGTTTGAGATGTTCCCGCCCAAGGGCGAGCTTACCCTCGACATGGCTCGCGAGGTGGCAGGCAATCTGTGCAAGCTTTCGCCGAGCTTTGTCTCGGTCACCTGCTCGGCCGGCGGCTCGGGCAACGGTGCCGCCACCGCCCCCATCGCGCATATGATTACGAGCGAATTCGATACACCCTCGGTGGCGCACCTCACCTGCGTTGGCCGCTCGCATGCCGATATCGCCGCCAAGATCGATGAGTATCGCTCGGCCGGCGTGGAAAACGTGCTGGCCCTGCGCGGCGATCTTCCCGCCGGCGCGACCGAGGACGACAAGCCCGCCTCCGACTACGCCTACGCCCGCGACCTCATCCCCGAGCTCGTCGACGCCGGCTTTTGCGTGGGCGCCGCAGCCTACCCCGAGGGCCACATTGCCTGTGAGGACCTCAACGTCTCGGTCGAACACCTCAAGCAAAAACAGGACGCCGGCGCGAGCTTCTTTGTGACGCAGCTTTTCTTTGATAACGAGTGCTTCTACCGTTTTCGCGAGCTTGCCGACAAGGCCGGCATCACCGTGCCCATTACCGCGGGCATCATGCCGTTTATGGGCAAGTCGCAGATCAGCCGCATGGTCTTTATGTGCGGCGCGTCGCTGCCCTCCCCCGTCATCAAGATTCTCGCCAAGTACGAGAATGACCCCGAGAGCCTACAGGCAGCTGGTGTAGATTATGCAGCCCGCCAGCTTTGCGACCTCAAGGAGCACGGCGCCGACGGCCTGCACCTGTACACTATGAACCGTCCTGCGATCGCCGCGACCATTATGGAGCGCCTGGGGTAATGGAAAAACCGCACATCGATACAACCGCTATCGAAGTGCCGGCCGACCTTGCGTCGCCGGCGCTTTACCGTGTCGATGCTGCGCACCATCCCCGTGTCGACCGTGCCGAGATGCTGCGGTATCTGGGTTACGGCGGCCAGCAGATTGAGCCCGAACTGTCACGACGTATTGAGCTTGTCGTTGAACGTCTGGAACTGGACATTGAGCCCCGTGGCGTGCGCCGCGTATTTGCCATCGATGCCACGGGCGTCGACGAACAGGGCGAGCCTTGCATCCGCCTGGTCGGCACCAACGTTGAGCTGCGCGGTCGCGATATCTATCGTCATCTTAAGGACGCCCGCTTTGCCGCACTCATGGCATGCACCCTCGGCATGGACGCCGAGCGTCGCCTGCGCACCACGGGAGCCCAACATCCCCTGGAGGGCGCCGTGCTCGACGCCGCGTGCTCCGCTTACGTGGAAGCCGCCGTTGAGCAAATGGACCAGCAGGTCAAGACGGACGCCGCCGTTCATGGGCTCGCCGGCAACTGGCGCTTTAGCCCCGGCTACGGCGACTGCCCGCTCTCGGCCCAGCGCTCGATCGTCAATGCGCTCAACGCCACGCGGCTCATCGGCCTGACCGTCACGCCCACCAGCCTGCTCATGCCCACCAAAAGCGTGACCGCGGTGATCGGTCTGTTTGACGGCGAGGTCCACGACGCCCAGACCCGCCCCACCTGCAATATCTGCCGTATGCGCGAGCACTGCCGCTTCCGTGCCGCCCACACCACCTGCTATTCCAGCCATTAGGAGCCCCCGATGTTTACTCCGCTTATCACTCATGATTCTGACGGCACTGCATTGGCGGCACCCATTGATGCCGCACGTCGCAACGGTGCCACGTACAAGACGCGCACGATCGACGATCTACGCATTAAGGACGATCACCTGCGTGCGGCCATCGAGGGCACGGGACACCTGCTGTTCGACGGCGGCATGGGCACCATGTTGCAGGCCGCTGGCATGAAGGCGGGCGCCCTGCCCGAGCTGCTCAACTTTGAGGAACCCCAGGTCATTACCGACATTCAGCGTCAGTACGTCGAGGCCGGCTGCGACGTAATCACCGCCAACACCTTTGGCGCCAACGCCCACAAGCTCGACGGTGCCGCCACCGTGGCAGACGTCTTTGCCGCGGCCGTCGCCTGTGCCCGCGAGGCCGGCGCCCGCTACGTCGCCGGTGACATCGGCCCCATCGGCGCGCTGCTTCGCCCCCTGGGTACCCTGAGCTTCGACGAGGCCTACGACCTCTTTGCCGAGGAAGTGCGCGCCGGCGTCGCCGCGGGTGTGGACCTCTTTATTATCGAGACTATGACCGACCTTGCCGAGATCAAGGCGGCGGTCCTCGCCTGCCGCGAGAACTCCGACCTGCCCGTCTTTGCCACCATGACCTTTGAGGAAGACGGTCGCACCTTCCTGGGAACGAGTCCCGAGGTGGCCGCCATCACGCTCGACGCCATCGGCGCCGACGTTTTGGGCATCAACTGCAGCCAAGGACCGGCCGAGCTCCGGGGACTCGCCGCACGTATGCTCGCCGTTACCGACAAGCCTGTTATGGTGCAGGCCAACGCAGGACTGCCCCACGTGGACGACGACGGTAATACCGTCTTTGACATCCAGGCCCCCGAATACGCCAAGGCCGTCGCCGGCATGATCGCCGACGGCGTGAGCGTCGTGGGCGGTTGCTGCGGAACCACGCCGGCGCACATGGCGGCCTTGCGCACGCTTATCGACAACCACACACCCAGCCCGCGTCACCGCAAGCCCAGTATGTCGGTCACGAGCGCCCAGACGGTCGTGGACCTCCCCTGCGACGGCCACAAGATCGCCGTCATCGGCGAGCGCATCAATCCCACCGGCAAAAAGCGCCTGCAACAGGCCCTGCGCGACGGCGACCTAGACTACGTCGTGAGCCAGGGCATCAGCCAGCAGGAACAGGGCGCCGACATCCTGGACGTCAACGTGGGCCTGCCCGAGATCGACGAGGTCAAGATCATCCAACAGGCGACCGAGCAGCTCCAGGGCTCCACGCTGCTGCCGCTGCAGATCGACTCCACCGACCCCGCAGCCGTCGAGGCAGCCGTGCGCCGCTACGCCGGCAAGCCCATCATCAACTCGGTCAATGGCAAACAGCAAATCATGGATGAGATCTTCCCGCTAGTCGCCCACTACGGCGCCAACGTCGTCGGCCTCACACTCGACGAAGGCGGTATTCCGGATACCGCAGAGGCTCGCTTCGCCATCGCCGAGCGCATCGTGGCCGAGGCTGCCCGTTACGGCATCGGACCGGACCGCATCCTCATCGACTGTCTGGTCATGACCGCCTCGACCAATCAACGCCAGGCCGAACAGATCCTGCGCGCCATGTCCCTGTGCAAAGAGTGTCTGGGCGTCAAATGCGCACTCGGCGTGTCGAACATCAGCTTTGGCCTGCCTGCCCGCCCGCTGCTGGGCTCGGTCTTTTTGGCTGCCGCCTTCGGCGCGGGCCTGGACGCCCCCATCATGAACCCGGGCTCCAAGCGCTTTATGGATACCGTCTACAGCTATCGCGTGCTGAGCGTTGAAGACGAGGGCTCGACCGGATACATCGAGCGCTACGCCGGCTGGACCGATCCGTACAAGATCGCCGCGAACCCGGCGGCGGCTCAGGCAGCATCGACCGACGCCACGCCCGCTGCTGGCACCGCCGGCACCGACGGCAACGACGACCCGATTCGTCGCATGGTCGTCTCGGGCCGCAAGGGCGAAATCGCGGCCGAGACCGAGCGCCTGCTGGCCGACCATGACGCCATGGACCTCATCAACAATCACTTTATCCCCGCCCTCGATGAGGTCGGAGTCCTCTTTGACCAGGGCAAGTTCTTCTTGCCGCAGCTTATGGCCTCGGCCGAGGCCGCGCGCGTGGGTTTTGACACCATCAAGCGCCTGATGCCCGCCGGCGAGATTGCCGACAAGGGCAAAATCTGCGTGGCCACCGTCAAGGGCGACATCCACGACATCGGTAAGAACATCGTCAAGATGCTGCTCGATAACTACGGCTATACCGTCTTTGACCTAGGCCGCGACGTCGACCCGCAAGAGGTGCTCAAGACCGTACGGGAGCGTGACATCAAGCTCGTCGGTCTTTCGGCGCTTATGACCACCACGGTCGTCGCCATGGAGGAGACCATCAAACTGCTCCATGCCGAGGTGCCGGGTGTCAAGATCATCGTAGGTGGCGCCGTGCTCACCCCCGAATACGCCAAGCAGATCGGCGCGGACTACTACGCCAAGGACGCCGCCGAAAGCGCGCGCATCGCCGAAGAGGTCTTTGGGCAGTAACACAACAGAAACAACCGAGCACCAAAACGTGCCGCATGCGCCACTTGGCACGTGCGGCACGTTAGAATAGACAAGACTATGCTCGTTTTGGCAGATAGGAGCGCAAGGATGGCGATCACGCCCGCAGAAATCGCGGAAACCCGCGGCATGGTTGAGGAGCAGAACCTCGACATCAGGACCATCACCATGGGTGTTTCGCTCATGGGTTGCGGCGACGAGAACCTCGACCGCATGTGCACGAAGATCTACGACCACGTGACGCACACGGCTGAGCACTTGGTCGAGACCGCCGAGAACCTCGAGCGCGAGTACGGTATCCCCATTGTCAACAAGCGCGTTTCCGTCACCCCGGTGGCGCAGATCGCCGCATGCTGCAAGGATGAGGACCTCACCCCCATCGCGCACGCCCTCGACCGCGCGGCCGAGACGCTCGGCATCGATTACCTGGGCGGCTTCTCCGCACTCGTCCAGAAGGGCATCGGCGACGCCGACCGCCGCGTCATCCAGTCCATCCCCCAGGCGCTCGCTACCACCAGCCGCGTCTGCTCCAGCGTCAACGTCGCCAGCCTGCGTGCCGGCATCAACATGGACGCCGTGCTCATGGCCGCCCAGACCATCATCGATGCCGCCAAACTCACGGCCGACCAGGATTCCGTCGGCGCTTCCAAGTTTGTCTGCTTTGCCAACATGGTCGAGGACTCCCCGTTTATGGCGGGCGCCGTCCACGGCGGTGGCGAGGCCGACGCCGTCATCAACGTAGGCGTCTCGGGCCCCGGCGTTATGGCCGCAGCCCTGGAGACGCTGCCCGATTCCGCATCGATGATGGAGGTCGCCGAGAAGATTAAGCAGACCGCCTTTAAGATCACCCGTGCCGGCGAGCTCATGAGCCGCGAGGCCGCCCATCGCCTGGGTGTCGAGAAGGGCATTGTCGACCTGTCGCTGGCACCTACGCCTGCCATCGGCGACTCCGTCGCGCGCATCCTCGAGATCATCGGCGTGGGCACCTGCGGTGGCCCCGGCACGACCTGCGCGCTCGCCATGCTCAACGATGCCGTCAAGAAGGGCGGCGTCATGGCCAGCTCCAGCGTGGGCGGTCTCTCGGGTGCCTTTATCCCCGTATCCGAGGACGCCGGCATGATCGCTGCCGTCGAGGCCGGCGCGCTTTCGCTCGAGAAGCTCGAGGCCATGACCTGCGTGTGCTCCGTTGGCCTGGACATGATCGCCATCCCCGGCGACACCCCGGTCGAGACCATCGCCGGCATCATCGCCGACGAGATGGCCATCGGCGTCATCAACAATAAGACCACGGCCGTCCGCGTGATTCCCGCCATCGGTAAGGGCGTGGGCGACTGCGTCGAGTATGGCGGCCTGTTTGGCCGTGCGCCCATCATGCCGGTGAACCCCAACGCCGGCACCGTGCTTGCCCACCGCGGTGGACGCTTCCCGGCGCCGCTGAACTCGCTCAAGAACTAGCTGAGGGGGACTGGCGAGGAGCCCCGGGGAGGGCAAATATATAAGGTCGCCTGCTCGGACAGTCCTGACTCGCACGGAGAGCACATTAAGTGCTCTCCGGCTCGTGCGGAACTCGCGATCGACCTTATATATTTGCCCTCCCCGGGGCTCCCGCACAACGGGACCTCGGTTGAGTTCTATCCCGGTTGCAGTCGCTTCGCTCCTGCACCACATGGTCGATACGGCGGTTTGGCGTTGGATCGGTTCTTTCTGACATATGCTGGTTGCGGCTCTTCTTTTGGGGGGAGTCGCTTTTTTGTTGCTAGGAGGTTGGCCCGTGGTTGATGGGGATGCTCGCTCTGAGCTTCTTTCTGCTGATTGGAATGGCGAATGGATGCGTCTGCAGGCTGGTCGGCATCGGGCTGATGATTCTTTTGAGTGGGATAAGCGAGCTCGGCATTTTCGTCCGCTGGAGACTGCCCCGTATGCTCGGGATTTTATAAAACTGCTGGCGCTTGAGCCTGGTGAATCCGTGCTGGATATGGGGTGTGGGGCTGGGTCGATTGCTATTCCGCTTGCTCAGGCTGGGCATCCTGTAATTGCAGCCGACTTCTCCCCCGCTATGTTGGGCACCCTTGATGCCGGCGTTGAGTATTACGGGCTCGAGGATCTTATTACACCGCTTGATCTTGCCTGGGATGATGATTGGGATCTGGTTGGGCCGGTTGCCAAGGCTGCTGATGTTGCCTTTGCGAGTCGCTCGGTTACTACGAACGACCTGAAGGGGGCACTTGCCAAGCTTGATCGAACGGCTCGTCGGCGTTGTGCCGTCACGATGGTCGCCAACTCAAGTCCGCGTTATGACCTGCACCTGATGAACGCCATCGGCGCCTCGGTTACCTGTAGCAATGGTTTTGTGTACGCCTTTAACATCCTTATTCAGATGGGTGTACTGCCGCAGGTCACGTATTTTGAATCGCCCCGTCGCGACACCTTCGATAGTCTCGAGGCGGGCGTGGCAGACTTTTCTCGCATGCTCGAACATGGCAACGAGGATAAGATCGACCGCCTGCGCGACTATATCGCCCACCACATGATCGAGAACCCCCATGCCGGCGAGCCGGGATCCAAGGGCGTACCGCAGGGACGTTACATGCTCGACCACGTCCGCAAAGTCCGTTGGGCGTTTATCGCCTGGGAGCCGGTCTCCGTACCCCGCCCGTAGCCCATCTAAAGCTTGCATCGTCTTCCCGCCCGGCATCCGCATTCTTTGCGAACTGGGCAAACGCGCTCCACACCGCGCCGTTCCTGCGCTATCGTGGGAAGCTCACGTAGATTAAGGCCCCATTGCGGGGCGCCCCATACATAGAAAGCGAGAACCCATGGCACTGACAGGAGCCCAGGTCAAGCAGCTTCGCAGCATGGCCCATCACCTCAACCCCGCTATCATCATCGGCAAGTCCGACATCAACGAGGGCACCGTCGAGCAGACGGTCGCCTACCTGGAGAAGCACGAGCTCGTTAAGTGCTCCGTACTCGATGGTTCCAGTCTTTCCGCCCGCGAGGCCGCCGAAGAGCTCGCCGATCGCTGCCACGCCGAAGTCGTCCAGGTTATCGGCCGCAAGTTCTCGCTGTATCGCGAGTCCTCGCGCAAGGACATCGAGAAGATTAAGCTCGTCTAAAACCGGCTGGTCATACCGAGCAAGCCTGCGGGCGTCCGATTGATTCGGGCGCCCGTTTTTTATCGCTCGACAAGCACACGCTTGAGCCTGCCTTCGACCAAGCGCTCATACAGGCGCCTTGTCTCCGGCTCGGGCACACCTTGAACCTGCTCTCTCAGGTGATGCATGTGGCCGCTGTACAGCTCAACAACATCGCGGCGTCGTCCCGCTGCGCCGTAAACGCGCATGGCGCAGCGAACCATGTCCTCCCGCGCCGTCTCCTGGCGAAGCCCCGATTCCACGAGCCAAATTGCCGATTGCAGGTCATTTTCCTCGAGAGCAGCATTCGCTCCCCTAATCATGCAGTCGATGTACTTGGATTGCATAATGCGGCGCATGCGCGTAAAGAACGTGGGATTGCAACCGGTGGGAACATACAGCGGACCCGCGTAGAGCTGCTCAACCTTAAGACATAGCTCAATCAGGTGAGGCCCTCTCGCACCCATACGATTTCCCAGAATCTCGCGGTTCAGCTGATCAAAGAGTCTTACATCGGTCTTAACGTAGTCGCCGTTGAGCCCTATGCACTCGTTTTGGATGAGCACGCACGACTTGCCATCCGGCGTTGGACCCAAAGCCGAGCGCAAGCGCGATACCGTCGAATACAGGTTGTTGCGCGCGGCGTTAAACTCGGCATGGGGCCACAACTCCATGGCGATTGTCTCGCGGTCGACCATGGCGTCCATACCCAACGCAAGGCGTTCGGCAAGCGTTGCCGCCTTTTTGCGGCGCCACATCTTATCCGTGATGGGAAAACCGTCGCGCTCGGCGCGAAACGCGCCAAACATGCGCATCTCAATATGGCCGATAGCATCGACAGCCTCAACCTCGCCCGCCTGGAACAGGTGCTCACTTTCGCCCTCAAAGTCATCGCGTAGTGAATACCGCGACAGCTCGCGCACCGGAAGCTTCTTGCGAATCCTGACGGCAGGCTCGCCCAGGCAATGCATCGCAAGACGCGCAAAAAGCCGATACGATGGGTCTAAAATCCCTGAGCGATTCATAGACATCCAGGCGGCAAGGTCGCTATCGCGGCCCGCAGCGGCCAGATGCAGCGCCACGATCCAGGCTTCTGAGCCACCGACCTGAGTCTTGCTCATATCGAGCAGCTCCGCCTCTTCGCGAACCGATACCAGCGACGTATTGCGCAGGTACGCCACGCGCTCCAGCAGCAATGCGTTTTCGCGCATGTACGTAATCGATTCGTCAGCGAGCTTGAGCACCTGAACCGCGCGGAACTTTGCGTTGACCGGCCGCCCCTCCGCCAGCGATTGCCAACCCTCCAGCAATAATCCAAACAGCTGAATTTGATTGTCGCGAACACGCACCGCAAAGCGATCGAGCTCGCCAAATGCCACATCGTCGGTCACGGGCAAGCCCGCGAGCAGGCGCCGCGCCGCCAGTACCATACGCAGCCAAATGGATGGCGCCTTAAGCCCGCGAATATCGAGTGCCTCGAGTATCTGCGCCATCTTGTCATCGCGCTCGTCGGGTTTAGCAAACGAGCCGTCGAACAGCTCCACCAGCATATGGTCGGCCTGTATGAGAATCCCCGCGATGTCGAGCTCGCAATCATAGGCTTTGCACGCCTTGAGCTTCGCGAGAACATTGCCGTCTTCCGCTCGCTCGGTTAGGTGGCGCTTGATCTCGATATGCGCGGACAGCATGTCGAGTACCTCGCAGGATGTCTGTTCTTGCAAAACAGGGTTGACGGGAAGCCCCAGGTCATTGTCGCCGTAAAAGGCGATGGTGAGCGCTTGGGCTATTTTCCAGGTAGCGGGATCGACCTCGCGCGCCGACTGATCGCCCGCACGTTCGATAACGGACGCCATATACCTTGCCAGCTTTGTATTGCACACGCTGACAGCCGCCAGATACACGCCGAGTGCCTCGGCGGGTGCCGGCTCTTGCTCCTGCTTTTCCGCATTGATCATCGCCGACGCCGCGCGGCAAATGTCCCCTCCATGCCCGGTCAGGGCAAGATCAGCCCCATACTGCCCGGCTAGCTCCAACACCACACGGCGGTCCAAGAATGCATCGGCCAGGTCCATGGCCAAATCGCATCGGCCTGCCTTAATCAAAATGCGAGCAGCCCGCGATACTAGTTCGGGACGGATCTCGGCAACAAGATTTCGCAACCTCAGGCGCGCATTGTCCTTATCACCCAAACATCTAAAGGTGCGATCAGACGGATCCACGCCAAAAATCGGATAATCGCGCACAAAGATGGACTGGTCGACCATCGAAAGCCTCACGCCGCACGCCTCTAGCTCCGCGATGCCGCCCTCGCCCATCAGTACCATCAAACAGGCAACGGTAAACAACAGGTTATTCTCGAGCGATGCAAGATCGGCCAGCGCCGCACCGTACACGTTGACGATTTCGTTCTCGAGCAACCCGGCAACATCGCCCTGTCCATACATTCCCGTCTGCAGGGCCGATACCAGCTCGGGTACGCCTTGCGTGAGCCGATAAAAATCGAGCGATGTGCTGATTGAGAACGCCGTGGCCCATGACGAATACTCATAGGCGTGCACCTTGAGCATCTGCGCATTGACTTTTACAGAATCGCCCAGCCCGTGGATAAGCAATCGGTTTGAGGGGCGGCAGGCAATAAAGACCCCTGTCCCCGCAGCACGTAAGCTGCGGATTCGATCGATGAGGTCCTCGGTTTCGTACTGCTCGAGATTGGGCACGTTGTCGATCGCAACGAGCGAATGAGGTTTGTCCTTAAGCTCATCGGCGACAACCTCGAGCTGCATAAAGAGCTCGCGTCCAATCGCGCGGTCGGCCTCGATAATCCGAACCGGCCCTCGCGTGAACTGCCTCCCATTTCTTGGACACGAGAAATGGGAGGCTTTTTATG
>CABSMX010000061.1 GCA_902478945.1 uncultured Collinsella sp.
GTATAAGAGACAGGTTATCGACGTGGTCGACGTGGACGCCGGCTATGCGGATACTGATGGCGCGCCTAAGCAGGTGCTCTCCGACGTGACCTGGCTCATCGGCGCGGGCGACCGCTATGGTCTTTTGGGCGAAAACGGCGCTGGCAAGTCGACGCTGCTCGATGTGATTCAGGGCAAGATTGCACCCACGCGCGGCCGCGTGAAGATTGGCCAGACAGTGCGCTTCGGCGTGCTGTCGCAGCAGCTCGAGGAGCTCGAACCCTACATGGGCGACACGATTCGCGAAGTGCTCAGCAACTATAAAAAGTACTACGTCATCGACGGCAAGGAGACCTCGCCCGAGAAGCTCTGCGAGCGCCTGGGCTTTACGACCCAGCAGCTCTGGAGCCGCATCGGCGATCTTTCGGGCGGCCAGCGCCGCCGCCTGTCGCTGTTGCTGACGATCCTGGACGAGCCCAACGTGCTCATCCTGGACGAGCCCGGTAACGACCTGGATACCGACATGCTCGCGATTGTCGAGGACCTGCTCGACGGCTGGCCCGGCACGCTGATCCTGGTGACGCACGACCGCTTCTTGATGGAGCGCGTGACCGACCAGCAGTGGGCGCTGCTCGACGGCCACCTGACGCATATGCCCGGCGGCGTCGACCAGTACCTGCGCCTGTGCAACGCCACCGCCGAGGGCGAGCCCGTGGGCGCGCCGAGTGCCAAGACCGGCACGTTTGACACCGGTGCCGCGGCGGCTGCGG
The DNA here is from genome assembly GCA_902478945.1 of uncultured Collinsella sp. Lineage (GTDB taxonomy): Bacteria > Actinomycetota > Coriobacteriia > Coriobacteriales > Coriobacteriaceae > Collinsella. Next base: position 750 of record CABSMX010000061.1, read on the forward strand.
CCGAAAAGCCCAAATCGAGTGGCCAGCCCAATGGCCTTTCCAACGCCGAACGCCAGAAGCTCCGCCGCGAGGTGAGCTCGCTCGAGCGCAAAATGGAGACGCAGCGCGCTCGCGTGGAGGGGGCCGAGGCCGCGATGGCACAGGTCGACCCCACCAACTACACGGCGCTCGGCGAGCATCAGGCAAAGATCGACGAGGCCCACGCCGCCATGGACGAGCTGGAGATGGCGTGGCTCGAGGCGAGCGAGAAGCTCGAGGGCGAGGAGTAGGCGAGGATGATTAAGGCCGCGTTTTTCGATATCGACGGCACGCTGCTGAGCTTTAAGACCCACCAGATTCCGGCGTCGGCGCAGCAGGTGCTCGATAACTTTCGCGAACAGGGGATTGCGTGTGTAATCGCCACGGGTCGCCCGACCTACCAGATGCCGGATTGGCTGTTCGACTTGGGATGGGATGCGTACATCACGCTTTCGGGCCAGCACTGCTTTGATGCAGAGGGCGTTTACCGCAGCTGCCCGATCGATCCGGACGACGTTGCGGTGATTGTGGACCAGGTGGCGCAGGGGCGCTATGACTCACTGTGCATGCAGGGCGAGAATTCGTTTGTGAACCGCCTGTCCGAGCGCGTGGTGACGGCTGGCAGCAACGCGGGAATCGTCTACCACGAGGAGCCGTTTGAGCACGCCTTTGACGCGCCGGTCTACCAGTTTTGCGCCTTTGTGGACCCGGCCGACGAGCATATCGTGACCGATGAGGTGTCGCATTCGCTCACTACGCGCTGGTGTGACCTGTTCTGCGATATTATTCCCGCTAACGGCGGCAAGGACTTGGGCGTGGCGGCGACGCTGGAGCGCCTGGGCATCGACGCGAGCGAAGCGATTGCTTTTGGCGACGGCGAGAACGACCTGTCGATGTTTTCCGCCGTGGGCACGAGCGTGGCCATGGGCAACGCGCAAGACACGGTGAAGGCTGCGGCGACCTATGTGACGAGCGCCGTGGACGACGACGGGATCTACAACGCCGCGAAGCACTTTGGCCTGCTGTAGCTGCGAATTCGGCATTTGGGGACGTTCCTTTTCCGCCGGCAGTTGGGGACACTCCTTGTGCGATGCGTGCCGTGTCGCCTTGCTGACCCCGCGTATTTTGTGAAACACGGTTAACTTTTTAAACAACGCAGTAAGACATGGGCAACTTTTGCGGTAAAGTTAGCCGTGGAAAGTATCCAAAGGCTAACTAGAAGCCATCGCGAAAGGCGGCCCATGGCCCTGCGTGAATCCGGAGAAGACTATCTCGAATCTATTTATGTGCTCTCGGAGCGCCAGGGCATCGTTCGATCGATCGATGTCGCCGAATACCTGGGCGTAACCAAGGCAAGCGTCTCTAAAGCCATGGCGGCCTTGGAGAACAACGGTTATGTCGAAATGGGTAAACGCGATGTGCATCTGTCGGAACGCGGTCTTGAGGTTGCCCGCCAAATGTGGGAGCGTCATTGCTTTTTTGTGAGGCTGCTAGAGGACGCAGGCGTTGCGCCCGAGGTTGCCTCGCAAGAGGGCTGCCACATGGAGCATTGCCTGAGCGAGGAAAGCTTCGAGAAGCTGAGGGCGATGTTGGGACGGGAAGATGTAGCGGGTTCAACAACAGAAGCCTAACTGACCCACAGTAGCGCGGAGTTCACGCAAAGCGCGAACCAGCGATCGGGACCAGCGGCCCTTTCGGCCAAGTCTATTTCAGCAAAGGAACCCCGCCAGCAAGCGATGCCCAAGAACCGCCAGCAACGTCACCGCAGGCCGGGGCCGGGCTTGGTTTTGAAAACACTCCGCAGACCAGAAGTGCCCCCGTTCGTAGCTCCGAAGGAGCAGAACGGGGGCACTTCATTGGTCGAGGACGTTTTCAAAACCAAGCCCGGCCCCGGCCGGAGGGACCACGAATGCTACAGGTTCTTGACACCCATCGCGCGCATGGCGTTCAGGATGGCGATGATCGCTACGCCCACGTCGCCAAAGACGGCGAGCCACATGTTGGCGATACCGAGCGCCGCGAGCACTAGAATCAGTAGCTTAATGCCCAGTGCAAAGATGATGTTTTGCCAAACAATCGTCATGGTCTTGCGCGCCACGCGGATAGCGCGGGAGATGTTGGAAGGCTTGTCGTCCATGAGCACGACGTCGGCAGCCTCAATTGCGGCGTCGGAACCCATGGCGCCCATGGCAATGCCAACGTCTGCACGGGTGAGCACGGGCGCATCGTTGATGCCGTCGCCTACAAAGGCGAGCTTGCCCTTGCCCGATTCTGCTGCAAGCAGCGTCTCGACACGCTCGACCTTATCACCCGGTAACAGCTGCGCGTGGAACTCGTCGAGACCGAGTTGCTTGGCTGCAGACGCCGCAACCTCCTCACGGTCGCCCGTGAGCATGACGGTGCGCTTGACGCCGGCGGCGTGCAGGTCGCGAATCGTTTGCTCGGCATCGGTCTTTATGGTGTCGGCAATTACGATGTGGCCGGCGTACGTATCATCGACCAGCACGTGGAGGATGGTGCCGACGATCTCGCAATTGGGCGCTTCGATACCGGCCGCAGCAAGCATCTTGGCATTGCCGACGATAACGCGCTTGCCGTCGATATTCGCCGTCACGCCATGGCCCGCGTCATTGGTGGAGTCACTTACGCGTTTGGGATCGAGCTCGCCCTGGAAGGCGGTGCGTACCGACTGCGCGATGGGGTGATCGGAAAACGACTCGGCAAGGGCCGCGACTTCGAGCAGTGACTGCTCGGTATAGTCGGCCTCGGGGTGTACCGCCACGACCGAAAACGTGCCGTTGGTGAGCGTGCCGGTCTTGTCAAAGACGACGGTATCCACATCGGCGAGCGTCTCGAGGTAGTTGGAGCCCTTGATGAGGACGCCCAGCTTGGATGCGCCGCCGATGCCGCCAAAGAAGCTCAGCGGCACGCTAATCACGAGTGCGCACGGGCAGCTGACGACCAGGAAGGTCAGGCCGCGCAGGATCCAATCGGACCAGGCGCCGGTGACCAGGCCGCCGCCGAGTGCGAGCACCGCAGCCGCGCCGGTGACAGCGGGCGTGTAAACGCGGGCGAAGCGCGTGATGAAGTTCTCGGTACGCGCCTTCTTTTCGCTGGCGTTTTCCACGAGTTCCAGGACGCGCGCGACGGTGGACTCGCCAAATGGCTTGGTGGTGCGCACGTGGATGAGACCCGTCATGTTGATGCAGCCGCTGATGATATCGTCTCCGGTTTTGGCCGGGCGGGGGATCGACTCGCCGGTAAGGGCGGCGGTATCGAGCTGCGTCTCGCCTTCGACGATGACGCCGTCGATGGGCACGCGCTCGCCGGGCTTGACGACGATGACGGTGCCGACGGCGATGTCATCGGGAAAGACCTGCTCGAGTGTGCCGTCGGGTTGCTCGACGTTGGCATAATCGGGCGCGATGTCCATCATGGCGCTGATCGACTTGCGGCTTTTGCCCACGGCATATGCCTGGAACAGCTCGCCGACCTGATAGAACAGCATGACGGCGGCGCCTTCGGCCATGTGCGGGTCGGTGTCGGGGAAGAGCACCATGGCAAACGCGCCGATGGTCGCGACGGCCATAAGGAAACTTTCGTCGAAGGCCTTGCCGCGGCGGATGTTATTGAATGCCTTTTGCAGTACGTCGTAGCCGGCAATCAAAAACGGCACGAGGAACAGCACAAAGCTGGCGTAGATGTCGCCCGGGGTGCCGAATGCGGCGGCGAGGGGGCCGAGCTCATCGAGGGCGTACACCACGGCAAAAATACCCAGCGCTACCAGGATGCGGTTGCGCTTATGCTCGAGTGACTCTTTTTTCTTGCGCTTCTTCTTTTTCTTCTTGGGGTCGGCGGTGGCCATGACTCGTATCCTCCCATTTGAATGTATGAACACTCGCTCATATAATTTAGCGAGCAAAGGCCGCGGCAAGCGCGGCCTTGCAGGTTAGCGTAAACCTGGACTAGAGAATGATCTCGCAGTCGGGCTCGGCGTCGGCGGTGAACTCCACGACGCGGTCGAGGACCTCGTCGAACTCGGCGTCGTCGGCCTCGAGCGTCAACTTCTGGGTCATAAAATTGACCGAAACGGACTTGACGCCCTCAAGCTTGGCAAGTTCGTCCTGAAGCTTGCGCGCGCAGTTGGCGCAGTCGATCTCGTCGAGCTTAAACTGCTTTTTCATGGTGGGTTCCTTTCCCTGTTTTTGCGGCTTGGGTGTAGGCCGCGCTGGTACCGTGGCTGATCGCTATTCGCAGATGTGACTCATGCCTTGGTTGAGCATGGTGTAGACATGGTCGTCGGCGAGCGAGTAGAGGATATTACGCCCGTCGCGCCGGAATTTGACCAGGTGTGACTGCTTGAGCGTGCGCAACTGGTGTGACACCGCAGACTGCGAGGTCGCGGTCGCTTCGGCGATGTCTGCCACGCAGAGTTCGCGGCCCATGAGGGCGTAAAGGATCTTGATGCGCGTGGTGTCGCTGAAGACCTTGAACAGGTCGGCAAGGTCGTACAGCAGCTCCTCGTCGGGAAGGTCCTCGGGCGAGCAAGTGGTGGGGATGTCGGGCACGATGGTGGTGTCGATGCTGGACTTTATTTCATCAGCGTGATCGCTCATTGCAATATCCTTTCATATGAACATGCGCTCATATAACTTACTTCCGAGTATATGAGCGCATGTTCATATGTCAATATAATTCACGAAATATTTTGCTATCGAATGGCCCTGGTGGCGGCTAAAGGCATCGATGATCGCGGATAAGGCCGCCGATGCCAACATGGGTACCTTAGCGACGTGCAAAAACGGGTCGATATCCGCTTGGATATCGACCCGCATTGCGTCGCTTGAGAGGGACGCCTCGGCGTGTCGCTTTTGCGCGGGGCGCTATGGCCCGGCAAGTATTGTTCGTGAATGGCGCTTTTACTTGGCAAACAGGTTCTTGAGGTTGAACTCGGCCTGGACGGTACGGAGCATGAGGTCGGTGTCGTCGAGGCCCAGGTGCTGCTCGTTGGCATCGGCGGCGAGGGTGCCGCGACGGCGTGCCCAGTTCTCGAGCGCGGCGGGCGCGGACTCGCGGGGGAGCGAGCGCACGTCGGCGTCCAGACTGCGGCAGATCTGGCGCGAGTCGATGACGATAATTTTACCCGCGCGGCGTGCCTCGGCGTAACCGTCCAGGTGGATCTTGAACCAACTGTCCTCAAAGGCGGCGTTGTGCGCCATGTATGGGTACTTCTTCATAAGCTTGAGCAACTGCTTTTGCAGTTCCTTGTTCTCGCGGAAGGGCGTTTTGCCGTCAATGTCATCCCAGGTGATGTGGTGGATATTCGACAGCGGCACATCCTCGCCGCGGTAGATGTCGGGCAGACCGCAGTAGTGCGCCTCGGCGTCGTGCGGGACGGCGTCGCTCGTGAGCTCCATGATCTCCCAGCCCACGTTGATGATGTAGCCGCGCTCGGGTGCGCGGCCGGTGGTCTCGATGTCGATGCCGAGCACCGTGCCCTGGATGGGCTTGCGGGCGTAGGCGACACCGAGCGCATCGCGGTCGCCGCGGATCTCGCGCATGACGGACGCGGCGGTGCGCTTTTGCATCTTGCCGATGGCGGCGCAGGTGTCGGCGTCGGACAGACCGCGCGAAAGCGTTGCGGGCGTCACGTTGCGCAGTCGCGCCTCACCAATCTGGTCGCACAGGTCGCGGTTTCGGTCGGCCAGGTCGCGCACGGTGGCAAAGTCGAAGCCGGGGTCGCCCTCGGCGGTAAAGTACTCGGTCTCGAGCACCTTGAGAGCCTCTTCGCCTTTCTGACGCTCGGATTCCATGGCACCGTGATCGCCATAGATGAACATGGGGATAAACGGCTGACGCTCGTATTCGAGTGCTTGCGATACGTTCATATGCTGCTCCTTGGACGGGCCGCGTCGTGCGGCTCGGGTTTGTCGAGTTATGGCGAGATGATAGTTTACCATGGGCAACTATTGGCATCGCGCCTAGGACAATTACAATACCCTAGTTGACCGCTAGGACTTTTACAATGCTGCCGAAAGACACGAAAGGTTCCATCCGTCATGGATTTGCTGATTGATATTCTGCTCGACGCCGGCAAGGACACGCTCTCGCTGGTGCCGTTCTTGTTAGTGACATATCTGGCCCTCGAGACGCTCGAGCATGTGGCGGGCGATCGCGTTAACGGTGCCATCAAGCGCGCCGGAGCTGCTGGTCCCGTGGTTGGCTCGTTGCTGGGCATGGTGCCGCAGTGCGGCTTTTCGGCCATGGCGGCAACGCTGTACGCCGGTCGCGTCGTGACGCTGGGAACCCTGGTGGCGGTGTTTCTCTCGACCTCTGACGAGATGCTGCCGCTGCTACTTGCCGAGCAGGTTCCCGTGCGGACCATGGCGATGCTTTTGGCTTCGAAAACGCTGATTGCGCTGGTCACGGGCTTTATCGTGGATGCCGCCATTCGCGGCCTGCGCCGCAACGCCCGTGCGCATGCGGCAATTCGCCGTACCGTGTTGGGAACCGCTATCAATCCGGCGCACGTTAACTGCGCGCATGACGATCACAGCGGCGGTGACATCATCGACGAGGTTGCCGAGGCGGGAGTGAGCGCCGACCACATCCATGAGCTGTGCGAGCGCGACCATTGCGGTTGTGATGAAGACGAGGACGAGCACGACCACGGACACGGCCACGATCACGGTCATGAGGGCGAGCATGAACACCATCATGACCACGGTCACTCCCACTCACACGAAGGCACGCCCGTCCTGTCGATTATCCGCAGCGCGATCTCGCATACCGTGCAGGTATCGGTATTCATTTTCCTGGTGACGCTGATTCTGGTCGCCGTACTTGAGGCCTTTGGCGAGTCCGCGATCGAGCAGTTCCTGCGTGGCAACGAGACGCTCGCCGTCCTGGGTTCGGCGCTTGTCGGCCTGATCCCCAACTGCTCGGCGAGCGTGGTCATTACGCAGCTGTATCTGGAAGGCGCACTTCAACTGGCGCCGATGCTCGCCGGCACGCTCATTTCCGCCGGCGTGGGTTATCTGGTGCTGTTCCGCACCAATCGCAGCGCTCGCGAAAACGCCGTGTTCCTGGTCATGATGTACGTCATCGGCGCTGGCTGGGGCCTCGTCCTATCTGCCTTTGGCCTCTAAGTAGGCCTAACAAAACGGGCTTCAAAATAGCCATGCCCGGCGCCTGCACAATGCGGCGACGCATGGCATTTTGAAGCCCGTATTTTGTTGAGCCATGGATCTTGATCGCTCACACCGCCCAAAACAAAAGGTAGATTTTTAGGCATATCCCAAAAATCTACCTTGGTTAGCGCAACAGCTCGGTGAGGTTGCGCTTAAAGCGGGCGCGGTCTTCGCTGGTGAAGGCTGCTGGCCCGCGGGTGCGACCGCCAGCGCGGCGCACCTTCTTTTCCTCGTGACGAATAAACAGCTGCATGTCGATGGTTGCCTTGTCGTACACGCGCCCGCGCACGCCGATGGCGGAGGCATCGCGGCCGAGCACCATGCTCGCTAGGCCAATGTCCTGCGTCACGACCACGTCGCCCGCCTGCAGACGTTCGACAATGGCAAAGTCGGCACTATCGGCGCCCACGCTCACATCGAGCGTGGTGACCCAAAAGCCGCGTCGCGCGTGCTCGGCATCACGCGGATCGTCGCGGCGAATGTGCCGCTCCAAGTTCTGCGTGCTGTTGCCGGCAATCACCACGGCGACGCCCGCCCGCCGCGCACAGTCGATCGACTCGCGCGTAACCGGGCAGGCGTCGGCATCAATAAACAGCGTCCGCGGCATCTAGTGCACCAGCTTGCCAAAGCGGATAGCGCGAATAATCAGCGTCACGCCAAACACCAGGAGCGCGGCGCCGCTAAAGATGACGAGCATCTTTGCCGACCACAGTGGATAGATAAACACGAACATGCCGGCGATGATGGAGAGCGCGCCGCTCAGGATGGCAAGGGCGCGGTTAGACGAAAGCTCGGACTCCAGAATGGACATGACACCTTCGACGATCCAGCCAAAACCGGCCACGACCACCACGAGCGTGGTGAGCGTCGCGGTCGAGAAGGCCTGGTTGCGCAGGATTATGACGCCGCCCAGAATGATGATCAGGTTGGAGATGATGCTCGTGACGCGCCAGCCGGCGGGCAGCAGCGGCTCAAAAATGGCGGTGAACAGCCTGATGGCTGCCGTAATTATAAAGTAGAAGCCCAGGACGGTCGTCAGGAAGACGAGGGACTTGGCGGGTGCAAACAGCAGCGCGATGCCGGCAAGCAGCGCGATGACGCCCGTGATGGCGTAGATCCAGCGCACGGCCTTGATTGCCTTGCCTGCCATGCTTTTCTCGTCAAATCCAAACAGATTCGACTGCTGGTCATCGTTCTTAAAGATGCCCATAATGTCTCCTTTCCGTGCGGCGTAAGCCTTAATCGTTACAACCAGTATCGCCTAAAGGCGCCGGCGTATGGGTCGGGGAGGGCGAAGTGTAACCCAAAGGCCTCGATTTGTTTTCGTTGTTCCCCACGTCGCGACATTCTATTCAACAGGTGTAGAACATTGCAGCTCTGTTCGTTATTGCCTGCGTTTTAGGTTAGATTTTCCTAAGGACAATTGGCTTGTATTGGGGGTCCCTATGAACGAAGCAGTTCCCGAGGCACCGTCGAGTGTCGAATCGATGGCAAAGCAAGGTTGCGAAAAGCTTGGCTTGGATTCGTTTGACGCGCTGGTCCGCCGCGCCCGCACGTGCCGCCGATTTGACGAGTCTATGCGCGTGCCGCGCGAGTTTTTGCTCGAGCTGGTAGAGCTGGCGCACCTGGCTCCCTGTGGCGCCAATGCCCAGCGCCTACGTTTTCATGTGGTGAGCGGTGCCGAGGACTGCGCTCGCGTGTTTGACGAGCTCGCATGGGCCGGTGCGCTCAAGGATTGGCCGGGTCCCGATGAGGGCGAACGCCCGACCGGCTACATCGCGATTCTTGCCGAGCGCACTGTTCCGGGTAAGCCCGCCGCGCCCATCACCGAGGTCGACACGGGCATTGCCGCCCAGACGATGATGCTCGCCGCTCGCAGTGCCACGCCCGAAGTGGCGGCCTGCATGTTCAAGGCCTTTACGCCCCACGCGATCGATGCGATGGGGCTCGACGGCGACGAGTACGAGCTCAAGCTAATCATGGCTTTTGGCGTGCCAGCCGAGACACAGGTGATCGATGCGATCGATTCCAACCCCGACGGCTCCATCAATTATTGGCGCGACGAGGCACAGACGCATCACGTGCCCAAGCGTCCGCTTGCCGACGTGCTGCTGTAGTTGCGCGTCGTTGCGGCGCGATCCGGCGGCAAAACCACCACAAAGGTGCCTGTCCCCTTTGCGGTGGTGCGAGGGGAGGGCTTGTGGCCGATCTGTATTTGGTGCGGCATGGGCAGACTGAGCTCAATGTGCAGAACATTTTGCAGGGCTGGCACGATTCGCCGCTTACGGCGCGCGGGCGCGAGCAGGCGCTGGCGACGCGCGCGGCGTTTGAGGCGCGCGGCATCTCCTTTGACCATGCGTATTCGTCTCCGTTGGGTCGGGCACGCCACACGGCCGAGTTGATTGTTGGCGAGGACCTTCCCATAGAGCCGGTCGACGACCTGCGCGAGTGGCATCTGGGCTCGCTGGAGGGCGCATCAAATCGCGACATGCCGTCGCAGCCTTGGGGTGATTATCCGGTGGCCTTTGGTGGCGAGTCTGAAGGCGAGCTTCGGGCGCGCATGGTTGCAGCGCTGTCCCGTATTATGGCTCGACCGCAGCACGATTGTGTGCTTGCAGTCTCTCATGGCTCTGCCTGCCAGGAGTTTCTTAGATGCGTGGCCGGCGGGGGAGAACAGCCCGACAACGGCGCCGTGCTTCATTTTAGCTATTGTGATGGGGCGTTTTCGCTCCTTGATTGGTAACGAGCGAAAGGACCCCCTATGAATAAAGATCTGTATCTGGTCCGTCATGGACAGACGATATTCAACCTTAAGCGCATTATTCAGGGTTGGAGCGATTCGCCACTCACGCAGCTTGGTTGCGACCAGGCGGTGCGCGCCGGTATGTTCTTGCGTGCGCGCGGCATCGAACCCGATCATGCCTACACCTCCACACTGCACCGCACCGAGCAGACTATAGCCAACCTGTGGCCGGGCCTTGCCTACGAGCGCCTTGATGGCCTGCGTGAGTGGTTTTTTGGCGACTTTGAGGCCGAGCGCGTGATGCTCATGCCCGAGCGCCCATGGCGCGACTTCTACCGCCAGTTTGGCGGCGAGGGCCAGATGCAGGTGCGCGAGCGCATGGTGGCGACGTTAACCGATCTTATGCGACGCCCGGACCATTCGTGCGTGCTCGCGGTGAGCCACGGATCGGCCATCAAGGAGTTTTTGGACCACGTGAGGGGCGCGGCGGCCGACGAGCGCGAGCGCGTGCCGGGCAACTGCTCGGTGCTGCATTTTGCATTTGACGATGCAGCCGATACGTTTGATCTGGTCGAAGTCTTTACGCAAGAAGACTATGCGCGCGAGCTGGGGGTTGAGCCGCTCGTGGCGGCAGCGGGTTCGCAGCGCGGGTAGCGCGGGCGTGGCGATGCGGATCGCCGACATCATTGCTCGATGTGAAAGGGGCGGGGATGCATGCGCATGTATCCCCGCCCCTTGTTTGTTGAGCTGCCGAGTCTTTGTACTGGGCGTTTACGCCCTGTTAGAACCTTGCGATCTGGTGGGTGAGCAGACCCGTTGGAACCTGCGGTGCGCCGCCGGTGACCTGCGCGGCGGGGAATAGCGCGGCAACGGTAAAGTTGAACGGCTCTTTGCCCGTGTAGGTGTCGGCTGTGCGTGCCTCGTCTGCCAGGAGCTGCGCCGCCCCTGCCAGCGCGGCGGCGTAGGCGGGATCGTCAGCCGGCGTCGGCTCCGGTGCCTGGTCGAGCATGGCTCGGATGGCAGCAACGGCATCCTCGCGCTTGACCTCCCACACGCGGTGCGTAATGCCCGAGGGGTCGGTGACGGCATAGAGCGACGCGCCCTCTTTGGCGGCGCCGAGGATGATATCCATGACGGGCGAGGCCTCGTAGGCGAGCGTTACAGGGCGGGGCTGCACCTTAAGCTCGGCGATTGTACGGGCGGCTGCGGCCGCATCTGTGGAGGGCGCGTCGTCGCCCGTCAGTACACCGACCGGGCAAATTGCCACAACGCCCGTTACGCGTCCCGGCTCTCCCGAACACTCGTACACGTAATACGCTGCGCCCGGATCCTTGAGCATGAACCCATCGGCAATCGCGCCGCGCAGGGCGTCGTTGCCGCTCAGGATGCCGCCCATCTGCGGCAGCGCCTCGAGCACGCGGTCCTGAGCCGGGCGGATGCAGGGAAACGGAAGAGCTTTCATGGACTGTCCTAACGTGCGAGTCGGTTTGTTCGCGGCTTATTATGCCCCAACTTGGCCGCTTGCGCTCCAGAGCGTGTTGTCGGCAAGTGCGATGAGCACGTTCTGGCAGCGAACGATATCGGCATGGGGCACATACTTGTTGGGCTTGTGCGCGAGCGCTAACGAGCCGGGGCCGTAGCTCATGCAATTGCGGTTACCCGTCTTGCCGGCAATAACGGCGGTGTCGGTGTAGCCGGTAAAGAAGCCGACGGTCGTGTCCGCGTTCCAGCCATCGCCCAAGGTGACGGTATCCATGTGACAGATGTAGACGAGCTCGCGTATCTCTGCGGCGTCCAACACGGGCGAATCGAGTTTGGCAACATATGTCTCGACCAGGTCTTTGATATGTTGTTCGATCTCGCCCTTATACGCGCCGGGGTCCGAGCTGTCAATCTTCACAAGCTCCTGCGCAAGCCGCCAGACAAAGTCCTCATCAACCATACAATCAGTCTGCTTTCCAAACCGATTGAAAGCCACCTGCAGATTCGCGACGTGCACGTAGCAGTATTTACCGTTCGCAGGCCGAGCCATCGCGTCTGCCGTCCGGGCGGGCTCGCAAACGACATAGTGGGTACGTACCTTTCATGGACGACATGCTGTGCGACATATCTGCCTTTCGGTATCACCGGATACCCCCACAGGTCTTGGCGATAATGCCGGACCTGCCCGATTCTGCGGACGATCTGTCTCTTATACACATCTCCGAGCCCACGAGACTACGCTG
>CABSMX010000062.1 GCA_902478945.1 uncultured Collinsella sp.
CACTCGACTAGTCGTCGGCAGCGTCAGATGTGTCTAAGAGACAGATTAAAGCCGGAAAAGACCGTAGCGAACAGCGACACACTCCCACCCGAACCCTAGCTTACTACAGATCAAAGCTAGCTTGAATTTCATCAGCCCAATCAAGCAATACGCCAGGTTTGATAACCAATCGCATAGTCAGGTTATTTTTCTTATCTTCTAGAATGGCGTATTTACCAGCATCAGTTACTCTGCCATGGGCGAGTGAGTTGCGAATATGTTTGATAATGCAATCAAAATCGCATTCCGGCGACCCCTTTTGCATGTTATTCGGCACATGTCGGCAGAAAAAACCTTTTGAGCGGTCAGGAACAAAAGTCTCATCGGATAAACAAGCTGCATCCAAGTCACGAATCTTTTGAGATAGGTCGCGAAACGAATAGAAAATGAAATCGGATTCAACACAACCCGCCCTTTTGCACAAATCCCGCACCAAATCGCGCTTAACAGTCTCGGACAATGAATTTGGTAAATCGATAGAAAGGGGTGAAGTGTGTACCGGAGCAGCATAGTAAAGAAAGAACTCAAGCATTTTAGAAGCATCAGAATCCGAGTAAACAGAGAATACGCCCTTATTTGCCATTTCTTGACATATTGACACCTCAACCACCCCATTTATCAAAAAAGATCTTCGACCAATTATTCTAAAGAGCTGTGTCGTTCATTTGAGTATCGAATTCACGAATGGCATTCTTGCCAAATACCACCGCCCTACTGCCCCAGCTCCTTAAGCGCTTGTATGGACGCTGCGCGGGTCTCGGCGTAGGCAAGGCGTGCGTCGCTCAGCTGCTTGTCGAGCTGATCCACCTGTCCACTTATTTCCTTAATCTGCCTGCCGATTTCTTCAATCCTGGTAAACGCCTTCCAATTGCGCCGGTCGGAAAGCTTTTGATACTCCCGACGCAACACCAATAGCTGGGTGAGGAGGGCATCGCGCGACCTATCGAGCTCTTCCATCTTGTCGCGTGCGGCCTTTACCTTCCTTGCGATGCGGAGCCTTTCCTCCTCTTCCGAAGAGAGCTCGGGAGCAGGCTCCGACGCAGGCCCTGGCGTTTGCGCGGGCTCAGGCTCGGGCTCAGAAGAATCCTCAGGCTCAGACGCTGCTTCGAGCTCGGGCTCCGGCTCAACAACCGTTTCAGCCTCCGGCTCCACAGGAACCGGATCATCCATCTCCAAAAACGCGCAGATCCCCGGCTCCGTCGCCGGCCTTGCCTCGAGCACCGTGGCAACCACGCTGCTGCTCAGCATCGTGCTCTGTGAGCAAAGCACCGCGCGGAAGCGCCGCATAAGAAAGCCAAACCCGGAAATCTGCTGCGCCAATCGCTCGTCATAGGCAACGCGGACCTCGCTTTCACTCGTCTGCCGCACCGAAAGCCAGTCGCCCACGCACATCAGCTGCACCAGCGTGATAGGCGTCAGGTCGCCCTCAAAGAGCGGCTGCAGGCGGGGCGAAACATCGTCGCGGGGAACAACCAACTCAGTATGTTTCTCGAGCTCCACGAGCGTGGTGCCGACGTACTGGCACAAATCGATGTTGCTCGGAACATCCGTAAAATGCTCGCGCGCACGGCTTAGGAGCCACTCACTTTTATCCGCGTTGATATGAACGCGCTTAAGAACATGCGACGACCCGTCCCAGGTAACATCGGAATGCTCCAAAAACAGCCAGCCGTCACAAAACACCTCCATAACAAAGATGGGAAAGGCTTTCTGCATCGTTACATCTCCTTGAGTTCTTGCATATCGTCCGCGATGCCTTGGCCGCTGACCTCGCTCCGCTGGCCCTCGTCGTCAAACAGGCCCTTAAACACCAGTTCCAGATCGCGCTCGTCGGTATAGCCGGGCTCCAGCGTGCCGCGGTCGATCGAGTCGAGCATGACCTGCTCCTTGTACTGCAGGCGCTCGTAAATGTTGCGGTCGAGCGACCACGGTCCGTCGCGGCGCTCGTACACGGCGCGCAGGTAGTGGTACTGCGTGTATTGCTCTTGCGACAGGCCCAAGCGGTGAATGCGATCCTTGGACTGCAGCAAGTGCACCAGGTTGTAGCTGCACTCAAAGTAGACGGCGTCGTGACATACTCCATGGAGCGAGACCGACTCTGCCAGTGTGTGCGGGTTGGTGACAAGCACACTCGTCTCCCCCGCCTTAAACGAATCGATGACGCGGGCGCGCGTGGGCATATCGGTCGACCCGCTGATAGCGCGGGCCGTAATGCCACGCTCGTGCAGCTCGTGCACCACGTTGCGAATGCTGCGCTTAAAGATGCACCACACGATGACCGATTTGCCCTGGGCCACCAGCGATTCGACCAAATCCAGGCAGGCGACCATCTTAGCCGTCGGCCGGTCGTCCACCTGCAGGCCTTCCAGTGCCTTGCCCGCCCCCGTCTGCACTTCGCCGTCAAACAGGTCGGCGTAGTCGCCGGCGCTCAGATCCTCGGCCAGCATGCGCGGGTCGGACGAAAGCTGCAGCAGGCGAATGATCATCTCGAACGGCTCGCCCGAAAGCGTGAGCAGCACCTTTTGAAATAATTGCTGCTCCCAGCGATCAACCGCCACATCGACCAGATGGTCCTCGTTGGCCTGCGGCACGCCCAGCTGATACTTATTGGTGCGGCAAAAGAACGGCGCGATGGACTCGTTAATATGTTCAACGTCATCCTCGCTCGTCGACTTAAGGGCATTGGCACTCATGCCAAAGTACCAGTTGTAGTCGCGCGGCCATAGGCAGTGGAGCAGGTTGTATAGGTCCTCAAACGAGTTGGGAATCGGCGTACCGGTAAGCGCGATAAAATACGGCGCCGCCGCGGCAATCTGCACCGCGCTTGCCGCGCGCTTGCCACCCACACGCTTCACCTTGTGGACTTCGTCGAACACCACCAGGGCGCGATCGGCCGCAATACGCGCGGCCGCCTCCCCCAGCGCAACCGACTCGTAGTTGAGCAAAATCATGTCGTAGCGCTTGTAGTCGAACAGCAGGGTACTGTACTTGTCGCGCGTGGAACGACCGCGAAACTCCGGATCGTGGAAACACAGCGAACGCAAAGGGTGATCGGCCCCAAAGCAAGCCGCCCATTCGTCGCGCCACGAGCCAAAGGCGTTCTTGGGCGAAAGAACGATGATGCGATCGACCAGGTCGCGCTCGCGCAGATAGGCAAACGTGCCCAAGACCGACGCTGTCTTGCCCGAACCGGGAACGGAGAAATTGGCGCAGCGGCCCATGGCGCTCATAAAGAACGCGTCCCACAGCTGGCGGTCCTTAAGTGGGCGTTGCATCAGGGTGTCCTCTGCCTGGCAAAACTCGCCAAAGCGGTCCAAGATCGACTCATCGCGCGCCTTAATCAGCAGGCCCACGCGCGCCTTCTCGCGCAACAGGTCCTCGCGCGCGGTAAGGCCTCGCAGCAGGTCCGGATCGATTTCACAGTCCACGCCAAAGCTTGCCGCCTGCTGCAGCAGCTCGACGACGCGCTTGGCACCGGGACCTTCCATCGACAGCGAAAAGAGCACGTCCGTCTCTCGATAGCTCGGCGCATAGCGGCGCAGTGCCGAAAGCCGGATCTTCCAGACCGGCTCGCGACGCAGCTGCTCAACCGTCATGTCGAGCGGCACGACGGAAATACCGTCGTTATACGAGAGGCGCAGCTTCATTTAGGCTTCCTCGCCGCCCATCTTGTACGCAATCTTGTCCTTGATCATGCTCACCCTGGCCTCGAGCTTAGCGACCTCGGCGGCGATATTGGCTATCTCGTCCGCGGGCAACAAGCCAAAGGTCGATTCCTCCACCTGGTCAAGATCCTTGATGGCGCGAATGATCGAGAGCGAAGGCGACTTGAGGGCCTTGTTCATCTTGGTGGTGTTTTCTGCCGATTCGATAACCTCGCGGAAGGCCGTCGCCAGCTGGACATCATCGCGAATCTCGGCGATATCGGTCGAGGTCACGACCTCTTTGTTCTTTAGGCGCTCGGCAACCTCAAAAGCCAGCTCGTTTTCACGCTCGATAAAGCGATCGGCATCGGGACCCTCCAAAATTGGCTTCATCTTGCGAACGAAACGCACGATGTCGCCCTGCGGCTCGGCAATCATGTTGGCGAAGACGATGTTTTTAACGTCTTCTTCCTGTTCGTCGCTCTTGCATTTTTTAAGAACGCCCTGCAGATCGTTGATAACACCGGCGACCTTGAGCTCGCGCGCCAGGTGGAACTGGTCCTTGGCGTTGGCAAACTCCAAAAACTCACTCATGTACCGAGCTTTAATGATCTCCTTCTCGAGCTCCTTGGGCTCAACGCCAATGCACTGGGCGTACTCTTCCTTCGAGAGCAGATTGGAGCTGATGATGTCGTTGTAGATGCCCACCAGGCGGTCGACGGGATCGTAACCAACCTTCTCTTCCTCGCCATGCTGAATCGAAAGCTCCAGCATCTTGATCTTCTTGGAGTCGTTGCCCAGGCTCTCGGGAAGGATGACAGCCTCAAACCACCCAAAACTAGGATTATTGGCAGCAAGGCGGCGCAGACAGGTAAAGCGGCGGTTGCCGTCGACGATCAGACCGTCGGCAAGCACCACACCGGGACGCTCCTGTGAGCGCAGGGCAATGCTGCGCTGCGTCTTATCGATGGCGTCCTTGTTACTATCGACAATAAAGCCCTCGATGATGTCATTGCAAGCCGCGACGCCCAGTTCGTTAAACGCGTCCTCGCCATGCTCGGCCTTATAGCGGCTGATCCACGAGGCGATGCGGTCGTTTTGCACGTTGTAACGCAGGCAGTCGAGCTTAATGCTGTAAACGGGATACATCTCGGGCTTGCCGTCGATCACAATCTTATGGTTGGCGCCGGTCGGCTTAATGTTGACACTGTCATCGATCATCTCGAACAGGTTCATGTTGGTTTCCTCCTATTGGTTGTTTTTGATATACAGCTCGCGCAGGTATTCTGCGTTCGCTTCCTTGTTGGGCATGACCATGTCAAGGTCCACGTTATAGAACAGGCCCCTATCTTTTACGGCCCTTTGGATATCGGCGGCAGTGATGACGACGCCATACTCGTTCCGGAACGCATCAATCAGGTCTTCTACCTCGATAGGTCCTTTTTGTTTGACAACATATTCGACTGCATCGGCAGACGAGAACGTTCCCTCCTTGCGGCAGAACATACAAACGCCGCTAAAGCGGGTACGCCTGATTTGGTTGCCCGGAATAGCGTACATAATGAGTCCTTCATAAAACGTCTCGTCAAAACCGTACTCTTCAAACACTGCGTCAAGGTCATGCTTAAAACCTTGTTTTCGCAAACTTGCCACCGTAAATGGCACCCCCGGCTCCGTTCGGGTGTACATCGCATACGCATAGATCATCAGCTGCAATTTTCTGATACCCGTCGACTGCTCTAGGTGACCGAGCGAGACAAACGAACCACGATTGCACTCAATAAAAGTGAGGTTGCAAAGCAGAGATGCAATCTCCAGCCTAAAGTCTGGATGGTTAACGACCTCGTCGCCAAAACCGGGCGCACCGTATGCAAAGCAGTCGCGAGACCTGAGCAACTGCGCAAAGGATTGCCTCAGGTCAACGCCCTTTTTAACAATTAATTCTCTTGATATCTTCAAGCCAAGGGGGTCAAGAGTATAGTCATTAATCGAACGAGAGGAGTCAGTCCCGTACTTGGCGGTAAAACTCGCCGTGACATATGGCAGTGAAACATAGTCCTCGGTGACCATGTTTTTAATGAACTGTTGCTGCTCGGGCGTTAGGTCGGTCTCGACAAACGAGTAACGACCGTTACGGAGATATTCGCCCATGTCAAGCAGGTAGTTGCTCCGCACCGTCGCTTTCGAAACGCAATAGGTATCCGCATACCTCTGAGCCAACTCTTCTCGTGACAACTCGGTACCCGCACTAGACAACACGCCGAGCATCTGACGTTTACGATTCGTCTCACCCAAGCGAATCAAAGGAATCGCGCCCATTTCGAGACCAGAGATTGAGTCCGCATGAACAAACGAACGGATTATCTCGTAGAGTTCTTCTTCGTCGCGAACGTCGTATAAATCGCACAGCTCTTGGTTCTCCCTCAGGATAAGCCCCGTGCCGCATTCGATATTACGCTTGACAGCACGCCTTAAAACTCGGCGCAGTTCGGAAGTAAAGCGGCTGTCAACCGCATAAGACCGTATCTTGTTAGCGCGCGGTATCAAGAACATACACGATCCTTTGAGCGCATTCAGGCACCGAATATCCTCATCCGGCAGCGCAACGGATTCCCGATGGGCACAGCCGTTATTCTCCAAGAACTGCTGATACATGGTGCGAATTTCTTTTAGACTGTGGTACTCCACAACGGTTCCAGACTCGGCAAATGCACGCAACGCCTTGCCAAGCGAGAAAAAACCACTGGACCGTTTGTACGGCACTCGTTCAGACCCTGAAATATTATCCTCCCCAGCGTTTGCGAGAACGCCGGATCCATCGGCGGCAGGCTGGCGATTCAGCTGCGCTATCCTCTCGCGCCATTCCAGCGGCAACGTACGATCGTTGGCGGCAAGGCGCAGACTAAACTTGTTCGATACCTTAACGGCTTTCAGGTAGCCAAAAGTCATCGGGGATGCCTGCGTTATCTCGCAAAACGTCTCCACGGTAAGGTCGTAACACGTGTAAAACGAACTAAATTGATCCTCGTCCAATTGCGGACGGTTGCTGATCAGGCCATCACGACGTCGACGCAGAGGACCGAGTCCGGCCGGCTTGCGAGGGTAATCCATAAGGGGCCTGTCGCTAAAGACCCAGCGCAGTAGGTCGGCATCATCGGCGGGCAGCAACGCCAGCCACGCCTCGATAGACATAGGGCCTTTGCCGGTGAGGTCTTCGATTTTGCTGATAAAGGGCTTTGCCGGCCGCTCCAGGGCCGGGGCGGGAGTTGGCTCGGGAGCGGCAGGGTCAGGCATCTGGTCTGGCTCGGGCTCGGTCGCAGGGTTGGGCTCGGTCGCAGGCTCGGGCTCGGTCGCTGGCTCGGGCTCCGGTGTCGGCGCGACAGCTTGCTCCACCGGCACGGCCTTCTTCTCAGCCCGGTCGCCAGCATTTTCAGTCGCCGCACTCGCCAAGTACGCGCGAACCACCCGACAGACAGACGGCTCAAGATCCTTATCAATCTCTGCATATTTAAGGGGAATAATGCCCTGCCCGTAAACACGCTCCATATACAGGTAAGCAGGCTGTACAGCATGCGTTAAGGCGCAAAAAACCTCTTCAGAAATCTTGTACACCTTAAAGAGCGTGCCAAAAACATCGATGTCAAAACGCGGACGTTCCTCCATGAGGAAGTCGTAGCGTACCTCAATATAATTAGCAGGCTTCCCAATCCTGTCAGCCCATTTGTCCGGATTTTTTTCGACAAGCATATAGCCCATCAGAGCGCGATCCTGATACGCAAGGCCCGTAAACCACCCGTTAAAGTTTACGACGTCCTGGCCAATAGCCAGCCCAAGGGCCTCCTCAAGAGTAAGGTCCTTGGGCTCATACCAACCAGTCTCATCTGAAGAATCCGCCTCACACGCACCCGCCTGAGCACATGACGAATCCTCCGAGCTATCTGTATCAATCGGTGCAATAACCGCTCTGTCCGCATTAACATGTTCGCAGGTAGAAGTTGTATTTAATAGATTAATATCCGAGTAAGCGCGAGACTTCCCAAATCCAAGCCGTTCAAATGATGAAGCCGCTGCATCAATTGCGAGATATTCCTCTTTCAATCCTGCAAGCACAGCGGCTATGCACTCATCAACGTCCTGACACAGCTCGAGCCTTTCGTACAATCTCATGCAAAAGAGCACACGGAAGGATGGCACATATACTGAAAGAGAATCTGAAAGCGATTCCGAAAGAGCCACATCGGAAGCCGAATTAACTATCTTGACGCGCTTCGGATTGGCATTATCCTCTGGATACCAACCCCCCACCGCAGCTTGCCGCGCTAGCTCGACCTTTTCCGAAGCAACTCCCAACGAAATAGGACCCGCATCCCATTCATTTAATGCAGACACAATCGAATGTACCTCACTCGTGGTAAGGCCTTTTTGCCGCAATTCAGATGCACTCAAAACGACTAGTTTAGGAAGACTGCGAACGCCGAGTTCCCACTTTAGCTTCCGTTGTACGGTTTGCGTAATGAGAAGGTTCCAAAGTGACAACGGCTCGCCACGGTTTGAATATAAGGTGCTTAACAACTCAACCTGTTGACGACACGCAGATTCATCGATTTCAAAACCGGGTTTTACCCTGCGAAGATTTCCGAACATGTCAAATATGAAGCGGCTGTTACCGGAGAGCTTGCATAGAGTAGGAATCTGAGTCCTATATCGAGGTGTAAGACGGAAAGCATGAGAGCGGAGCATAGACTCGTCGAAGACCGAAGACAATTCATCCGCATCCGATTGACCCAACTTGCGAACAAGCCCAAATATATCCTGAACGTTCAGCTTATCGAGAAGCGCAATCTGGTAATCGCTGTTGAACACGCACCGCGGGTCATCCCAACCACTCAAATACCGCGGACACTCTAGCTCGCCGCGGGCGGCCTCTGCAGAGGAGCCGATGCCCACGAGAGCTGACAACGGTGCCTCATCGACAGCAGTGGGTTCTTCGGCCTCTCCGGCGAAAGTAAGCTCAGGCTCAGCGGAAGGCTCGGACTCAACAACCTTCTCAGCCTCAGGACCGTCCGAGAAGGAAATGGCTAGCTGCTGCGGCTCGGAAGACAGCATGAGCTCGGGACGCCCGGGCTGGACAGGCTCCTGCTACTCCACTTGCACCGGCTCTTGCTGCTCGGCCGGCTGTTCGGCGTTCGCCACAGACTCCGCCGGAAGTTCGAATCCCATGAGGGACAAACCGTCGGCCGGTTTCTTGTCATACGAAACGCCCACGGCAACGGGGATGGGCCAGCTACGTTCATTAACCTTCAACTGCTCAAGAGTCGAATCAGCACGCAACGAAATAGGGCCGCTAATCTCAGGTGCAGGGTCCTCAGGAGTAACGGATTCAACGGCCTCGGGCTCCGCGGGTTTCGCTACCTCTTCGACCTTTTCGGGCGCCATGCTGTACTCGCCGTTGGCATATAAAAGTTTACCATCTATAACAAGTTGGGCTAGCGCGCGCTCGTATGAGTCATTAATGGTGCGATACACGCTCGAGCGCACCAACGCCTCGTGCAACGGAGCATCGGCCCGCGCAACCGCATCCAGAATGAGCGACTCGAAATACGTGTCTATGTTCATCGAATCGTTTGTTGCACTCGTGTCATTGTAATTCATACAGAAACGACCCCCAAGAATCCACGCCGCAACCCACCGGCTACGTCGGGAAATAAGGAAGATGATTGTTTATAAATACTTCATACGCCACTTGCGCGCGTTTTTGTTTAGCAACATTTTGTTGAGCAACAAGTCAACTGTGCATATGCAGATGAGCGGTAGTTTTAATCGGTGAACGGCGATCGCGGACGCTTGGAACCCGTTTGACTTTCATCGGCTCCGCGGTAATTAAAATGAACCCGCCGCGCGTCATACACGTCTTTCTGCCACCAAATGGACAAGCAGGGCCGCTCACTCATGCCTTCATTCAGCTTTGCGCTATAATCGTCATAAAATTGTACATATGATTCTATGTAAGGAGTTTCATATGCCTGTCGTAAAGCCTATTTCCGATCTGCAACGCAACTTTGGTTCCATAGCAGATAGCTGCCACCAAACCAAAGAGCCCGTCTACCTAACCAAAAACGGGTCAGCATCGCTTGTCGTCATGGATGCCGAAGCCTATGACGAGCAGACGCGCGCACTATCCGCCATTCAGGAGCGCGAAGAACGCATTCAGCGAGCCATCACGCGTGGCTACGACGACTTAGTGAACGGTCGCGTGCGGCCTTGGAAACAGGCCAAGGCAGATGCGGATCGCATCAGGGCAGCTCGCCATGAAATTGGATAACGCAGACGTTGAGTTCTACTCGGAGCTCGACGAACTTGATAAGCCTTTTGATGTTGTCATGACTGACGAGGCACTCTATGCCTATGCCGAGATTCCTTCGGAGCGAGTCTACGCCAGAATCGGCAACCTCATCGACTTCCTAGCCGAGCATCCTTATTTTGGCGAAGAATACGACCCCTACTATCAGGCGGCCTTTCCGCCCATTGACTGCAGGGTCTTCTTTTGCGCGCACTACAGCGTGTACTACCACGTGGATGTTGAGCAGCGAAACATCAGCATCCTGGCAATCGAGGACCATCGAAAGAACCCTTTGAGTAGATTCAAACTACTCAAGTAGCCTCCCCCATGTAACCATCCTGTAAATCATAGCAGCGCACTCGAGTTTTACCGTGATGCGGTCGCGCCTGGCGCTCCACTGTGCTAAAGTATCCCGAACGTTCAAACGACTACGAGGGGAACTAGAAGATGGCACGTGTGCACAACTTCTCAGCTGGCCCGGCCGCGCTGCCCACAAGCGTGCTCGCCGAGATCGCCGACGAGATGATGGACTACCGCGGTTGCGGCATGTCCGTGCTCGAGATGAGCCATCGATCTAGCATGTACCAGCAGATCATCGACGACGCCGAGGCAACCCTGCGCCGCCTGCTGAGCATCCCCGACAACTACCGTGTCCTGTTTTTGCAGGGCGGCGCCACGCTGCAGTTTGCGGGCATCCCCATGAACCTCATGCGCCGCGGCCGCGCCGGCTACGTCGTGACCGGCAACTTTGCCAACAAGGCGTACAAGGAGGCCGCCAAGTACGGCGAGGCCGTGTTGCTCGCGAGCTCCGAGGACACCAATTTCGACCGCATACCCACCATGGCCGACGTCAACGCGCGCATTGCCGCCGAGGCCGCGGGCGACGGGCTCGACTACGTCTACATCTGCCAGAACAACACCATCTTTGGCACCATGTACCACGAGCTGCCCAACTGCGGCGACGTACCGCTGGTCGCCGATGTCTCGAGCTGCTTTCTGTCGCAGCCGCTCGATGTCGAGCGCTACGGGCTCATTTACGCCGGCGCACAGAAAAATGCCGGCGCCGCGGGCGTGACCGTGGTCATCGTGCGCGACGACCTCATCGCCGATGGCCCCGCTTTTGCGCAGACGCCGCAGTACATGGACCTTAAGACCCAGGCCGCCAAGGGTTCCATGCTCAACACGCCCAACACCTTTGGCATCTATGTGTGCGGCAAGGTGTTCCACTGGGTCGAGGAGACCGGCGGACTCGCCGCCATGGCCGAGCGCAACTGGGCCAAGGCCAACCTGCTCTATAACCTGCTCGAGCACAGCGAGCTGTTCCATGGCACCACGCAAGCCGACAGTCGCTCCATCGCCAACGTCACCTTCCGCACCGGCGACGCCGAGCTCGATGCGGCCTTTGTCGCAGGCGCGGCCGAACACCAGATTCAAAACGTCAGGGGCCATCGCCTCGTCGGCGGCATGCGCGCCAGCGTGTACAACGCCGTCACCATGGAGGACGTGCAGGCGCTGGCCTCGTACATGAAGGACTTCGAAGCGCAGCATAGTTTGAGTCCGCGATCTAACTAGCCCGCAACGCGCGGGCCGACCAGCCACTTCAAACCACCTGTTTAAACCAAACCTGCTAAGGAGTTTTTCCATGCGTAAGATTAAGACCATCGACGACATCACTAAAGACGGCAAAGTCGAGTTTGGCGAGGGCTACGAGTTTGTGGGCACCGCCGAGGAGGCCGACGCCATCCTGATGCGCTCGACCGACCTGCACGGCTACGAGCTGCCCGAGGGCATCCGCGCCATCGCCCGCTGCGGCGCCGGCGTCAATAACATCCCCGTCGAGGAGTACGCCAAAAAGGGCGTCGTCGTCTTTAACTCCCCCGGTGCCAACAGCAACGCCGTCAAGGAGCTCGTCCTGGGCATGCTGGTGCTCTCGAGCCGCGGCGTGGTGCAGTCGATGAATTGGGTGCGCGACAACGCCGACGACCCCGAGATTCAGGTCGACGCCGAAAAGGCCAAGAAGGCCTTTGTGGGCCGCGAGCTCAAGGGCAAGCGCATCGGCGTTATCGGTCTGGGCAACGTGGGCTCCAAGGTCGCCAACGCCTGCGTCGATCTGGGCATGGATGTCTACGGCTACGATCCGTTCATTTCCGTCGAGCACGCGTGGGTGCTGAGCCGCGAGGTGCAGCGCGTGGGCACGCTCGAGGACCTCTGCCGCGGCTGCGACTACCTCACCGTGCACGTGCCCAGCAAGGCCGACACCATCGGCATGATCAGTACCGAGCAGATTAACCTGCTGGCACCGGGCGCCGTGCTCATCAACTACGCGCGCGAAACCATCATTGACGAGGACGCCGTCGACGCTGCCCTGCGCGAGGGCAAGCTTAGCTGGTTTAGCTGCGACTTTGCCACGCCCAAGACCGTCAAGATGCCCAATACGTTTATCACCACGCACTCGGGCGCCTGTCTCTTATACAC
>CABSMX010000063.1 GCA_902478945.1 uncultured Collinsella sp.
GAGATGCAGCGTAGTCTCGTGGGCTCGGAGATGTGTATAAGAGACAGGGCCAACGACATCCACGCCATCGGCGAGGGGGTGCACGCGGCCTACGACGAAATCCTGGTTCCCGCCGGTATGGGCGATGTGGCCATCTGCACCGAGATGGGCCGCTTTATGATGGGCCCCTATGGATGTCTGGTCACCAAAGCCATCCATGAGAAGCAGATTTACAAGAACTATATCGGCGTGGACGCAAGCGCCGTCGATCTGATCCGCCCTGCCATGTATGGCGCCTACCACCACATTACGGTGATGGGCCAGCCGGGTGGCGCCGACAAGACCGCGGCGCCTGTCACAAACACGTACGACATTACGGGCAATCTGTGCGAGAACAACGACAAGTTCGCCATCGACCGCGAGCTACCGCAGATCGACATGGGTGATGTGCTCGTGATCCACGATACCGGCGCGCATGGCTACTCCATGGGCTACAACTACAACGGCCGCCTGCGCTCCGCCGAGGTGCTGCTGCGCCCCGACGGCTCGGCCGACCTTATCCGCCGCGCCGAGCGCCCGGGCGATTATTTTGCCACGCTCGACGTGCTGCCGTGCGGCCGTGAGCTGCTGGCCAAATCGCGTGCCGAAAGCGCTCGTCGTCGCGCTCAGGACGAGCGCCTGGCCGTCGCCGCCCAATGGAACAAACGCATCCAGATCGCGGAAGCGAAGGAGAAGAACATGGATATCCGCAACCTCGAGGGCTCGATCGTCGCCCTTGTCACGCCGTTTAAAAAGGACGGCAGCGTCGACTTTGACGCACTCGAGCGCCTTATCGATTTCCACTTACAAAATGGCACCGACGCCATCCTCACCCTGGGCACCACCGGCGAGAGCGCCACGATGACCGACGACGAGGACAACTCCGTTGTCGCCGCCGTGGTCAAGCATGTTGCAGGACGCGTCCCCGTCATCGCCGGCTCGGGCTCCAACTCCACGCAAACCATGCTCACCAAGTCGCTCACCTACCAAGGCTTGGGAGCCGACGGCCTGCTGCTCATTACCCCCTACTACAACAAGTCCAATGAAGAGGGCATCTATCAGCACTTTAAGACCGTCGCCGATGCCGTGGACATCCCCTGCATCCTGTACAACATCCCTGGTCGTTGCGGCTGCGGTATCAGCGAGCGCAACGTAGAGCGCCTGGCCGCGCACCCCAACATCATGGGTATTAAGGAGGCCTCGGGCAACGTCGCCTACGCGGCCAAGATCGCCCACCTGCTGTCAGACGACTTCCGCATGTACTCGGGCGAGGACGCGCTTACCGTGCCGCTCATGAGCCTGGGCGCCTCGGGCACCATCAGCGTGTGGGCAGACGTGCAGCCGCAGCTCGTGCATGACATGTGCCGCGCCTATTTGGACGGTGACGTGGCGCGTGCCCGCGATATCCAAATTGCCGGCCAGCCGCTCATCAATGCCCTCTTTAGTGAGGTCAACCCCATCCCCGTCAAAGAGGCGCTCGCCCAGATGGGTATGATCGAGGCAAACTACCGCATGCCGCTGTGCCCCATGGCAGACGACACGCGCTCTGCACTTACCGATGCTCTGAAGGGGGCTGGTCTGCTTGATTAAGACCGTCATTATGGGAACGGGCCGCATGGGCTCGCTCATCCGCACCACCGCCGAGGGCATTGTCAACACCGCTGGAGAGCCCGTTTTTGACATCGTCGCCCAGATCGGCTTCGACTTGTCCGAGCTCGAGAGCGCACCGGCCGCCGATGTAATCATCGACTTCTCGAACGTCGTGACCTTCGATGCCGTTGTCGCCTATGTCGAGCGCACGGGTGCCGCACTCGTTTCCGGCACCACGGGCTATACGCACGCGCAGGTGGATCGCCTGCGCGAGCTGGGTCAGAACGCCCGTGTTATGCACTCGGGCAACTACTCTATCGGTATCGCCGCCCTGCGCCATCTGGTTGCCCAGGCCACGCGCGAGCTGCCCGGCTTTGACTGCGAAATCGTCGAGACGCACCATAATCAAAAGGTCGACGCCCCCAGCGGCACTGCCAAGTTGTTGCTCGACGCCGTCGTCGAAGCCGAGCCCGAGGCAGGCTACCACCCCGTCTATGGCCGCGAGGGCATGTGCGGCGCGCGCGACCCCAAGGAGATCGGCATGCACTCGCTGCGCGGCGGCACCGTCGCCGGCGTGCACGAGGTAAGCTTTTTCGGCCAGGACGAGGAGGTCACGCTCGCGCACCGCGCCACGAGCCGTCAGATCTTCGTCAACGGCGCCCTGGCAGCCGCGCAGAAGCTCGTCACCCGCGAGCCTGGCTTCTATACGTTCGACCAGGTCATGTTTGCCTAACCAGGTATCAACCGGATCCACTCAAAGGAGAGACAGCAAATGAGTAATGCAGCCGAGATGGATGCACAGGAGATTATCAACTACATCGCAACCGCGCCCAAGAAAACGCCCGTCAAACTGTACGTGCGCGAAAAGCCGGGCATGAAGGTTGCCTGGGGCGATGCGCATGTCTACGGCGGCCGTCGTGGCAAGACCGTCTTTGGCGACTGGGAAGAGCTCAAGGCCATCCTCGATGCCAATGCCGACTCCATCGACTACTACGACGTCGAGAATGACTGCCGCAACTCCGCCGTCCCCATGCTCGACCTTAAGGGCATCAACGCCCGCATCGAGCCGGGCGCGATCATCCGCGACCGCGTCGAGATCGGCGACCGCGCCGTCATCATGATGGGTGCCATCATCAACATCGGCTCCGTCATTGGCGAAGGCTCCATGATCGACATGGGCGCCGTGCTGGGCGGCCGTGCCACCGTGGGTAAGAACTGCCACATCGGCGCCGGCACCGTGCTGGCAGGCGTCGTGGAGCCCGCAAGCGCCACGCCCGTCATCATCGAGGACGACGTTATGATCGGCGCTAATGCTGTGGTCCTGGAGGGCGTGCGCGTGGGCAAGGGTGCTGTCGTTGCCGCCGGCGCCGTATGCGTCGAGGACGTCCCCGCCGGCGCCGTCGTGGCCGGTGTCCCCGCCCGCGTCATCAAGATGCGCGACGAGAAGACCGACAGCAAGACCGGTCTCGAAGAGGGCTTACGCCAGCTTTAATAGTTACGGCGTTTTACCAAACGCCGTAACGACCCGACGCTGCAAACGCCCCTAGGCGGCAATCTGACGTTCAATCGTCGGGCATGACCAGAAGGTCAATGCCCTCCTCTTTCACGTCACCTTGCTCGCTCTGGGTCGTTTTCGCTGACGTATGCTCGACCTGTAACGCAACAACTTATCGATTCTCGATGCTGCCGATATTCTTGAGCTCGATGGAGATGAGGCCGTTGGGCTCGTTGACGAACTCGATATACTCGGAGTTCGAACCCATCTCGGCCGGGAAGCTGATCTCGATGCCCGTGTCGGTACGAATCTTGTGATTGCGCACGGCCGCACGTTCGACCTGCTTGCGCTCCACGGGCACGCGCTCGGGCACCTTCTCCTCGGTCAGTGCCGCGCGCACGCTTTCCTTGATAACCGGTTCGTCCTCAAAGACCTCATCGACGATATCCCAAGGCGGCAGCTCCTCGTCATCCTCAACCTTCTCGGCAACGGCAGCCTTAACCTTGGCGAGTGCCACGGCCGTATTGGCACCATGCTCCTCGGCGACTTCCTCGACCACACGCGTCACGGTGTCGATGACCTCCTTGCCCGATACACCCGTGTCGCACTGCAGCAGGCCATCGGGGATAAGCATACGGTCCTCGCCGGCAATCTTGCGCTTCTTGTCCACGTAGCCGATCTCCATGGTACTCGCGCGCACGATGGCATAGCTCGGCACCTTTTGCGAGGGGTTCGGCAGAATGGCGTAGTGGCGCGCGATGTCGTTGCGTACCTCCCCCTCCTCGCGGCCCACTTCGTGCATAAAAGCCTGCTTGAAGCCCAGCAGCATCACGGCAAACCAGCGGGCATCCTCATCGTCGTCAAAATCGGCCACGAGCACGTCGGTGGACTCGGCTTTCTCGGCTTTGGTGAGCTCGGAAGAGATGAACTCCGCAATCTGCTGCGACAGGTCCACGAACTCGCGCTCGCCAAAGAAATAGCCCTTGAGTTCGCCGCCAAACGCAGAGTTCTCGGCAAACGTGGCACGTTTATTGTCGGCCGAGGTTCGTGCGCGGCGCAGATGCGTGGTCACGAAGTTGCGCACGGTACGGCTTTCGATATCGAGCTCGCGCTGGCTCATAACGTTAACGGCAGAGTCAAAGTCCAGGATATGCAGAATCGCGTGATTGATTTTCATATACGGCATTCCGTTCTAGATCGATTTCGGCACGAACCAGTATAGCGGTCGAGCCCGCCCCAAGCGCATCGAAGATTGCTGCATTGGGGCCAGGTTTCTCTGCACCAATGGTTAACGCAGGAGCTCGGACTGCCAGGCCTCGAGCTGTTCTGCCAAACTCTTGCCGGCAGCGGGCATGTCGATCTGAGGTCGTTTGGGCAGCAGTGCGCATTTAAGGATTGCCACGATGGTCTGCGACACAAAACGGCGCGTATCCTTGTCAAAGCCTTGCGCAGCCTGGAGCATCACGGGCAGGCTCTCGCGCAGATTCCCAGCGATATCCGCAAACCGCTCAGCACCCGTAGCCTCAAACACGGAGAACAACGCATCTACAAAACGCTCGCGTTCGCTAGGCGACACTGCAAGCAGCATCTCGCGAATGGACCCATCAACGTATCGAGCACCGGCAGACAGGCGCTCACGGTACACGAAGTCGTGACCATCAACCACCCAGCTAAAGGGATTGTGTTGCAGCAGGCTAAACTCGGTGCTTTCGACGATAGCGTAGTCCTCTTGCGTCTCGAACATCATGCCGAAGATCGAAGACTGGGGCAGGGTTTTATCGATACGACCAGAAAGGCTCGCAAAGGCGTCTCCGTTCAGAAACTCCTCGACGAAGCCCGGACCATCATGGGAATACGCCCGTTCAATTCGCTCACGGGCGGCATCGGAACACATCGCCGCACCGTACACCGCAAGGTTTCCACCCTTGGAATGACCTCCGCACAAAAGCGGCTCGTCAATCGCATCCGCCGCCTCGTCCACATAACGCGCCGCGGATTCCTGGGCCGGCACAGGATACCGGAACGCCATGTTAAAGTCCTCTTTCCAGCCCACAATCGTGCTGTCGGTCCCCCGGAAGGAAAGATAGCTAAACCCCGCCGGAAACCGGAAAGTCATGGCTGCAAACTGCTCCGTCGCCACCACATCGCTCACGGCACGATAGCCGCAAACGTTCACGCCACGGTAGCGAGGACTTGCTGCCACGGCCTCCAACAAGGCCCTGCTGCCCTCCGGGTCCCACAAGTCGCCAATCATGTCCCGGTAGCACTCGGCACGCAGCAGCTCGCGTACGTCTAGGCCCTGCCAGTTCGTCAGCTCCGCCATATCACCCGGCAAACGCAAATAGGACAACCACGCAAAGACCAGACTGTCCACCGCGCAGAACGGCCGCGCATCAAACGAGTCAAAGGCCGTCTGGGCATAGGTCAAAAAGTTAGGCGAATCAGACATGACCCTCCCATCAACAATGGTGCAAGGGGGACAGGCTGGTTTTGCACCGATTGCACCTCATTTGATGCAAACAAACCTGTCCCCAATGCACCAAAAAGGCGCCCGGGTCACATGAATCCGGGCGCCTTCATTGTAGCTTTTCGCTCTAGCGAGCTTGATTTAGCAGGAGAAGTCGACGCTGTCGATGATGTCCTTGAGGGCCTTTGCAGAGACGGTGAGCTCATGCTGCTCGTCATCGTTCAGCGGCACGGGAACGCGGCAAACGACGCCGTCGCGGCCAACGACCGTCGGCATGGAGATGGCCAGATCGGACAGGCCGTACTCGCCCACCATGAGCGAGGAGACAGGCAGAACGGTCTGCTCATCGCGCATGACAGCAGTGCAGATGCGCTTGACGGCCATAGCGACACCGTAGTAGGTGGCGTGCTTCTTCTCGATGATGGTGTAGGCGGAGTTCTTGACGTCCTCGGCGATGCGCTTCTCGGCAGCCTCATGCTCCAGGTGGCCGTGAAGCTCACAGAAGGTGTTCAGCGGCACGCCGGCAACCTGAGCGCTGGACCAAGCGACGAACTCGGAGTCACCGTGCTCGCCCATGACGTAGGCCTGGACATCGCGCGGGTCAACCTCGACGTGAGCGCCGAGCATCTGCTGCAGACGGCCGGTGTCGAGCACGGTGCCGGAGCCGATGACATGGCCCTCGGGCAGACCGGACATCTTGATGGCGGCGTAGGTCAGAACGTCGACCGGGTTGGAGACGATGAGCAGAATGCCGTCGAAGCCAGACTTCTTAATCTCGGGAATAATGGACTTAAAGATGCTGACGTTCTTATTGACCAGGTCCAGGCGGGTCTCACCGGGCTTCTGGGCAGCGCCAGCGGTGACGACGATCATGGCGGCGTCGGCTACATCGGAATAATCGCCGGCGTAGATCTTCATCGGCTCGGCAAACGTCATGCCGTGCGCGATATCCAGAGCCTCACCCTCGGCGCGGTTCTTGTCCACGTCGATAAGGACCATCTCGGAGAACAGACCGCTCTGCATCAACGCGAACGCCGAAGACGAACCGACGAAACCGCAGCCGACAATAGCGACCTTCTTCTCGTTAACCATTAGAAACTCCCATCTCTCTCCACAAACAAGCCGCCCGGGAACGACCCGAGCGGCTTGCCGTAATCCCAATACATCCAATCGGGACTTTGATTATGCTCCTATTCGCAGCCAAATATCGACCGTTTACCGAAATTATTTGCAGGATTCGTAAAATAACTGCACGAAATCGGTTTCGAGCTATTGACGAGCCGAAATAGCTTTCTAATACAGGCCCGCTTCGCGGATGGCCTCGACAGCCAAAGCGATCTGGTCGGGCGGCAAAACCAGCGCCATACGCACGTGCCCCTCGCCCGAAGGACCAAAGCTCGCGCCCGGCGTCACCACAACACCGGCCTTCTCCATGAGCTCCTCGCAAAACGCCATGGAATCGGTGCGACCACCGGGGAGCTTGGCCCACACAAACATGGAGCCATGCGCGTTGGGACGCTCCCAGCCCAGGCCCTCAAGACCGTCGCACAGGGCATCGCGGCGCTCCTGGTACTTCAGACGCTGCGCCTCGACCTCATCACGCGGACCGTTCAGGCAGGCGATAGCAGCCTTCTGGATCGGGAAGAACATACCGAAGTCAATCTGGCTGCGTAGCTTGGCAAAGGCAGAGACCACGTCCTCGCGGCCGACCAAAAAGCCGATGCGAGCACCGGTGACGTTAAACGACTTGGAGAGCGAGAAGAACTCAACGCCCACCTCGAGCGCACCGGGATACTGCAAGAAGCTGCCGCCCGGCTCGCCGTCGAACACGATGTCGGAGTACGCGTTGTCATGGACGATGAGCAGGTCGTGCTCGCGGGCAAAAGCGATGATCTCCTCGTAGATCTCGGGCGTGCCCACCGAGCCCACCGGGTTGGCGGGCAGCGACACGATCATATACTTGGCGCGGTCGGCCACCTCGGGATCGATGCCCGCCACATAGGGCAGGTAATTGTGCTCGGCAACCAGCGGATAGTACTCGAGCTTGGCATCGGCGATCTTGGCACCCGCCTCAAAGACCGGATAGCACGGATCGGGAACCAAAATGGTGTCACCCGGATCGAGCAGGGCCAGGCCCAAATGGCCCACGCCCTCCTGCGTGCCGTTGCACGACTGCACCATGGACGGCGTAATGCCGGAGACACCAAAGCGACGCTCATAGTAATCGCACACGGCTTGCTTGAGTTCGGGCAGGTCGCGCAGGGCATACTTCCACATCTCGGGATCTTGGGCTGCTTGCGTGAGCGCGTCGACCACGTGGTCGTACGGCTTAAAGTCGGGCGTGCCCACGCTCATGTTGTAAATGGTCTTGCCCTGAGCCTTCAGCGCGAGCAGTTTGTTGTTGAGCGAGGCGAAGACCTCCGCGCCAAAGCGGTCGAGACGCTGCGATGCCTGCATGGTGCCACCTTTCGATATGAAAAACGCGGCGCTCCGACAAGAGCGCCGCGCGATACGGGCCATCAGATTGCAAAAGTGTAACGCTTGCAACCCCCGTATTGGTTCAATTTAGCCAACCTTAGTCAATTGCATTGAGCGCGTCGATCTGCGCAAGCCACAGACGCGAGCTGGCATCACTCGGCATGCGCCAATCGCCGCGCGGGCTGAGCGTCACCGAGCCCACCTTGGGACCATCGGGCAGGCAGCTGCGCTTAAACTGCTGAGCAAAGAAGCGACGGTAGAACGTACGCAACCACGTGTGGACGGTCTTGGCGTCATAGACGCCCTCGAAGCTCTTGAGCGCCATGCGGTAGATCTTGCCGGGCTCAAAGCCAAAACGCAGCAGGTAGTAGAGGAAGTAGTCGTGCAACTCGTACGGACCCACCAAATCCTCAGTCTTCTGTGCAATCTCGCCGTCGCCCGTGGGCGGCAGAAGCTCGGGGGACACCGGCGTATCGAGAATGTCGAGCAAGACCTCGGCGATACGCCCGCCAAAGACATCAGCCGCATAGCGCACCAGATGGCGCACAAGCGTCTTGGGCACGCTCGCGTTGACGGCGTACATGCTCATGTGGTCGCCGTTATAGGTAGCCCAGCCGAGCGCCAGCTCCGACAGGTCGCCGGTGCCGATGACAAAGCCGCCAGCCTGGTTGGCCAGGTCCATCAGAATCTGCGTACGCTCGCGCGCCTGGCTGTTCTCGTAGGTCACATCCTGAACTGCCGGGTCGTGTTCAATATCCATAAAGTGCTGTTCCACGGCCGCGTGAATCGAAACCTCACGGAAGCCCACGCCCAGGTCGCGGGCGAGCGACTCGGCATTCGACTTGGTGCGATGCGTCGTGCCAAAACCTGGCATGGAGACCGCCGTGATACCCGTGCGCGGCAGCCCCAGCGCATCGAAGGCACGCACGGTCACAAGCAGTGCCAGCGTGGAGTCCAAGCCACCCGAAAGACCGATGACAGCCGCCTTGGTGCCCGTATGGGCAAGGCGGGTCTTGAGGCCGGCGGTCTGCAGGTCGAGGATGGTCTCGCAGCGCTCGGCCAGATCACCATGGTCGGCCGGCACAAAAGGCGCGCGAGGGAAAACGCGGTCGATATCGCAGGCATCGCGCAGGACAGGTTCGTCTGCCAGCACGCCCTCAAACGAAAATTCAACGGTCGTGGCCTCCGGCGCATCGTCCGCGCGCGTCCACGTCGTCGAGCGACGGCGCTCGGCAACCAGACGGTCAAGATCGACATCGGCGACGGCCATATCGCAGGTAAGCAGTTTGGTGGCGGCGAGCTTGGAGCCGTTTTCGTAGATAAGGTTCTCGCCTGCAAAGACCATATCGGTCGTGGACTCGCCCTCGCTCGCATCCGCATAGGCATAGGCGCAGTACAGGCGCGCACTCTGATTGGAGATGAGACTGCGGCGATAGTCTGCCTTACCGATAATCTCATCCGAGGCCGACGGGTTGAGAATCACCGTCGCACCGGCAAGCGCCATCTCGGTCGAAGGCGGCGCCGGCACCCACAGGTCCTCACAGACCTCAACGCCCAGCACCAGGTCCTCGGCGCCCTCATCACAGCAGCGGTAGACAAGCCCCGAACCCAGCGGAACCGGACCCTGACCGGCAAATTCAACCCACACGGGATCCGCAGGCGCCGGAGCAAACCAGCGGCGCTCGTAGAACTCGCCATAGTTGGGCAGATACTTTTTGGCCGTAAGACCCAAAAGCTCGCCCGCGCAGCACACGGCGGCGCAGTTGTAGATATTCTCGGCAACTGCAACGGGAAGACCGATGGTAAAGACAATCGGCAGCTCACGAGTCTCGTCGAGGATATGTACCAGAGCGGCCTCACAGGCATGCGGCAGCGTGCGGTTATGGAACAGGTCGGCCGCGGTATAGCCGCACAAGTTGAGCTCGGGCAGCACCAGCGCGCGAACGCCGCGCTCGGTAGCCTCGCGAACAGCCGCCAGCGCAACCTCGGCATTGCCTTCGACATCGGCCACGCGAATCTGCGGCGACGCCGCCGCCACACGCAAAAAGCCATCAGACTGAGAAAGGTGAAGATTCATAAGAATGCTCCCGTGCGTAGACGCCATTCACAACAATTAGCAAGCCCTATTGTAGTTCAACCGCCGGGTGCAACCGCATCCCACCAACTTGGTGAGCTATTGATGAGTTGATGGTATCTGTTAAATGTCACGTACGATTCACATCTGGTGGGTACCCTGATGGCTACATGAAACGAAGCAGATTTACACCGGGAGGGTCCCGCATGACAACCAAGTACACCGACGCGCCGCGCACACGCGTCATGACACCGGCCGCGCTCAACAACGGCGTTCACGAAAACCATTCCATCGGACAGACCATGGCCATCGCGCCCAAAAAGGGCCTGTTCGACGACATTTCCATTCCCCAAATCATCGCCGGCGCTGCAGCCGCCGCCACGAGCGTCGCGCTTGCTTCCAAAATCGGTATCGCCGGATCGGTGATCGGCGCCGCCGTGAGCTCGGTCATCACCGTTGTGTCCTCGCAGGTCTACCGCCACTTTATCTCTGCCAGCGCCAAAGCCCTCAAAGGTACGCACGCCGACGTCGACTACCCCGCCGGCGCCTATGAGCCCGTTGAATTTAATGCCGAGGAGCACCTGGGCGGCGCCGCGACTACGCAAGAGATGCGCCAGATTGCGGGGCGCGCGACCACGGCACGCGTCGCTCCCAACAGCCTGCGCGCCAAGGCGGCGGCAGAGCGCAGCCAGACGCAAAAGAAGGTCATCATCTTCTCGATCGCCATCGCCATCGTCGCGGTCATCGCCTGCACCGGTGCCATCCTTATCACCACCGCCGGTGAGGGTCTGGGCGAGCGTCCCGAGCCAATCCTTTCGTCGCGCACGACCGAGCACGACGCGGATAACACCGGTCAATCGCAAAGCCAGCAGGACGACTCGCAGGGCGCCTCCGCATCCACCGACTCGTCCTCGAACACCCCCGATCAGTCGCAGAGCGCTGATTCCTCTGCGAACAGCGGCGGCACGCAATCCAGCACGACCGACTCAAGCCAAACGACTGACGGCTCTCAACCGAGCACAGGCGACCAGACGAGTGGCAATGCATCGGGCACGGGATCTACCGACAATAGCAACACCAACAGCTCGAGCGGAACCGCTTCCGGCACGGCATCAGACAGCTCGAGCCAAGACACGGCATCGGGCAACTAAGCACGTTTGTCTCTCATAGATAACCGACCTGCATAACGGGCGCGAACCGGCAACGGTCGCGCCCGTTTACCTTGGGCGACGAGATGGCAAGGCCCGTGCGATGGTAAGATGCTTTGGTGTGTAAAGAGGAGATTTGCCATGAGCAAGACAATAGTTACGCCCACGCTATCGCTGGGCAACCGCATCTATCTGTATCGTCTGCTGCGCGACGCGATTGGGTGCGGCAAGCAAACGTTTATGACGCAGGTCGAGGAGGCGCTCGCCGCCGGCGACATGACCGCTTATGACCTGGGCTTCGAGTCCACGCGCGAGCTGCTCGAGGAGCTCGACGACTGCATTAGACTGACCGTCTTTAAGGGCGGTCGCCTGTATGCCACCGTCATCGCCAACGATACCTGGGATGCCGCCCTTGCCAAGGGCGAGGACAAGCCCAAGGCAGCCAAGGGAGCCAAGCAGTCCTACAAAAAGAAAAAGCGCGGCGAGAAGGACCTCAAGGCCGTGCGCCCTAAGCACGTTAAGCGTCCCGAGCCCGAAGCCATGGTTGAAGCCGCGCCGGAACCCGAGCCCGAGGCAGAGATCGAAGTCGCTATTGAGGTAACAGCAGAAGCCGAAACCGAAATCGCCGCCACGACCGATTCCAAAGTCATATCCGAGCAGGAAGCCACTGCGGAGCTCGACGAGGCTCCCAAGTCGACAATCGAAGAAGCCGCTGACCAGCCTGAGACGCCTGCGTTCCAAAACAGCGATGTCTTTGGCGACGACTTTGGCGACGAGGCTGAGGACGATCAGTCCGACGAGCCCGCCGATCAAGGCGCTACCGAGTCGGCGCCGGAGCCCGAGACGCCGCAGCCCGCCATCTCGCTCACGGTCGTCTATGATCCCGAGAACGCCAACGCCGGCATCACCACCATGGCATCCACGCCCATCGAGGTAAAGCCGAGCGTCGAGAACGAGAACGCGACGCAGGTTGAGGTTGAAACTGCAGCTGCAGACGCGCCCGTCACCGTGGAGCTCGCAGCTGTCTCTTATACACATCTCCGAGCCCACGAGACTACGCTGCA
>CABSMX010000064.1 GCA_902478945.1 uncultured Collinsella sp.
GAAAAATGGCCGCAGAAAAAGGTCGACTACCTGCGCCACACCTTCCTGCTCTTTAAGCGCGCCTACCTTCGCGCGGGCGGCGACCACCTGGACATTACGCCCGCCGACGCTATGCTCGTCTACCTCAATGTGTACAACCAGGACCGCCTGCTGGATACGCCGACGGATATCGTCGTAAACCGCCTGTGTAAGATTTGGCGTGAGCTGGTCATTGCCGGCAAAAATAACGAGGACAAGGTCGATCTTGTCGAAGCACCGAGCGTCGATGAGGAAGAGTCACCCGCCAAGTCCACCTCCGGCGTGCTCAACTTCTTTATGGGCAAGACCGTCTATTCGGCGGCCAATCCCCTGCGCATCGCCTTTATCCATGAGTTCCCCTGTGCGACGTCGAGCTGGGACAGCCTGCACGACCAAGGGCGTCAGTATCTCGATGAGCACTTTGGCGGTATCGTGCGCACCGAGGCGTTTGAGGACTGCCACGATCCGGACGTGTTCTACGCCGCCGTGGAAACGGCTGTCAAACATGGAGACAGCGTCATCTTCTCGACCTCGCACCGCCTGATGGAATACACGCTCAGGGCTGCCGTTGAGTATCCCCAGGTTCGGTTCCTCAACTGCTCTATCGGCCTTCCCCATCAAAGCGTCCGTTCGTACTTTGGCAAGATGTACGAGGCCAAGTTCCTCCTGGGCGCCCTTGCCGCCAGCATGGCGGACAATCACCGCATCGGTTACCACGCGTCGGTCTTCGCCTCGGGCGCACTCAGCGAGATCAACGCCTTTGCGATTGGAGCTTCGCTACTCGACCCCCGTGCGCAAATTATCCTGACCTGGGGCGATGTGCCCGCCGGTGGCCTTGCCGAGGCCATGTGCCACGAAGGCGTGAGCGTCATGACCGGCGCCGACATGTCCAAGTCGCTGGAGGACCCCACGGCCTACGGACTCCACCGCCTGATCGATGGCAAGGTCGTCGGCATCGCCATGCCGGTATGGAACTGGCGCCGATACTACGAGCTTATCGTGCGAAGTCTGCTGCATGGCACCTGGGACGAGACCAGTGACGACAGCCGGGTCCGCGCCGTCAACTACTGGTATGGCATGAGCTCGGGCGTTATCGACATTCGCTACGCTCCGGGCCTGCCCTATCAGACGCGCAAACTGGTGCAGCTGCTCCGCAATGGCATCGTCGAGGGCTCCATCAATCCATTTGGCGGCGAGCTTCACAGCCAAAACGGCGTGGTGCAGATTGAGGGCTTCCCCCCGCTGCCGAGCACGCAAATCGTCGAGATGGACTGGCTGGCAGACAACGTGGTGGGTACCATTCCACAGCCCGACGATGAGCCGAAGGTCCGCGCCCTATGAAAATCCTTGCCATAGCCGATACCGAAGAACGATGCCTTTGGGAGTGCTTTCGCAAAGAACGCTTTGAGGGTGTCGACCTGATTTTGTCCGCTGGCGATCTGGACCCGGACTATCTTGAGTTTTTGGTCACGGTCATCAACAAACCGCTCATCTACGTACGCGGCAATCACGATGACCGCTACGCACGTCATGCACCGGGCGGCTGTATCTGTGTCGAAGACACCGTGTACGTGTATCGCGGCGTCCGCATTGCGGGGCTTGGCGGCTCCATGCGCTACCGAGATGGCGCCAACATGTACACCGAGCGCGAGATGGCCAAGCGCGTGCGCAAGCTGTCTCGTAAAGTGAGGATGGTCGGTGGCTGCGACATCTTGCTCACCCATGCGCCCGCCGCCGGCGAGGGCGATCTGGACGATCTGCCACATCGAGGATTCAAATGCTTTAACACAGCGCTCGAGTCCTGGAATCCCGACTACATGGTGCACGGGCATGTGCACCAATGCTATGGTCGCGACTTTCAACGTGA
This sequence comes from uncultured Collinsella sp., assembly GCA_902478945.1. Taxonomy (GTDB): domain Bacteria; phylum Actinomycetota; class Coriobacteriia; order Coriobacteriales; family Coriobacteriaceae; genus Collinsella. The sequence goes on from CABSMX010000064.1 coordinate 1,886, forward strand.
GCGTCAGCACGCATGCGGGGCAACGATCATCAACGCCTGCGGCTATACGCAGTTTGAGCTGGACGAAGCGCGCTACCCCATCCGTGGCTGGCAGGCAGCCTGGCTCAATTCGCAAACCATGCGTCGCGAACTCAAGCGCCACGAGGCTATCGAGTCCTCAACCGCCAGAACACCCTGGTAACCACCTTTAAGGCTTGACGCTGCGCCGGCCCCAAGCACCCCGTCTCGCCCCTCAAGCCGTCGCTCGCGTACCAAAGTACGCGTCGCTCCTCTTTCGGGGCGACCTGGGGCACTTGGAACCGGCTCGCTGCGATGCCATAACATTGACGCCAAAGTGCCAAAACCACCACAAAGGCGCCTGTCCCCTACAGTGGAATTGGAGGCGCGATAGCAAGAAACCCGGTCCTGCACGAGACAGAACCGGGTTTCTTTAGCAATGCTTGCTTTGCTCAGGCAGTAACTAAAAGTTACTCAGCCAGGAAGTCGCGCTGGATAGCGGGATCAACCTTGATGCCAGGGCCCATGGTGGAAGACACGGAGATGGACTTAACGTACTTGCCCTTAGCAGAAGAGGGCTTGACGCGCAGGATCTCGGTGTACAGGGCAGCGTAGTTCTCGACGAGCTGCTGCTCGGAGAAGGACTTCTTGCCCAGGGGCACGTGGCAGATGCCGTAGCGGTCGGCGCGATACTCAACGCGGCCGGCCTTGAGCTCGGAGACCATCTTGGCGACGTCCATGGTCACGGTGCCGAGCTTGGGGTTCGGCATGAGGCCACGGGGACCAAGGATCTTACCGATGCGGCCAACCTTGGCCATCATGTTCGGCGTAGCGATAGCGGCGTCGAAGTTGATCTCGCCCTTCTGAATCTGGGCGACGAGCTCGTCGGAACCGATGATGTCGGCGCCGGCAGCCTCGGCCTCGCGGGCCTTCTCGCCCTCGGCGAAGACGGCAACACGAATGGTCTTGCCAGTGCCGTGGGGCAGGGAGATGGAGCCGCGGATGTTCTGGTCGGCCTTACGAGTATCGACGCCCAGACGGAAGTGGGCCTCGACGGTCTCGTCGAACTTGGCGGTGTCGAGCTCCTTGATGAGCTTGGCAGCCTGAAGGGGGGTGTAGAGCGTGGCGCGGTCGATCTTCTCGGCAGCGGCGTTATAGCTCTTACCATGCTTAGCCATGTGCATTACCTCCTGTGGTTAAACGGGCGCGAGCCCTCCCACATCGTATCGTGTGCCCTATTGCACACATTTAACGGGCGCCCCGGTTGGAGCACCCGTCGTTACCAAAAGAAATCGCTACTCAGCGATGGTGACGCCCATGGAACGGGCGGTACCGGCGATGATCTTCTTGGCGGCGTCAATGTCGTTGGCATTGAGGTCCGGCATCTTGATCTCGGCGATCTTGGTGAGCTGCTCCTGGGAGAGCTGACCAACCTTGTCGGCCTGGGGCTTAGCGGAACCAGACTTGAGGTTCAGCTCCTTCTTGATGAGGTGAGCCGCCGGCGGGGTCTTGGTGATGAAGGAGAAGGACTTATCCTCGAAGACAGTGATCTCAACGGGGATGATGTCGCCCTTCTTGTCCTGCGTCTCGGCGTTAAAGGCCTGGCAGAACTGCATGATGTTCACGCCAGCTGCGCCCAGGGCGGGGCCGACGGGAGGAGCGGGGTTAGCTGCACCAGCAGGAATCTGGAGCTTAATGACGTTGGCAACCTTCTTCTCAGCCATGGTCATTCCTTTCGAATCACGAGTGTGAAGTACTTGCTATATCGTAAGCACGCACGTGTTAGAAGCACTCCTGAGATGAGCAGTCACAGAAGAAGCACGCTCGCGCGAACGGACGAAAACTTAAGCGATGACAGCGACCTGGTTAAAGTCGAGCTCGACCGGCGTCTCACGGCCAAAGATCATCAGGGTGACCTTCAGCTTGCCTGCCTCGGTGTTAACCTCGGAGACCTTGCCATCAAAGTCGGTAAGCGGGCCATCAGTGACGCGGACGGACGTGCCGACCTCAATATCAACCGAGGTGCGCTTGGGCGAATCGCCCTTACCGGGACGACGAGTCATCTTATTGTACTCGTCGCGGGAAAGCGGAGCGGGCTTGCCATTGCCGCCCAGGAAACCAGTGACACCGGGCGTGTTGCGAACACACGTCCACGCATCGTCATCCATCTCCATGCGAACCAGGACATAACCCGGGAAGATCTTGGAATCCTTGGTCTCGCGCTTGCCGCCCTCTTTGATCTCGGTGACGCGCTCCATAGGAATCTCGATATCAAAGATACGGTCCTGCATGCCCATGGTCTCGATGCGATGCTCGAGATCGGACTTAACACGGTTCTCGTATCCAGAGTAAGTGTGAACGACGTACCAACGCTTAGACATGGTTTAGCCCCTCAATCCAGAGAACAGAGCAAGAGCCTCGCCAAAGCCAGCATCGAGCAGAGCGATGACGACGCCGACGACGATCAGAGAAGCGCAAACGACGACCGAGTAGTTCACGAGCTCCTTCTTATCGGGCCACGTGACACGCTTCATCTCGGACTTCACCGAAGCGAAATACTTCTTGGTGCGGGCGAAGAAACCAGGCTTCTCGTTCTTCTTGGACTTCGCAGCCTTCTCGTTCTTCTTGGCAACGGCCTTCTTGGCCTCAACCTTGGAGTTGGCGGCAGCGTTGTTGGCAGGTGCCGGCTGCTGAGCCTTCTTCTTGTTCTTCTTGTTGGCCATTTGGGTTACCTCCGCGCAATGCGCTTATACATGAGTAAACCGTAAGCCCCCAATTGGGAGCTTACGGAATAATGACTGGCACGCCAGGAAGGACTCGAACCCTCAACACTCGGTTTTGGAGACCGATGCTCTACCAATTGAACTACTGGCGTATGTGACTAGAGACTAGCGAGTCTCTTTGTGCAGCGTGTGGTGACGGCACCAGGGGCAATACTTCTTGATCTCCATACGATCAGGCATGTTCGACTTGTTCTTGGTGGTCGTATAGTTGCGGCGCTTGCACTCAGTGCACGCAAGAGTAACTAGAGTACGCATTTATCCTGAACCTTTCATTTCCGCCCCGTACGGGCACGAGTTGGTACTTTATCAGCTCTACGTAAGTGCTGTCAATGAAAACCTCGAATCAATTGGTTCTCGCTGGATCCATTCATATTTGGAACACATCAATGAAGCCAGTGAGATCTAATCGATCCCTCACGCTCGGCTTAAGAGCGAGCGAAGCGCAATCGTCAGGGAACAAGCCCCGCGTAGAAAAGAACCCGGCACCCTATAAGTGCCGGGTTCTCTCTAAGTCAGCTATATCAAAGAGCTAATTTACTCAATGATCGTGGAGACGATGCCCGAACCGACGGTGTGGCCACCCTCGCGGATAGCGAAGCGCAGGCCCTCCTCCATAGCGATCGGGTGAATGAGGTCGCCCTCGATGGTGATGTGGTCACCAGGCATAGCCATCTCGGTGCCCTCGGGCAGCTTGACCGTACCGGTAACGTCGGTGGTACGGAAGTAGAACTGAGGACGATAACCATCGAAGAACGGGGTGTGACGGCCGCCCTCCTCCTTGGTCAGAACGTAGATCTCGCCGGTGAACTTGGTGTGCGGGGTAACCGAACCGGGCTTGCAGAGAACCTGGCCGCGCTCGATGTCCTCGCGCTTGATGCCGCGGAGCAGCAGACCGACGTTGTCGCCAGCCTCGCAGAAGTCCATGGACTTACGGAACATCTCGATACCGGTAACGACGGTGTTCTGGGTATCCTTGATGCCGACGATCTCGACGGGCTCGTTGAGCTTGAGCTCACCGCGCTCGACACGGCCGGTAGCAACGGTACCACGGCCGGAGATGGTCATAACGTCCTCAACGGCCATCAGGAACGGAAGGTCGTTGTTACGAGCAGGCGTCGGGATGTACTCGTCGACGGCCTTCATGAGCTCGCGAATGGCGTCCATCCACTTGGCGTCGCCCTCGAGAGCGCCCAGAGCGGAACCACGGATGACGGGGATATCGTCGCCGGGGAAATCGTACTCGGAGAGGAGCTCACGGGTCTCCATCTCGACGAGGTCGATGAGCTCGTCATCGTCGACCATGTCGCACTTGTTCAGGAAGACGACGATGTAGGGAACGCCGACCTGACGGGCGAGCAGGATGTGCTCGCGAGTCTGAGCCATGGGGCCGTCGGTAGCGGCGATGACCAGGATAGCGCCGTCCATCTGAGCAGCGCCGGAGATCATGTTCTTGACGTAGTCAGCGTGGCCCGGGCAGTCAACGTGAGCGTAGTGACGGGCAGCAGTCTCGTACTCAACGTGGGAGACGGAGATCGTAATGCCGCGCTCGCGCTCCTCGGGAGCCTTGTCGATGTTCTCGAACGCAGTGAAGTCAGCCTTGCAGCCCTCGGTCTCAGAGAGAACCTTGGTGATGGCGGCGGTCAGCGTGGTCTTGCCGTGGTCGACGTGACCAATGGTGCCGATGTTAACATGCGGCTTAGTGCGCTCAAACTTCTCTTTGGCCATAAAGCCCTCCTCTTAACAGGTCGTCCCCGGACGGGACTTTGCCTTTATACCATAGTGGCCTCTCAACATACTATTGAGAAGCCACCGTGTTACCTATGGTAGCGGTGACTGGATTCGAACCAGTGACGCCACGGGTATGAACCGTGTGCTCTAACCAACTGAGCTACACCGCCGGATGGAGCCTGCAACCAGACTTGAACTGGTGACCTCTTCGTTACCAACGAAGTGCTCTACCGACTGAGCTATACAGGCACTTGACGGGTGGGAGCTATAGGATTCGAACCTATGTAGGCAGAGCCAACGGGTTTACAGCCCGTCCCCATTAACCACTCGGGCAAACTCCCAATCGTTCAAGTATCCGCAGGTTCTTTGGTCTTTTGGACCGCCGCCCCCGCGAACGAAAAAGATAATACGATGCAACCTTGGGGGCTGTCAACGAAAACCTCTAGATACACGGTGCCGGGCGTATCTATATGCCTTTGACCTGCAGTTTTGTTGAGTTTAGATATGAAGGACGGTGGATTTGGCTGCACTGGTGACATTTCCCAAGGGAACACTTTGGCACGGTGGAGTACGCCTACAGCATCGACCTTCGATAACGACCTTCTTGCACTATTACATAGGTCGCGATCGGACTTTTCCGGCACGAACGAGCGTGGATTTTCTCCCGTTTGAAATCGAGCGTGGATAATCTCCCTCTTTTAGCACGGCTTCGAACCCAAAGTGGCAGATTATCCACGCTCATTCATTAGGCGGGAGATTTTCCACGCTCGCACGTCCAGAAATCCACGCTCAAGGTAAACGGCTGGGCCCGCTCCCGCCTTTGTCTCTATCTGTAACATTTAGAGAACATTTTCTCCCCTATCTGTTACAGATCGAGATGTTTCGCAGAGACTCTGGCTTACGTCTCATTCTGTAACAGTACGAACGGTTTTCCGCCCCTTCGTGTTACAGATCGAGACATTTATCTATTCTCGCCTTACATCCACGACATCTGCCCAGTCAATAACGTCGTAGTCATCATCGCTTCGCCAGACGACACACTTGGGTCGTGAATCCGCTTGGGCTGCATCGTCCCTCGCCACTTGTGGACGACTCGCAAAGAAGCGCCCAAGCTCAGCTCGCGGCAAGATAATCCCTTGCACGCTCCCGCCACCCGCAAGACACACACGCGCCCAGCGACCAGCCTTTTCATATAAGAGCCAATTGGCAACCTGCGAAGATCTGCCCTCAGGCGCTTTATCCCCTGGAATATCGGGAACAAACATGGGGTCGACCTCCTCCAGTTGAGCAAAGCCCATCCCCTCCAAACGCGAACCAAGTTTTTCCTTAGCGTAACCGCTCAGCTCGCGCTTGATCATGCCTGCAATACGCCGGGCCGTCCTACCATGGGGATCAAACCGGCTGCATCCGCGCTCATAGGCAGCCAGCGCATCCATAAGCACGTAGACCTCGCTCAAATTGAGCGGCAGCGCCAGCGGGTGTACCGAGGACCTGAATTCGCCGCGATACCCAAACTCCTCGGCCACGCACATGCCGCCGATACGCACGCCATCGCGAATCCTGGCACGGCGCTCCCCCACCGCGTTCTTGCTGCACAGCAAAACGTTATAGGCGATGTCTTCCTGCGAGCGCTCTTCGTGGGAAACGGTGAGCATAATCAAGTCCGCCTCTTCACCGCCAATAAAGGAATCCTTGAGTTCGTAGCCCTTCATGCCTTTGTTAGACGGCTCAGCTGCAAGCAGCGCAAAAAGCTCGTGCACCTGATGGTAGAGCGCTAGGCGTCCCTCCAAATATGGACCATCGGGTCCATTTGCATACGCCTTGATATGCATCCGCAAGGCCCCCGTGTCGACGGGCGCTACCTACATCTGGCTAATAGCATATCCCTCGCCTGGACGGGAAATCATATCGTTGAGCTCGACCGCATCTGGCATGTTTCTTTTTATGTACTGTCCAAGCAGCATTGGCGGCGCCCGCCTTTCTAATCTTTAACCTATCGATTTTTTCTCTTCGAGTCCATCTCAAGATAGCGTTGGATTTTGTCGAGCGACAAATTGGTCCGGCCCAGGGACTCTGCCGCCGTCAAAATCTTCTGTGCAAGATTTGATCCAAAGTAGTAAATCACATCTCCATTGGCGATGCGCTCAACGTATTCGTCTCCAATCTTATTAATAAGGGAGAAAAACTCAGGGCACAGCATGGGATAACGCTCAGCTATTTCCGTAATCCCCGCATGGCCAAAATCGGCAACGTCCTCGCACTGCCGCTCAAGATCTTCGATACCGTGGCCATTAAGGCCGCGCCCGCAGGAAAAAGCAAGGCCGCGAGACAGGGCAGTTTTGACGCGTTGCCCCTGCTCGTCCGATAGCTTTCCACCCAGCAGAGCTCGCATCATGATCTGGCAGCAAGCGTACGTAGGTCGATAGAGAAAATCGACACGTGCATCACTGGGCATATGGCAATCGCTGCTCAGAGGAAAACAACCGTCTTCTCGTTGCGACTCGAGAATGACATCGAGGGACTCGCGCCAATCCGGATCGTTATCCAAGCCATAATCGCGAAAGTAGCGCAGCAGCTGCACCTGCATATCCATGACACAAGTACTGACGATCGGCTTACCTGTTGCCCTGTTCCTGCCGGCAATGTCGCAAAGAGAGTAAATCATGGTCTTTTTCCTTTCCGTAGACCCTATGCCAACGATTTCCTTTCGTTGGCTTTGTTGACTCCATTCTCTTTTACAAAGCTATATCCAACGACCAAGCATTGCTTGGTTATTGCAGGTGACGGGAAAATGGAGCCAGACCACGTAGGCGCCTACCTAAAAAGAAACGGGCCCTGTCCCACAAGGGAACAGAACCCGAAACTCTCATGGAGCCAGTGACAGGAAGTCCGCGTATTCGCTTCGCGAATCCGCTCCGGCTTCGGATGCCTGCCGGCATCCTTGCCCGCTCGCTACGAACGCTCCGCGTTCGCTTGACGCTCGCGCCCTCGCAGGTTCGATTCCGGCACATACAAGAAACGGGCCCTGTCCCACAAGGGAACAGAGCCCGAAACTCTCATGGAGCCAGTGACAGGAATCGAACCTGCAACCCACTGATTACAAATCAGTTGCGCTACCGTTGCGCCACACTGGCACACTTGGCGCTTTCGCGCGAAGCCAGATAAGAATAAAGGAATTGCGGACGAGGCGCAACAGGCCCTTCGACCGACCATATCTCAAAACTATTCGTCAGAACGAATAGTTTTTATTACAATGAAGAAGATAAAACTATTCGTTCTGGCGAAGGGTTTCGCGATGTTGACCACGAAGGAAGCTGCAGAGCTACTCGACATCACCCCGCGCAGGGTGCAAGAGCTCATAAAAAACGGAGCGCTTGAGGCACGCAAGGCTTCTGGTGTATGGCTCATCGACAAAGACAGCGTCAACGCACGACTCCGCTCCGTGACCAAAACGGGGGGACGCCCCCGTCGAGGCCATGGAAAAAGCGAGATTACGTTTACCCTCATGAACCGCACGCACGAAGTCGCCCAGCTGGTCTACAGCACATCGCGAAAAGACTTTACCCACATCGGTGCCGACATTGATTACATCCACGCCCCTATTGGAGTACTTGGCCCCAATAGTCCCGTGTCGCTCGACTCTTTCCGCATTTGGTGGCGAGGCCGCGGTATCCCGCTCGCACGCATTGGACTAGCCTCCCTGCTTGCAGAAGCCGCAGTCGATGTTCCCGATGAACTCATCCAGCGAAATCTCGGCCTCTCCCTATCCGACCAGTATTGGATTAGACCCCAAGATTCCGGTCTCGCGTGGGAGGATATTAACTTCTTCAGTAATGCTTTTGACGACGTCTCTCTGTCCATCGCACCCTTCGCCCCAGAGGGCAAAGCAGCCGCCGCAAAGCCCGATAACACCTCGGACGGCAATCTTCAGAAGTATTGGACATGCGAGGGTGACCGTCGAATCCTCCACAAGGCAGGTGCGCATCTAAACCAGGAACCCTATAACGAGATGGTGGCGACCGCACTTCACCGTCGCATCCTAAACGCTTGCGATTATGTACCCTATTCGCTCGAAGGCGCGGGTACTTCTGCCTTGAGCACATGCAATGTCTTCTTAACTGACGAAGAAGAATATGTCCCTGCGTTCTATGTAAACCAGCATGCAAATGTAGACGAGCGACTAACCGATTACGAACGGTATGTAGCAAACTGCGAGGAGCTTGGAGCGACAGATATAAAAGGCGCCCTTGACCGCATGATCGTATGCGATGACATCATTGCTAACTACGATCGTCATTGGCGCAACTTCGGCCTCGTGCGAAACGTCAACTCACTGGTCTGCAGACCAGCCCCCATCTTCGATTCGGGCTCATCACTCTGGTGCAACATATCACTAGAGGAGCTTAGGGCGGGAGAGCACAGTTTTACCAGTGCACAATTTCATTCAAGCCCCGCCAAACAAATGTTGCTCATCGAGGACATGGGCTGGTTTGACGGCAACAAGCTCGAGGGTTTCGTTGACGAGGCAATCGAAATCCTATCCAAAAACGACGCTCTTACAGCAAGACTGCCTTATCTAAAAGAGGCGCTAACATGGCGCCTCGAAAGAATGATCGACATCGCTGAATGGAGTTAGCGAGACAGCATCGCCCCGCCAACTCCCCTACCTCCCGCGCAGAGCCTTGAGCTTGGCCAGCGCCTCGGGGCTCAGGCGGCTACCCAGGGTCATCTTGATCTGCGGAGCTTCCTCTGCCTCGTGAACGTCGTTATCGATCTGCTTGATCTCGTCCACCAGCATGCGGCTCGAGATGCGCGTAACACCTTTGCCCATAACGACGGCCTGGATTGTGCCGTCGCTCGATACCACGGAGCACGCGCGGCCCTCCTCACGTGCCTCGATGCAGAGCTTCTGCACCACGGTGTCGGCAGAGACGCCCGTCGGCGAAAACTCGACGCGCACGCCGCGGGCCGGCAGGTTGGGACGCTCGCTGGAGATATTGCCCGCACCGTCAAACACAATCACAGCCTCGTAGCGGCCCTGGGCAAACGCGGCGACATCGTTGATGAGGGCGGTGCGCGCCATATCGTGAACGTCGCTGGAATACGGATCGTCGGAATGGTCGTATACGAGCTTTTCGTAGCGCGGCGTGCAGTGGATCACGTTGTAACCGTCGACCACCAGCAGCTCGGGCTTGTTGGAGTGCACCGTCGAGACTGGGTCGGCGATAGCCTGTGCAAACGCATTGCCGCCCACGCCGTAGGTCGCGGCCGAGACAATCGGCTTGGCCGAGCCTTCGCCAAAGCGCTTGGCTTTGGACTTGGCACGGTTCTTTTTGGACATGCGCTACTCCTCCCCCATGAGCTCGCCGGCGTTGCGGCGCAGCCACTCAAAGCACAGCGCCGTGGTCGCCTGGGCAACATTGAGGCTCTCGGTCATGCCGCGCTGGGGAAGCTTGGTCAAAAAGTCGCATTTCTCGAGCACCAGGCGCGAGATGCCGTCGCCCTCGGACCCCATGACGAGCGCCACGCGACCCTCGAAGGGAGCATCCCAGCAACTGCCTTCGGCGCTGTCTCTTATACACATCTGACGCTGCCGACGACTAGTCGAGTGTAGAT
>CABSMX010000065.1 GCA_902478945.1 uncultured Collinsella sp.
CGCGTGGCGCTCATGCGTGAGCTGGGTATTGTCTTTGAGCTGGGTGCTGACGTTACGAACCCTGCGGTGGCGGCCAAGCTCAATGGCTTTGACGCCGTCGTGGTGGCTGCCGGTGCTCGTGCCCCCCGCGGTCTTTCGGCTACGAATGTAGATGCCCCGGGCGTGGTGTATGCCGTGGACTACCTGACGGCTTCGACCGTCTCGGTGCTCGATGGCGGCGAGCCCGCAGTGAACGCGCACGGCCTGGACGTTGTGGTCATTGGCGGCGGCGATACCGGCAACGACTGTGTGGGCACCGCGGTGCGCCAGGGTGCGCGCAGCGTGCGTCAGTTTGAGTTCTTGCCGGCCGCGCCCGATAAGCGTGCGGCGAGCAACCCTTGGCCGCAGTGGCCCAACGTTAAGAAGACCGACTACGGTCAGCAGGAGGCTATCGCTGCCATGGGCGGTGAGATGCGTGCCTGGGGCGTGGATACGCTCGAGGTGCTGCTGGACAAGAAGGGCACGGCAGCGGGCCTGCGCGTGGTCGACCTGGATTGGTCGGCCGGCAAGCCCGAACGCATTGCGGGCTCCGAACACGAGGTGCCGGCGCAGCTGGTGCTCATCGCCTGCGGCTATACGGGTCCGGAATACAGCGTGTTCGAAGCTGTCGGCGTGCCTGTTGCCACGGCGGGCCGTCCGTTGCCCGTGATGGCTTCCGAGGACTCGCACCTTGCGGCCCGCGTGGATGGCGTTGCTGCGGATGCCGCGCCGGTGTATGTGGCCGGCGACGCCCGTAACGGCAGCTCACTCGTGGTGAGCGCCATGGCCGATGCCCTCGCCTGCGCGGCCGAGGTCGCCGAGACCCTGGCGCTGTAAGGTAGTCATTCAAGAGCGTCCCCAACGACTAGTCATTGGGGACGCGCTTTTTTGTCTAGTCGTTGGGGACACCCCTTAACGTCTGACTGCTCATTTGCTGACGTGCAGGCTTGCGACGCCTTGCTGTTTTTGTGATGGCTGCGGCTGGCAAGCTCAAAATCTCTGTTTATTTTGCCTATGTTTAACTGGGGTTTTGTCTCGGTATAGCTTATCGGTCAAGCGTTCCGTCAAGTATTCGGTCAGCATCTGGTTTGCAACCCGATGCTCATTTCGCCCGCGCTGGTGGCGACCACCAGCCCTCCTCGTAAGCTCAAATTGAGGTTCATCAGTTTGAGGAGGATGTCATGGCTGATTATGTTTTGGACCGGGGACGTCTGACCGAGGCCGTCGGTAACGATATTGCCGACATGGCCCAGTTTTGGATGCTGCGCAAGTTCCAGTTTTTGGAGTCGGCGCGCACACAGTTCGAAGTGATAGTCGATCCATGGCTCAGCTATTGCGAGGAGCCTTCGCAAAGCGAAATCATGGCCTATAACATGGCATTTACCGATTGGCTGCTGTTCGAGCGTCCCTATTACCATGGCAGGACGCTGCTGGAGCTGTATGTGGACGAGCCGCCGACGTCGCTTTCGCCTGCTTCGCTCAGGCGGCTCGAACAGGTGCGCGACACGCAGTATTTCTCGCGCTTTGGCATTTTGGACAAGGATCCGGCGACTGGTATGGTCGCGCTGCGCGATACGCGCACCGACCGTCGTTTTGATATCTACGACCCACATATCGTGCAAAAAGAGCGCTGGCGCGAAGGTGCGATTGCGGTGCGCATCGCGTGCGTTGACGATATTTGGCTGACGGCGGGGCAGCTCTACCTCTACGACATTGCACGCCTGAGCGATACGGCGGTCGACGGGCCTGGCGCGGTGCATCCCGAGGACCTAGAGGACGGTTTCGATACCTCGTGTATCAGCTTCTTTCTGAGACTGGTCCGCGACATTATGGGTGTGCAGGGACGTTATGTGAAGTCCCTCAACATCTACGAACAGGAATGGGAGTAGGGGTGGGCTGTCGCAGCGCCGCCGCCTGTCTATTTGTCTCGGTCTGTAACGTCTAGGGACAAAAAACCGGTCTACCTGTTACAGATCGAGACGTTTGGAACCTGACAGGGGGAATGTCTCAATCTGTAACATCTACAGGCCAAAACTCGACCTAACTGTTACAGATCGAGACAAAGGCTGGATGCGGTGCCGAAAGATCTCGATCTGTAACATCTAGAGGCCCAAAGACGGTCTACCTGTTACAGATCGAGACAAGGAGGTGCAATGCTGCGCGAACGTCTCGATCTGTAACGTTTGGCGGCTGCTTGTGCCCGTAACTGTTATAGGTCGAGACGTTTGTCGGCGGCGGCAACAGCGGCGATGGCCCATTTCTCCGATGTGGTGGTGATGGAAGTGTCTAATACCGTTCTCAAACACAAGCATGCAACACGTAACACCTTGGCGCGGAATAGGATGCTTGCCAGGCTCACGGAGGCGGCTGAACAAGGCGTGCTGCTTGTGACGCACGACAATGCCGAGCTCATGTGGCTGCGGCGCCATGTGGGTACAGACGATATTGCGGAGCCCGAATCGCACCTATTCTGTTTTCAGCATGAATGGGATGCATTGACGCCGCCGGAGCGGGCGCGGTTGACCATCAAGGGGCTTGCCGAGTTTCACCCCGATTGGGCGTTTTGGGGCTATGACGCGGCACTTTTGTGGGGTCTGGAGGTGCCGAATGATCTGCTTGGGCCGCGATTTCTTGTTAAGACAGGTTGCTCGGTGCCGCTGAGTGCAGGATGCCGGCTTTTGCGTCCGCAGGCGGCGGGTGCGCTTGAGCGCGTCGGCGGCGTGCGGGTGACGCCGTTTTGGCGCACGGTGGAGGATTGTCTGCTGCGTGCGCCGTTTTCGTATGGTCTGGCGATCGCCGATTCTGCGCTGCGGGCGAAGGGCATGTCGCGCGACGACCTCTGCAATCGGCTTCAGGCCGATTGCGAGGGCAGACGAGGGTATCGCAGAGCTCAGGTGATTGCGGCGCATGCGGACGGCCTGTCCGAAAACGGTGGCGAGTCTCGGTTCCGAGCATTCTTTATTGCATACGGCTTTCCGGTTCCGGAGTTGCAGGTGGAGTTTCGCGATCCGCTCGATTCGAGCCAGGTGTTTCGGGTCGATTATTTCTGGAGGCTCGAGGACGGGACGTGCGTGATTGGCGAGCTCGACGGAAAGGGGAAGTATACCTTGCAGAACGGCGAAGGTCGGGAGTCGGTCGACCCGTTCGTGGCAGAGCGTCAGCGGGAATCTCATCTGACAATGCTCGGGCACAAGGTGCTTCGGTTCACGTTTGATGAACTCAAGAACCCGGGAAAGCTGGTTGAGAAGATGAGGCTAGCAGGTATTCCGCAGCGGGTCGATTTGGCTGAGGAATGGAGACACCAGTGGTATGGGCGCTGAAGCGGACCGTCTCAATCTGTAACAACAGAGGACCGTTTGGCCTCGTAACCGTTACAGATCAAGACGGAAGGTTGGCGGCTGACGAAAAATCTCAATCTGTAACACCTAGAGGCCGAAAACCTGTCTACTTGTTACAGATTTAGACGTTTGACGATGGGGCCGGAGAATATCTCGATCTGTAACATCTGACGGTCAAAATTCGACCCAACTGTTACAGATTGAGACAAAGGTTGGACGCGATGTCGAAAAATCTCGATCTGTAACATTTGGAAGGTTAAAGACGGTCTACCTGTTACAGATCAAGACGTTTTGCTGGAACGACCGAAGCATCGCTGCACTGGTCTGTTCATCCTCACGCCCTTCTCTTCCTCCCGTTAGCCGATATGTCCGCAGCAACCCTGTCGCGCTGGGTGATAATGGACAAATGTTCAAGTTAATTGTGAGGGAGGAGCTCGATATGGCGACTGCCGATCGTTCCACGTTGTTTATCAATGCGACCGTCCTGGATGGTTCGGAACATATGGAGCCGCAGCCCGACATGGCCGTGGCCGTTGAGCACGGTGTCATCACATGGATGGGGCCGAGTGCTGTGGCGCAGGCGCCTGCAGGTGCCGAGGTCATCGACCTGGCAGGGGCGTATCTCATGCCAGGCCTCATCAATATGCATGTGCATCTGTGCGGCTCGGGCAAGCCGGTTTCGGCGGGCGATGCGGGCGCGCTGATGAAGAAGCTCGATAATCCCGTGGGACGCGCCATCGTGCGCCACATTCTTAAGGGCAGCGCCCAGCAGCAGCTGGCAAGTGGCGTGACCACGGTGCGCGGCGCGGGCGACCCGCTGTTTGCCGATCTTGCCGTGCGCGATGCTATCGATGCCGGCAAGTATCAAGGTCCTCGCCTGGTGGCGCCGGGAACGGGCGTCACGGTGCCGGGCGGCCATGGTGCAGGCTTGTTCGCCCAGGTGACAAACAGTCCTGCCGAGGCAGCCGAACAGGTGCGCGACCTGTATGCGCACGGTGCCGACGTCATTAAACTGTTCGTAACGGGTGGCGTGTTCGACGCGACCGAGGTGGGCGAGCCGGGCGTGCTGCGTATGCCGGTCGATGTCGCCGCGGCGGCGTGCAAGGCGGCGCACGAGGTTGACCTTCCGGTTATGGCCCATGTCGAGAGCACCGAGGGCGTGAAGGCCGCGCTTGAGGCCGGCGTTGACACGATTGAGCACGGCGCTCCGTTGACGCCCGAGATCCTGGAACTGTACCGCGGCGCCGCGGGCACGCAGCTTGAGGGGCGTGCGCCCAGCGTGACCTGCACCATCAGCCCGGCGCTGCCGTTTGTATTGCTCGACCCGGAAAAGACCCATTCGACCGATACGCAAAAGAAGAACGGCGATATCGTGTGCTCGGGCATTATCGAGAGCGCTCGTGCCGCACTGGAAGCTGGCGTTAAGGTGGGCCTTGGCACAGATTCGAGCTGCCCGTTTGTGACGCAGTACGACATGTGGCGTGAGGTGGCCTATTTTGCCAAGTATGTCGGCGTGAGCAACGCCTTCGCGCTGCATACGGCCACGCAAGTCAATGCCGAGCTGCTGGGGCTGGGCGGCGAGACCGGCACAATCGAGTGCGGTAAGGCCGCCGACATTTTGGTGACGCGCAAGAACCCGCTCGATGACCTGTGCGCGCTGCGTGCGCCGATGCACGTGATGTGTCGTGGCGATCTAGTGTGCAAGCTCAAGGTGAAGCGTATTCCCGAGGTGGACGCCGAGCTCGACGCGATTATGGCAATGCCGGCCGAGGCGCTGGCCGAGGAGCTTGCCCGCGACGGCGTGGCATAGGTGTGACAAAGGGGCGATCCCTTTGTCGTAATCAAAAAAAGCCGAGGTCTCAGTGCGAGGCCTCGGTTTTCATTTTGTCCCACGGTATGGCGGCTAGGAGCGCGTTTCCATTTTGGCGTGGCACTTGGGGCAGGTGACGCGAATCTTGCCCTTGCCCTTGGGGACGGAGAGCATCTGACCGCAGTTGGGGCACTTGAGGTATGCCGTGGTCTTGCGACCCTTCCACATCTTCTTGGCCGTACGCTTGGCACGCTCAAAGTCTTCCTTACTGGTGCCGGTTGCGCGTGAGGCGCTGGCCGCTGCAGCGCCGCCGCCCAAGCTGGCGACGAACTTGCCCAAGCCGGGGACATTGGCGGTCGCAGCGACAAAGGCCTCGTTCTCCTTGCGACGTGCATCGATATTTTTGGACAGGCCGCGCAGCACGCCGAGTACGATGACGGCGATGGCAATCCAGCTGAGCCACTGGATGCGGGCTATCGATCCGATCATCGCGATGACAATACCCGCAAAACCCATCACGATGGTGAGTTCATCGGCACCATTGCGACCCTTCATAAAGTCATTCATGCAAATTGCCTTTCGTTCGATATGCTGCACGCCTTTATACCCGATTTAAAGCAAGGGGGACAGGTCAATCTGCACCAAGGTGGTGCAAACATGCCTGTCCCCATTACACCAAGATGGTGCAAAGTAACCTGACTCCCTTGCACCAATTACTTGGCGAGTTTGTCGACGACGCGTTCGATCTCGGCGAGCTTGGCGGCTTTGAGCTCCTCGTCGCCCGATTCGATGGCCGAGGCGACGCAGCCCTCGATGTGTGCCTTCAACACATCGGCGTTGATGCGGGCGATGAGTGCCTGTGTGGCCATGAGCTGCGTAGAAATGTCGACGCAGTAGCGGTCCTCCTCGACCATCCGCAGGATGCCGTCAATCTGACCGCGTGCCGTCTTGAGCATGCGGGTCACCGATTTGTGGTCTGCCATCATGGCGGGTCCTCGTTTCTGGTCGATCTTCCGGATGCCCCCGTCAGTTGCGGTGAAATAGTTCCTGTTTGCAGGCTTGAAGCGCTAAAACAGGAACTATTTCACCGCAACTTCTGAGGGTTGAGTAGGCAGCGCCTGCTACGCGGCGGTCACGGACAGGGCGTGGAACTTCTCGCCCGCGGCCTCGACGGCGGCGGCGAGCTGCTCGGCAGTCACAGTGTCGGCGCACTCTACCTGGACGGTCTGGGTCTCGTGGTCGGCGTCGGCGTCGGTCACGCCGGCAACGTTGAGCAGTGCCGTCTCGACGGTGGCGTCGCAGTGACCGCACATAAGGCCGGAAGTCTTGATTGTGTAACGCATGGGTATTCCTCTCTGTTGTGTCGGCTTTCCCAGGCACCCGATCTTGACCTTCAAGCCGTCGCTCGCGTACCAAAGTACGCGTCGCTCCTCTTTCAGGTCAATCTCGGGCACCTGGAAAACCCGTTCTAAATGGACGTAATGGTGAGCCTATTTTGCCACTTTCGGCTTAAAAGTTCGCAGGCGCAGGGCATTGCTTACGACGCAGACACTCGACAGGCTCATGGCCGCGGCGCCAAACATCGGCGAGAGTTGCCAACCGGTGAGGGGGAAGAACACGCCCGCGGCGAGCGGAATGCCGATGCCGTTGTAGAACAGCGCCCAGAACAGGTCCTGCTTGATGTTGCGAATCGTGGCGCGCGAAAGCTCGATGGCGCGGGCGACGTCCATGAGGTCGCTGCGCATGAGTACCACATCTGCCCCCTCCTTGGCGATGTCGGCGCCGGTGCCGATAGCAAGGCCTACGTCGGCGCGCGCCAGGGCGGGGGAGTCGTTGATGCCGTCGCCCACCATGGCGACCTTGCCGCCCGCATCCTGCAGGTTGCGCACGTGGCGTTCCTTGTCGGCAGGCAGGACGTCGGCGATAACCTGTTCGCTGCTCAGTCCCACGCGGCGGGCGATGGCCTCGGCCGTCACGCGGTTGTCGCCGGTGAGCATGCGCACATCGACGCCGAGCTTGCGGAGCGCGGTGATGGCCTCGGCGCTCGTCTCTTTGACCTCGTCAGCCACGGCGATGGTACCGACAAGCTCGCTGTTCTTGGCAAAGAACAGCGGTGTCTTGCCTTCGGCGGCGAGCTGTTCGGCAAGGCCCGCGGGCATGGTAACGCCCAGCTCGTCCATCAGGCGCACGTTGCCGGCGGCGATGACATTCTGCCCCTCGCGCGCCGTAACGCCACGACCGGGCACGGCGGCAAAGTCCTCGACCATGCGCGCGACAATTCCGCGCGCCTCGCACTCGGCCATAATCGCCTCGGCCAGCGGGTGCTCGCTTGAGCGCTCCAGCGCAGCGGCCAGCTTGAGCAGTGCCTTTTCGCTCATGGCGGGCGAGCCGTCAGTGCGCGTGGCTACCACGATATCGGTCACGGCAGGCTTGCCGCGGGTGACCGTGCCCGTCTTATCGAGCACCACCGTGCCCACGCTGCGCAGATTCTCCAGCGCTTCGGCGCTCTTGAACAGAATGCCCATCTCGGCGCCCTTGCCGGTGCCTACCATAATGGCGACGGGCGTGGCCAGGCCCAACGCGCACGGACAACTGATCACCAGCACGGCCACGGCGGAGGTGAGTGCCTCGTTTATGCTGCCGGTCAGTGCCATCCATACCGCAAAGGTCGCGGCCGAGATCACGAACACCACGGGCACGAACACACCGGCGACCTTATCGGCCATGCGGGCAATAGGCGCCTTGGTGGCGTTGGCGTCCTCGACGAGCTGGATGATCTTGGCAAGCGACGTGTCGGCGCCCACGCGTGTGGCACGGAAGGTAAACGATCCGGTGCGGTTGACCGTGGCGGCGTTGACGGTGTCACCGACGGCCTTTTCCACGGGGATGGACTCGCCGGTGAGCGCACTCTCGTCCACGGCCGAGCTGCCCTCGAGCACCACGCCATCGACGGGGATGGACTCGCCGGGGCGCACGCGCAGGACCTGGCCAGGAAGGATGCTGTCGACGTCGACGGTGGTCTCGCTGCCGTCCTCTGCCACGACGGTCGCGGTCTTGGGTGCCAGGTCGATGAGCGCCTCGATGGCGCCGCCAGTTTTGGACTTGCTGCGCGTCTCAAGGTATTTGCCCACGGTGACCAGAGACAGGATCGTGCCGGCGCTCTCAAAATAGAGATTGTCCATGCCTGTCATCATGGCTTCGTGGACCTGACCCGCGGCCAGCTGGTCGGCCATGATGAACATGGCGTAGATCGACCAGGCGATGGAGGCGGTGGCGCCCACGGCAATAAGGGCGTCCATGGTGGGCGCGCCGTGCGCGAGCGATTTAAACCCATTGATAAAGTACGCGTCGTTGACATAGACGATGGGGATGAGCAGGACGAGCTCGGTGAGGGCGAGCGTCATGCTGTGGGTATGGTCGGTGAAAATGCCGGGCAGCGGCCAACCAAGCATGTGTCCCATGCCTATGTAGAACAGTGGGACGAGGAAAACGATCGAGATGATGAGGCGGGCGCGCATGGCAGAGGCGGCGGCCTCCAATTTTTTGGTGGGAGACTCCATGTGGGCGGCGCCGGACCTGGCTTGCGTGCTGCCGTTTGAGCCGGCGGCACCGGTGCTCGCATCGACGGGTGAGGCTGAGTAACCCGCGCGGTCGACGGCGGTGCAGATATCGTCGGGGGAGACCTGCGCTGGGTCGTAGTCGACCATCATGGAACCGGCGAGTAGGTTGACCGCTACGTTCTCGACGCCGTCGAGCTTGCTCACGGCACGGTCTACGTGCGCCTGGCAGGCGGCGCATGTCATGCCGCCCACATCGAACTTATCTTGAGCCATGGCTTCTCCTTTCCGTGGTTCGGTGTTGGAATTGTTAACCTGCCGATACTATACACCCATACCCCCTGGGGGTGTCCAGTACAGAAAGAAATGCATGACATTTCGTTACAGATGAGGATAGTTGGTTGGCCGATGGACCGTCCCAACCAATCATCTCAATCTGTAACGTCTGGACCGGTTTTTGAACCATAGCTGTTACAGATTTAGACAAACATTTCAGCCGAAAACTAACGTCTCGATCTGTAACAACTAGACCACGTTTTAACGAGTATTTGTTACAGATCAAGACAAACAGTTGGCAGGAAACTTAATGTCTCAATCTGTAACATCTGGCGGGAAATATGACCTCTAACTGTTACAGATCAAGACATAGAAATCGGCCGAAAACTAACATCTCGATCTGTAACATCTAGACCGGTTTTTTGGGTTCTAACTGTTACAGATTGAGACAATTGACGGGGCGGGATCCCGTCACGGCAAGGCGCCCGCTCCCTAGATGCAGAATCCGGGGATCACGCAGGTTCGCTTGTTTGGCTTTTCCGCAGGCGTTGCGTACGTAAAGACGTTGCCGTCGTGTCCCACGCGATTCATATAGAGTGTGCCTTCGCTCTCCGATGTGTCAGGACTCGCCGTTCGTTCCCACCAACAGGTGTCCTTGCCCTTCCACTGGCGAACCAACGTTTCGTTCGTGGTATACGGACTTACCTTGAGCTCGCGGAAGAGTTGGTACTCTTTGCCCTCGCCGTTATAGATGTCGGCCAGGTAGTGAAAGCCCTCGGCAAATGACTCGGGCGGCTGCACTCCGCACAGCTCGACCATGGCGGGCAGCCAAAGGGTCGCGGGCAGCTCGCTCAGACACGATGCGCTTCTGGCGGCGCCAACGTTATTCGAGATCTTTTTGACAGATTTGATGAGTGCGCGCAACTCGTTGGGCAGCAGCTTAAGGCCGTCGCCGTCGAGCCATTCCCGCAGCTCGCAATCTGCCCAGCCGGCGCTCGGCGGTTGGGCCGCAGCATCGCGCTCGGCAATACCGGCGTCGAACATAAACGTTAACCCTGCCTTGCCCGTCCCGTCCAGCAGCTCGTCGTGGCGGATGCCCACGAGCTGCGCGCCGACGTGCAGCCCATTGGTGAGCTTCACGCGCTTAGTGCATGGATAGGGGATATGCCCGTTGTCATCGAGCAGATGATAGCGCTTGGCAATCTCGCGTGCCTCGCTACGGGTCTCGGCGGTCTTAATCTTGAGCGAAATCTCCTGCAGCTGATCCCAGGTGTAGTCGTCAAGTGAACCGCGGATGCCGTCCAGGTAGTCGGGGATACCAAAGCCATGGGTTGCCGCCCCGATAACGCCGAGCCCCGCAACGGCCGCGACAACGCCACCGATAATAAAGCGGCGGCGGGTCATGGCATCGTGCCGGGCCTGCTCCAAGATCTCTCGTGCGCGCTCGCCGGCGACGTCGACCTTAAGGTGCGTGCCAGAATCGATATCAATCGCGGCCTCGTCTCCTGCGCCTTCGCGGCCCTCGGATTCGGCATCGGTGAGGAATGCCGAGAGCACCTCGAGCATCTGCTGTTCGGTGGGACGATCGCACTGCTCGACCGAGATGCCTTTCATGATGATTTGGACGAGCTTCTCGTCGTCACTGCATCGCGGCTCGAGCGGTGTCGGCTTGGTCTTGGTCTTTATGAGGTAGAACGAGCCGGTTGCCGCGGCGCCCGTCGACTCCACATCGAACGGCTTGCGACCGCTGTAGAGCTGGTACAGAATGCTCGAAAGCGCATAGACGTCGACCGCGGGCGAGCGGCGAAGGGCCGCGATGCCTTCGATATCCTGCGTGAGCATCTCGGGCGCGGCGTATGCGGGCGTGGCAAAGCGCCAGATGTCGGCACGTCGGGTGATCGTGTCGTCGCCGAGGGCCATGGTCGCGGAGCCCATGTCGATGAGGCAGGGGTCAAAGGAGCAATCGGCAATCTGTTGCTCGAGCGTTCGGCTGGTGGTACGGAACATGATATTGGTGGGCGACAGGTCGCGATGGACGACCGGATTCACGAGCCCCTGGGTCATCAGGAGTGCGCGAAGCACGGCGTTTCCAACGGCGGCCACCATCTGGGTGGTTAGCCCGCCCGAGACATCGTGCGGAAGCAAGGGCAGCGCCTGCTTGAGCGAGGTGCCCTCGACCCATTCCATGAGGATGAGTGGGTCGTCCTCGCAAGAACCGTAGCCATAGACACGCGGAAATCCGCGAAGGTGTGAGACGGTGCACAGATGACGGTACTCCTCGAACAGCGCGGCGGTGTTGGCCAGATGCGCGGCCGATTGCTCGGCGGAGCGGTCGGGGGCTTGGCCGGAAAGGATGGCGTTGTCCTTGAGTAGCTTGACGGCAAAGACCTCGCCGCTCGTGTTGGTCGCGCGCAGCACGTGCCCGATGTTGCCGTTGTCGCGGTGGGTCGTCTGGAGAATAAGCGTCATAAACCGACGTTTGGCGTCGTCCTCGGCGCTGGGGTCGACCGCCACGGCGGTGTCGAACGTGTCAAGACGGATGAGTTTGTCGCCATAGGCGCTGTCGGTAGTATCCATGGCGTTCCTTTGTCTGGCATGGGTTGTCGCACGTGTGCGTGAACAGTGCGGTTATCGGTAAAGTACCATAATAGCCGCACTGCTCACGTATGCCGCTGAGTATTGTCGTTTACGACGTAGAAGGTAGCAGACGAAAGACGGGCGATGACCGTCTTTCGATCACCGCCCGCGCTAGTCCACAATAACGAGAAACGTTGTATAGAGACCCAAGTGAAGTCTGTCGCTGTTTTCGATTTCCACCGGGGGATAGACTTTGCCGGGCTCTCGTTGGTCGCGGGGCGGCTCGATTACGATATCGCCGTCGCCTGCGCCCGATTCGAGCACCGTGCCGTTGGTCGATCCAAGGCCCCTGTCTCTTATACACATCTGACGCTGTCGACGACT
>CABSMX010000066.1 GCA_902478945.1 uncultured Collinsella sp.
ACAGCTTGAGGGCATAGGCGAGGACCCAACTCGTGAGGGCCTGCTGGAGACGCCGGCACGCGTCGCCCGCATGTATGGCGAGATTGCCGGCGGCATGGACCAGAGCGCTGAGGAGCACCTGTCCAAAACTTTTGCCGTCGCTTCGAACGATTTAGTTATCGAGCGCGACATCACGTTTTACTCGCTGTGCGAGCACCATCTGCTGCCGTTTTATGGCAAGGCTGCGATCGGCTATATCCCTAACGGCCGCGTGGCGGGTCTGTCTAAGCTTGCTCGCACGGTTGAGGTCTATGCCCGTCGTCTGCAGCTGCAGGAGCAGCTGTGTACACAGGTTGCCGATGCCCTCATGGAATATCTTGCCCCCCAAGGGGCAATCGTGCTGATGGAAGCCGAGCATATGTGCATGACCATGCGCGGCGTGCAAAAGCCCGGTACCAAGACCGTAACGCTTGCTCGTCGCGGTGTCTTTGAGACCGATCCGTCGCTCGAGGAGCGATTCTTTAGGATGCTGGGCCGCTAACCATGAGAGTCGTCAACGACTTTGCATCGAAGACCGATGAAGGAACGTCGCGTCGCGGCTTTATGGCTTCGGGCCTGACTCCCTTTGGTGCCATGCCTTGCATTGATTACATCTGTGCCAACGGACTGTTCCGGCGGCATCTGGGAAACATTGCGCAGTTGGAATCGGGGCGCATCTTTTGCCGCCACGGTATCGACCATCTGCTGGATGTCGCCCGTATTATGTGGATCAAGAATCTCGAGGAAGAGCTCAAATTTGACCGCGAGGTCATCTATGCCACGGCACTTCTTCACGATATCGGCAAAGATGAACAGTATGAATCGGGTATATCCCATGATGTTGCAAGCGAACGCGTCGCCGATGCGATTCTCGGCGGCATGCCCGAAGACGTGGCGTTTGAGCCGGCAGATGCCGCAGCCATTAAGACGGCCATTCTGGGCCATCGAAAGCGGCGCGTGAACAGCCAGCCGCTTGAGCGTCTGCTCTATGCAGCCGACAAAGCGTCGCGCGCCTGCTTTGCATGCCCTGCGCGCAATGCCTGCAACTGGAGCGATGATAAAAAGAACCTGTCGATTCGCGTGTAGTCGGTATGCGCGGTCGGGGTTCTGAACGAAGGAGACGATCGCGATGACTAACAAAAAGCTGCCCGAGAATGCAACCAAGACCGAGGGTGCCGAGCTTGCCCGTCGTGGCAGGGGCGAGATTTCCGCCGCAACGGCGGTGCCCCATGTGAGCTATGACGACCTGCGCCATGCCGACCGCATTACTATCGATGGTCTCGAGGTCTTTGCCAACCACGGCGTGTATCCCGAGGAAAACGCCCTGGGGCAGAAGTTTGTCGTGTCCTTGGTGCTCTATGCCGACCTGCGCGCGGCGGGGGAGCACGATAACCTGGATGCCTCTATTGATTACGGCTCGGTGTGCCACGATGTCGATGGCTATCTGCGCGAGCATACGTTTAAGCTCATCGAGGCTGCAGCCGAGGGTGTGGCCCAGATGCTGCTACGTCGTTATCCCTTGCTGCTTGGCGTGCGTGTTAAGCTCGATAAGCCTTGGGCGCCCGTCGGTCTTCCCCTGGCAAGCTGTGGCGTCGAGATCGAGCGCGTGCGCTAGCTGACGCTAAAGCTCGTTGGCGGGCGGTTTTTTGAGTCGCTGCGACAGAGCTCTATTGTTGGGGCAGTACGTGTCGAGCAGGGCGTGGAACCGCTGATTGTGGCTTGGCTCGAGCAAGTGGACGAGCTCGTGGGCGACAACCATGTCGAGGCATTCGACGGGGTAGGCGGCAAGTTCTCGTGCGATGCGAATGGCGCCGGTTTTGGGCGTGCACGAGCCCCAGCGCGTTTTCATGCTGCGTACGGAAACGCGGGAAACGGCGACACCCATTGCGATTTCGTACGCGTGCACAATATCGCGTAGCGCCGATGTGACCTCGGACGTATAGAGCTGGTCGATATGGACTTGGAGCTCGTCGGACGTTAGGCCGTCGAGGATTGCGCGCCGCTTGGCCTGTGGGCCTTCGTTCGATTCGTCGGTACCCATAAAACTTGCGAAGGTGACCTGTTTGGGTCGCGGTGCGGGTGATGCAAAGTTGTGATCGAGTGCGTCCTGTACCGTGATGGGCTTGCCCCAAAGCGCAATGATCGAGAGGGGACTGAGCGGTTCTCGCGCCGTCGCCTGACGTTGCTCGCGCTGGGCAAGTCGGCTGATAATCCAGCCGTTGTTGCGCTTTACAAACGCTTCGATACGCTCGCGGCTGGCGTCGAGCGGTGCGCTGGCGTGGACCTCACCGCTCGATGTGACGCGCAGGTTGAAGTTCTTGACGCGCTTTTTGGTAACGACGACGGGGATGGGCGTCCCATCCGGTCGGGGTAGGAAAATCGTAAATTGCTGCGTCAAAAGTTATCCTTTGGATTGGGGACGGGCCGGCATGTCGATCGCTCGGCATACCGGCCCGCTCAAGGGATGTGAAATTAATAACGCTCGAAGAAGGCAAGGGCGTTGTCGCTGCAGAGCTTTTGCATCACGGTCTTGCCAAAGTGCTTGGAGAGCATGTTCTGGAACTCGGGCATCTTGCTGGCATCGGAGAGGAAGTCGGGTACCTTGGCGCCGTCCCAGTCGCCGCCGAGCGCGATGACATCTTCGCCGCCCAGGTCGAGCCAGTGTTCGATATGGGCTGCCAGCTGGTCGAAGGTGACATCTGCGGCGGTCTCGTCGGTTGCTTCGTTGGAGAGGAACTCGCTGCAGTAGTTGAGGCCGGCGATGCCGCCCATGTCGCGAATGGTACGGAACTGGTCGTCGGTGAGGTTGCGCTTGACGCCGCAAACCGCACGGGAGTTGGAGTGGCTGGCGACGAAGGGGCGCGTGGCGTGGGCGACAACCTCGTCAAAGCACTCATCGTTGAGGTGGGAGACGTCGAGTATCATGCCGGCGTGTTCCATCTGCGTAAGCGCCTCGATGCCGGCGGCGGTGAGGCCGGCGTGGGTGTCGTGGCCGCTCGCGAGCGGTCCCTGCGCGTTCCAGCTGAGCGATGACATGAGTACGCCCAGGCTCTTGAGCGCCTCGATCAGCGCGGGGTCCTCGGCAAAGAACGTGGCGTTTTCGATGGTGTGGATGCAGGCGACCTTGCCGTCTTTGAGTGCAGGGCGAATGTCAGCGGCGCTGCGTACGTTGACCATGCGGTCGTGGTTGAGCATTGCCTGGCCGCTCATGTGCGCCATGATCTGTGCTTGGAAGCGTGCGGCGTGGGCGGTGGGAATCTCGTCGGGGACAAACGTGGCGAAGCACTGTGCCCACGGCGTGTTGCCGATCTTTGCGAGCGAGATGGCGCAGGCGTTGCCCTCGATGAGGTCGAAATCCTGCGGATGCGTTTCGTCGCCGGGGAAATAGCCGTCGGTGCCGGCGGTAAAGCGCAGGTCGAGATCGAGCGTGGCCCAGCCGATGCGGTCGGCGGTGTCGCAGTGTAGGTCAAATACGGGATATGCCATGGTTCCTCCGGTTGCAGCGTTTCTTTGCAAACTGTCTTTGAATTGTATGACTAGGGTATAGTTAGCGCCATATGTTCACGGCGGCCCGCGTTGTGCGCCGCCCTTATCACGGAGGTTACCATGTCCAACCAGGGCAAGAAGGTCAAGACCCATTATCGCGGCACGCTCGACGACGGCACGCAGTTCGATAGCTCCTACGATCGCGGCGAGCCGCTGGAGTTCACCTGCGGCGCCGGCCAGATGATCAAGGGCTTCGACGCCGCTGTTGTCGACATGCAGGTGGGCGAGAAGAAGACCGTGCACATTCCTGCTGTCGATGCCTACGGCGAGCGCAACCCCGAGATGGTTATCACCTTCCCGGCCGAGCAGGTTCCCAATATCGAGCAGATCGAGAAGGGCATGAAGCTCTTCCTGTCCACGCCGAGCGGCATGCCCGTCCCCGCCGTGGTCATCGATGTGACGGCCGAGGCCGTGACGCTCGACGCCAACCACGAGCTCGCCGGCAAGGACCTCAACTTTGATATCGAGCTCGTCGAGGTCGAGGACTAGTTGATGTCCGTGGACCTGGTAGCTACGGAGCGCTTGGGAAATCTCAACGACCCGTCCTATGAACTCCTGCTTCGTCGGGAGCTGGGTGGCGTCTTTGAGGTTGACGAGCTGCTACTCGATTGGGACCAGGCTGATGCGCGCCTGTTTGTGGGCGTGACGGAGCTGGGGCGCACGGTGAATGCCCGGCTGGATGCCACTGATGGCGAGCGTCTTGCCGACGGTGACGTGCTTGCTATTGACCGCACGGGCGCGGTGCCCGTAGCGGTTGTCGTGCGCCTGCGCAGCGCCGAGGTCTATTTGGTCGAAGTCGACCGCATGGATCCGATTGTGCTCGCACATGCGTGCTGGGAGATCGGCAACATGCATGCGCCGCTCTTCCGGGGTGACTCGGACGAGCATACCGTGCGCATGTATACGCCGGTGCAACCGGTTTTGGGTCGTATGCTCCGGGGCATTGGGGGCGTTCGGCTCTCGGTGGTCGCACGCGAGCTCGATGCCAGTCGACGCTTTGCATCGAGCGCGGCGGATGTTGTTGTGAGTATGGCTTCAGACTTTACGATCGTAAAAAAGACGCGCGGCTAAGCGCGCGTATGCGCAAGACGGGCTTTGAGGGATTGCCATTCAAAGTCCGTCTTGCTGTTGATGAGAGACTTTGGGGGAAGCATATGGGTCTTGAGGAAATCAAGCTGATCGCCTGCGATTTGGACGGCACGTTGCTGCATCCGGGGGAGCGCGAGCCGCGTTCCGAGGCCTTTGAGCTCATCGATGAGCTGCATCGTCGCGGTATCGTGTTTATGCCGGCGAGCGGCCGTCAATATGCGAGCTTGCGCTATCTGTTTGCCCCGGTGGCCGATGAGCTCGCCTATGTGTGCGAAAACGGAGCCCTGGTGATGAGCGAGGGGCATGCCGTTGTCAAGCGTTCCATGGAGCGTAGCCTTGCTATGGATATCGCGAATGCCGTGGTCGCCTTTCCCCATGCCGACGTGACCCTTTCGTGTGAGGGGCACCTCTATACCATGAGCGGCAACGATGCGTTCGTCGACCATTTGCGTTACGAGGTCCACTGCGATGTGGCGGTGGTCGACCGTCCCGAGGACATTGACGAGGATGTCATTAAGATTGCGTTTCAAACGCCCGAGACAGAGCAGCCGGCGGCGCTGGAGTATTTCGAGCGCCTCTTTAGCGACCGTGTCGACGTGATGACGTCGGGAACCGAATGGACCGATTTTATCGGCTTTGATTCGGGCAAAGGGTCCGCGCTTGCCGATTATGGTTGCGCGCTGGGGATCTCACCTAACGAAATGATGGCGTTTGGCGATAACGAAAACGATCGCGACATGCTCAACGTGGTGGGCCATCCCTATCTGATGGAGGACTGCAATCCCAGCATGCGCGGTGTCAATGACCGTGTCCGCTACGTGCGCGCGGTTGAAGAAGAGCTGCGTCGTCTACTTGCTGAGTAGGCATGTCCCAAAATCTACCTACAGTTGGGGCAGAGGCCCTCGAAGATGGTGTAGTGCGAGGTGACGTTCCAGCCGATTTGCTCGGACGCCTTGGCGTCGAGTTGGGCATCGAAGGGGAGCGGTACGTCGATGACGCGGCTGCACGAGGTGCAGATGATATGCGCATGCGGCTCGATGGTGCGATCGAAGCGGCTGCCGCCCGGTGTCTTGATGGAGAGGATCTCCCCGGCGTCGGCCAAGAGATTGAGATTGCGGTAGACCGTACCGCGGCTGATTTTGTCATCCTGCGCGCGCACGGCGTTGTAGATCTCATCGGCGGTGGGGTGGTTATAGCTTTGGCGCACGGCGTCAAGAACCAGCTTCCGCTGCTTGGTGTTTCTTCTTTGCACCGCCATGCGCCTCGCCTCTTTTCTGTCAACGGTCGTAGGTAAATGATACCGTATTTAGCACACAATACTAATAACGAGGACTGAAACCGTCTTCATTGGTAAGTGGGGCTCGGGCCTGGGCGTCTGCGAGGCGAAAACGCGTTCCCATGCGCTCGTAGGAGGCATGAAGCGCCTCGAGATGAGATAGGATGTTTGCCGGAGCCCCCTGTATCTCCATCTCGACGGAGCCGTCTTCCATGTTACGCACCCAGCCGGTGAGTGCGCGTGCCTGCGCGAGGTTGGTGTTGGTAAAGCGAAAACCAACGCCCTGGACTTGGCCCTCCCACCGCAGAAAATAGCGCTGCGGAGTGTCTTGAGTGGCCTCGTCGCTTGCGAGCACAGTAAGCCTGCGGCGCAGCTCGAGCTCGATGTTTGATGGTTTTTGAGGCTCTCGACTGCTGCCGGTGACGCTGGAGAAGAACGTATCGAAGAGGCCCATCGCTAGGCCTGCTTGACTGAATCGGCGGGGAAGGTAATGCCGGCCTGCTGACGCACGGCATCCATGATGCGGAGCGAGACGAGCGTGACATCGCGGTAGTGGCCGAGCTCGTGGCGTCCCGCTGGGGTCTCCCAGATCTCTTCCTTAACGTTATCGATGTTACCGATGGCGGTGACAAAGTCTATGAGTTCGTATTCCATAGTGTTGCTCGATTTGGGCAGATCGAGCGCACGGCCGTTGTCGTCCTGTTCGCGCGGTGCCTCGGTCGCCGAGCCGCGTACGACGTCGCCGCGATAGTCGATGCGGACGTTGCGGGGCGTGGACAGATGGTCGATCTGGATAGTGCCACGCTCGCCTTCGATCTGCGAGGGCAGCAGGTCATTCGTAATTTTGGAGTGCGCGAGCTCGACGGAGATACGGCCACCGCCATAGCTGGCGAGAATGGAACCGCAACCGTCGATGGGGCCATGGGTGAGCTCTTGCGTTGAGGGGTCGAGCAGCGTGGTCATGCTGGTGAGACCAGAGGGCATGCCGAAAATCTCGACCATGGGCTCGACGGCGTAGACGCCAATGTCCATGAGGGAACCCGATGCCATATTGCAGTCGAAGATATTGGTGGCGCGTCCAGCGAGGATTTCGTTGTAGCGTGAGGAATACTTGCCAAAGCGCAGTGAGGCGCGGCGAATGGGCGCAATCTCGCCCAGAGCGTCCTCAATGGCGTGGAAGGCGGGGTCGTGAAGCGGGCGCATGGCCTCGAGGGCCACGACGCCTGCTGCCTCGGCAGCGCGGAAGACTTCCAGTGCCTGCGCTTCGGTGGCGCAGAAGGGCTTCTCGACGATGACGTGCTTGCCACCGGCGATGCAGGCGAGCGCCTGCTCGTGATGGAGCGCGTTGGGGCTGCCGATGTAGACGGCGTCGACGTCGTCGGCGGACGCAAGCTCGTCAAGTGCGGTGAAGTTGCGTTCGCCGCCGTGTTCGGCGGTAAAGGCGGCGCCACGATCTGCGTCGCGCGAGAGCGTGCCTACGAATGTAGCCTGGTCGTTGGCATTGACGACTTGGATAAAGTCGTCGGTGATCATGGATGTGCCGATGGTTGCGATGCGCAGCATGTGTCCCCCTTGCGTTGTTTGGCCTACAGGACGAGTGTAGCGCGGGAGGACATAAAAGCGTGCGAAAACGCCGTTACAGGTCGCTCTCGCTAAAGCCGGTGTCGATATCGAGGTTGGCTCCGTCGGCCGCGGTGGTGGCGAGCTCGTCGCAGCGCTCATTGAGCTCGTGGCCGGCATGCCCCTTAACCCAGATGAACTCCACCTTATGCTTGCTCTTTGCGGCAAGCAGGCGCTCCCACAGGTCGCGGTTCTTGACGGGCTGCTTGTTGGCAGTTTTCCACCCGCGCTTTTTCCAGCCGTCGATCCAGTGTTTGTTGAAGGCGTTGACGACGTATTGCGAATCGGAATGGACCTCGACCTCGCAGGGGCGGTTAAGTGCCTCGAGCGCCACGATGACCGCCATGAGCTCCATGCGGTTGTTAGTGGTCTTGGCGTAGCCACGCGAAAGCTCGGAGGTGAAGGTCTTGCCGGCGGGGTTGGTGTACTTGAGCACGGCGCCGTAGCCGCCGCGTCCCGGATTTGATCGGGCCGAGCCGTCGGTATAGATGATGACCTTCACATGGTTCCTTTCGTTGGGTACGCTTCGTGTGAGTGACCATTGTAGCGCCATGCCTGCCGGGGGCTAGCAATTTACGATTTCTATCCCGTCTTCCGACAGTTAGTTGGCATGGATGATGCGGTTGAGCTCGTCGAGGTATTGCCGCAAGAGAGGAGAGGGCTTGCGCTCGTCGTGCATGATATATCCTACGTGCATCGTTGGGGCGTCTGCTAACGGGATCGATGCCATACCCCACTGCATTTCATTGGAAAGGACACCGGTCGACAGGGTGTAACCGTTCGACGTGATAAGTAAGTTAGTAAGTGTTCCGCGGTCCGAGATTCGTATGTTGCGGTCGCAAGGGATATAGCTAAAAGGTTCCTCGGCGTAATAGAAGGAGTTTGAGGTTCCCTGCTCAAAGCTGTAGCGCGTATAGGGCGTGAGGTCGGCAAGGGACAGCTGAGGGCGGCGTGCGAGCGGGTGGCGTTCGCTAACGAAGACGTGGACCGTCGCGTCGAAGAGGGGATGGAAGCTTGCGCGGGCATCGGCGAAGGCCTTCTGCAGAACGCGGGCGTTAAAGTCATCCAGGTACAGAATGCCGATATCGCTGCGAAATGCGCGGACGTCGTCGATGATCTGCGAGGTGGTGGTCTCGCGCATGATGAACTCAAACTTACTGTCGCGGCAGCGCTCGACGACGTTGACAAAGGCCTTGACCGAAAAGGCGTAGTGCTGGGCCGAGACGGCAAGGCGCGCCTGGGGTGTGCCGCCGTCCTCGTAGCGTGCCTCGAGCATGTCGGCCTGCTCTACGACCTGGCGCGCATAGCCCAATAGCTCGGTGCCGTCGTTGGTGAGCGTGACGCCGCGGCTGGAGCGCGTAAAGATCTCCAGATGGAGCTCCTGTTCCAGGCTTTTGACAGCGTTTGAGATGTTGGACTGTGCCGTATAAAGGCGCTGGGCTGCGGCGTTGATCGATCCGGACTCTGCCACGGCGATCAAAAAACGAAGTTGCTGGAGGGTCATCGGCGCCCATCCTTTCGATAGCTATCTAAAAAACCGATAACAAGTTAGCGCTTTTAAGTGATTGACCGAGCAAAACAATGCTCGTACTATTCAAAACACACAAAGGCGGTAGGTAATTAAGCCGACCAAGGAACCGGGATGCGAAAGGAGGCCCGCATATGAATTGCTTACCAAGACGAATGCCGGGCTCCTGTTTGCGCCCGTCGGCGTGATCAGGAGACAGCGACTTACTTCTCTTACTCTTATTACTTTCTTCGATCAAGGAGATCATCATGAGCCAGTTTATCAACAACCCCGAGCACACCTTTGGTTTCGATACCCTGCAGCTGCACGTTGGCCAGGAGAGCGCCGATCCTGCATCCGACTCCCGTGCTGTGCCTATCTATCAAACCACGAGCTATGTGTTCCGCAACTCCCAGCACGCCGCCGACCGCTTTGGTCTTGCCGACGCCGGTAACATCTACGGCCGTCTGACCAACTCCACCCAGGGCGTCTTCGAGGACCGTATCGCTGCGCTCGAGGGCGGCGTTGCTGGCCTCGCCGTCGCCTCTGGCGCCGCCGCCATCACCTATACCCTGCAGGCCCTCGCCCAGGCCGGTGACCACGTGGTCGCCCAGAAGACCATCTACGGCGGTTCCTACAACCTGCTGGAGCACACGCTCTCCCAGTTTGGTGTCGAGACCACCTTCGTCGATGCCCATAACCTGGACGAGGTCGAGGGCGCCATCAAGGACAACACCACGGTCATCTATCTCGAGACGCTCGGTAACCCCAACTCCGACATCCCCAACATCGACGCCATCTCCGAGATCGCCAAGAAGCATGGCCTGCCGGTTGTCGTCGACAACACCTTCGGCACCCCGTATCTGTTCCGTCCGCTGGAGCATGGTGCCAACATCGTCGTCCACTCCGCAACCAAGTTTATCGGCGGCCACGGCACCTCGCTGGGCGGTGTGATCGTCGACGGCGGTAACTTCGATTGGAAGGCGAGTGGCAAGTACGCCCAGATCGCTGAGCCCAACCCCTCCTACCACGGTGTTTCGTTTGCCGAGGCTGCCGGTCCCGCCGCCTTTGCAACCTATGTCCGCGCTATCCTGCTGCGTGACGAGGGTGCCTGCATCAGCCCGTTCAACGCCTGGGTCCTGCTCCAGGGCACCGAGACTCTGTCGCTGCGCGTTGACCGTCATGTCGAGAACACCAAGAAGGTCGTTGAGTTCCTGACCGGTGACAGCCACGTCGCCAAGGTGAACCACCCGAGCCTGCCCGAGCATCCCGACCATGAGCTGTACCAGAAGTACTTCCCCAACGGCGGTGCCTCGATCTTTACCTTTGAGATTAAGGGTGGCCAGGAGGCAGCTTGGAAGTTCATCGATCATCTGCAGGTGTTCTCGCTGCTCGCCAACGTGGCCGACGTCAAGTCGCTCGTCGTGCACCCGGCTACCACCACGCACTCCCAGCTCTCTGCCGAGGAGCTCGCCGAGCAGGACATCACGCCCTCCACGATCCGTCTTTCCATCGGTACCGAGAACGCCGAGGACATCATTTGGGATCTGAAGCAGGCCTTTGCCGCACTGGACGAGTAAGGCGACTTGTGCAAGGACCCCTTGCGACTCGATAGGTATAACTGCATAAAATGCCTGCTCAAGGCGCCTGTGCGAACAATGGTCGCACAGGCGCCTTTTTTGCATAGAGAGGGTGCAAAAACAGGGTTTTTGGCACGCTTTATGCAATCGAGATGTGGAAAACTCCTGTTGAGAGGATGTGAGTTTTACGCAAATGACGTGCGCCTTTTGAGAAAAACCGCAGGTCGCGATTTGCTCGGGGTACTATGCAGCGCGATCGAATCACACGCAGCTCAAACGCAGCAAAAACGCACTACGGAGGTTTCCAGCTACATGAGGATTGATTCACGAAAACCGAAAGCCGCCGCCCTTTCCGCCGCTCTGACCGTGGCACTTTTGACGGGCGCCGGCGCAACTGATGCCCACGCGGCAACACTATCCGATACGGTCGGATCCACGCCGTCCGAGGCGACGCTGATGCAGCCCGTCGACTATCGCGGCGACGGCTTTGGCTCCATGCAGGAGTGGAACGCCTCTATGGGGGCCAAGCGCGATTCCCTGGAGGTCCGCGCCCAGATCATCATGAACATGTACGGCGACTATGCCACCGATGACGAGCGCGCTGTACTGCAAGGTTGTATCGATGGTGCGGGCAGTCTTTTGACGATGGAGGAGGTCGACGCGAAGTCGGCCGAGCTCGACGAGCTTCGCTCCGCGCTCGAGGATGCTAAGCGCGAGGCGCTCGAGGCTGCGGCTGCCGAAGCCGAGGCCGCTGAGGCCGTTCAGGCTTCGTATTACAACGCCGGCTCCGGCTCGTCTTACGCGTCTGCTGCGTATTACGCGAACGGCTCGGGCCTGACGCGCTCGAGCGGCGTCAATAACTATAACGGTCGTCGTGAGACCTATTACAGCAGCAACGTGTTGTATCACCACCGCACGGGCGAGTGGACCCAGGATTCCGAGGGCTTTTGGCGCGATTCCGATGGTTACTACGTCGTGGCCGCGGGCGATAAGGCTCAGGGCTCCACGTTTACCGGATCCAAGGGCGAGTGCAAGGTCTATGACCTGTCTCTTATACACATCTCCGAGCCCACGAGACTACGCTGCA
>CABSMX010000067.1 GCA_902478945.1 uncultured Collinsella sp.
CTTAGAGGTCCTCGCGCCAGAAGGGCATGCTCATGCAGCGCGGGCCGCCGCGGCCGCGGGAGAGCTCGGCGGAGGGCACGACGAGAAGGTCCAGGCCCTCCTTGTACAGCACGTCGTTGGTGACGGTGTTGCGGGCGTAGACGCAGATCTTGCCGGGCTCGACGCACAGGGTGTTGGAGCCGTCGTTCCACTGCTCGCGGGAGGCCGCGATCGGGTCGCCGCCGCCGCAGGGGATCAGCTTGACCTGGTCGACGCCGGTGGCGTCCTCCAGGACGTGCTCGAGGGTGTCCTCGATCAGGCGGATGTTCACGTCGCCCGGGTTCTTGCCGGCGGTCAGCTCGTAGACGCGCAGGGTGCCCATGATGGCGGGGTGGATCGTGAACTTATCGACGTCGATCTGGGTGAAGACCGTGTCGAGGTGCATGAAGGCGCGCGAGACCGGGATGTCGAAGGCAAGGATGCGCTCGACCTTGGAGTCGGAGTTCCAGAAGATGTTCTGGGCCATGACGTCGATAGCGGCGGCCTGGGTGCGCTGGGAGATGCCGACGGCGAGGGTCTTCTCGTTGATGTTCAGCACGTCGCCGCCCTCGGTGTGGAACTGGCAGTCGCGGCGGAAGTACAGGGAGACGTCCTTGTAGTCGGGGTGGTACTTGAAGACGTACTTGCCGTACAGGGTCTCGCGGTTGCGGGTGACCGAGTACATGCGGTTGAGGTTGACGCCCTCGCCGACGACCGCGAACGGGTCGCGGGTGAAGTAGAGGTTGGGCATCGGGTCGATGATCAGGTCGGACTCGGACTCGGAGTTGACCAGGGAGTCGAGGGTCGTGGACGCCGTGAGGGGCATGTCGATCTCGGCCTTGGTCATGCCGGCCATGGTCTTCTTGACGAACTCGAGGTTGTCCTCGATGGAGTCCAGCTTCTCGCGGACGATCTGCGGCATGTGCTGGCCGCGGATGCCGGCCTCGGCGATGTACTGGTCGGTGAACTCGGCGCGGGCGCCGGGGACCTGGTCGAACACCTCGGCGACGAGGTTCTCGAGGTAGAGCACCTCGACGCCCTGGTCCCTCAGGATCTGGGCGAAGGTGTCGTGCTCCTGCTGCGCGACCTCCAGGAACGGGACGTCGTCGAACAGGAGTCGCTCGAGCTCGTCGGGCGGCAGGTTGAGGAGCTCGTCGCCGGGACGGTGCAGGCAGACCTTCCTGAGCTTGCCGATCTCGGAAGGCACGTGCAGACCTTTCGTCATGGCCTCCTACCTTTCTTTCGGGCCCCTGTCAGGGCCGATTCGTTAGCGCCCCTCCGTGTGAGGCGTTATTGCTGACGACATATTTATATCCAAAATCAATCCATACTTCCACCTCGCCCCCGAACGGTTTTATATGAGGGGTGAACGGCATACACATATACTTCACGCATGGCATACTTTGATTAAATAAAGTGGATTTACGTGCTTAAACGCTTTTTAACCGCAAGATCAATTGAAACTAACCTTTGTTAAACCACCCCCAAATTGCATATTTCACGCAACGATATGAATATAATTCGCAATTCTCGCTGTGTCTCAACCATTTTGATTTTTATTCAGAATAAAGTTCGTCCTATTCATTTTTGGCAAACAGATTACCGTTTACCAGACGTTGGATACCGTTTACCGGAAGCTCAGTATAAGGCCCGTCGAATACCCGATCGATCTTGCGTCTCCATTTGTAACAACTTGTCTTTTTCGGCGGCAAAGACAAACAGACCCGTTCCCCAAAAAGGGAGCGGGTCTGCATTCGGTACACCTAGGGTCCAGTAAGGTTTAGGCCTTCGAGAACCTCAAGGAACTAGCGATCGAACTCGGCCAGCGCCTCGCCCAGAAGCCTCAGGCCCTCGCGAAGAACATCTTCGCTCGCGCAGTAGCCCAGGCGCGCTCCGCAGGGAAGCTCAAAACGGCTACCGGGGACCAACAGCACTCCCCTATCGGCCAGCAGGCGCTTGCAGAACTCCTCGTCATCCTTGGGAATATCCAGCTGGATAAACGAGGTGGACACGCCCTGCGGGGCCGTCCAGGAAACACGATGCTGCGTATCGATCCAAGCCTGTGCGATATCGCGGTTACCAAACACGATCTTGCGATTGCGCTCGAGGATCTTGTCCTTGTGCTCAAGCACATAGGTCGCCAGGGCATCGTTGAACACGCCGCCGCAGATCATGGTGTAATCGCGATAGGTACGGATGCGGTTGGACACCTCTTCGTCGGCCACGACCCAGCCCACGCGGGCCGCGGGCGTCGAATAGGTCTTGGACACCGAGTTGGTGACAATGGCCCTCTCGTACACGTCGGCCATCGACATAAAGGACTCGGTGTTCTCGAGCGGCAGATACACCTCGTCGCACAGCACGTAGGCGCCAACCGAACGGGCAATCTCGGCAATCTGACCGAGCGCATCGGCATCGAGCACCGTACCGATGGGGTTCGATGCGTTATTGATGCAGATGAGCTTCGTGTTGGGACGAACGAGGCGCTTGAGCTGTTCGATATCGGGTTTCCATCCGAGCCCCTCGCGAAGCTCCCAATACTCGACCTCGGCACCGAGCGTACGCGGAATCTCATAGAGCGGCGCATAGGTAGGCCACTCGGCAATCACGTGATCGCCGGGCTCGACAACGGCCATGATGGCGTTGAGGTTGGCACCCGTGCAGCCATTGGTCTGCAGAATGTGATCGGGATTGACCTCGCGACGATACAGCTTGGCGACCTCGACCTTAAACTCCGGCGAACCCTCGATCCAGCCGTAGTTCATCTTCTCGCGATCAAGGCGCTCGTAGAACGTGGCGCCGTCCCGCTCGTCAAGCGCACGAAGCTCGCCCATGGTCAGCGACGAAATCGTCGACTGGGCAATGTCCCACGTAGCGCTCTTCTCCCAAACGTTAAGCCACTCCTCAACGCCAATCGTCTTGATATCCATGGCTAGGCTCCAATCGCTAGAATACGGGAATGATGCCGGAAAAGGTCATGGGAATCGAGATGATGCCCAAAAGGCAAAGAAGCCGACACCGTTGGGGTATCAACGTGACTGCCCCTAGACATATGGCCCACTTTTCTGATGTTAATTTAGCGTCATTAGACAAGAATGGGACGGTGCGAAAAACCCGCACCGCCCCATTGGGAGACATCTAATGGCAGCTAGATGTTTGTATTAAGACCCGTACGGTCTATGAAAACCTTAGAGGTCCTCGCGCCAGAAGGGCATGCTCATGCAGCGCGGGCCGCCGCGGCCGCGGGAGAGCTCGGCGGAGGGCACGACGAGAAGGTCCAGGCCCTCCTTGTACAGCACGTCGTTGGTGACGGTGTTGCGGGCGTAGACGCAGATCTTGCCGGGCTCGACGCA
Organism: uncultured Collinsella sp.; assembly: GCA_902478945.1. Lineage (GTDB taxonomy): Bacteria > Actinomycetota > Coriobacteriia > Coriobacteriales > Coriobacteriaceae > Collinsella. The sequence continues at coordinate 3,372 of CABSMX010000067.1, forward strand.
CAGGGTGTTGGAGCCGTCGTTCCACTGCTCGCGGGAGGCCGCGATCGGGTCGCCGCCGCCGCAGGGGATCAGCTTGACCTGGTCGACGCCGGTGGCGTCCTCCAGGACGTGCTCGAGGGTGTCCTCGATCAGGCGGATGTTCACGTCGCCCGGGTTCTTGCCGGCGGTCAGCTCGTAGACGCGCAGGGTGCCCATGATGGCGGGGTGGATCGTGAACTTATCGACGTCGATCTGGGTGAAGACCGTGTCGAGGTGCATGAAGGCGCGCGAGACCGGGATGTCGAAGGCAAGGATGCGCTCGACCTTGGAGTCGGAGTTCCAGAAGATGTTCTGGGCCATGACGTCGATAGCGGCGGCCTGGGTGCGCTGGGAGATGCCGACGGCGAGGGTCTTCTCGTTGATGTTCAGCACGTCGCCGCCCTCGGTGTGGAACTGGCAGTCGCGGCGGAAGTACAGGGAGACGTCCTTGTAGTCGGGGTGGTACTTGAAGACGTACTTGCCGTACAGGGTCTCGCGGTTGCGGGTGACCGAGTACATGCGGTTGAGGTTGACGCCCTCGCCGACGACCGCGAACGGGTCGCGGGTGAAGTAGAGGTTGGGCATCGGGTCGATGATCAGGTCGGACTCGGACTCGGAGTTGACCAGGGAGTCGAGGGTCGTGGACGCCGTGAGGGGCATGTCGATCTCGGCCTTGGTCATGCCGGCCATGGTCTTCTTGACGAACTCGAGGTTGTCCTCGATGGAGTCCAGCTTCTCGCGGACGATCTGCGGCATGTGCTGGCCGCGGATGCCGGCCTCGGCGATGTACTGGTCGGTGAACTCGGCGCGGGCGCCGGGGACCTGGTCGAACACCTCGGCGACGAGGTTCTCGAGGTAGAGCACCTCGACGCCCTGGTCCCTCAGGATCTGGGCGAAGGTGTCGTGCTCCTGCTGCGCGACCTCCAGGAACGGGACGTCGTCGAACAGGAGTCGCTCGAGCTCGTCGGGCGGCAGGTTGAGGAGCTCGTCGCCGGGACGGTGCAGGCAGACCTTCCTGAGCTTGCCGATCTCGGAAGGCACGTGCAGACCTTTCGTCATGGCCTCCTACCTTTCTTTCGGGCCTTACTGGCCGAATGTATCAGCGCCCCTCCATATGGGACACTGCTTGCTGACAGCTCTAGTTATATCCAAATTCCATTCGTAATGCTACCTCGCCCCCGAACGGTCAACAAAGTGCGATGAACGGTATATCGCATATGATTCCCCATGATGCACTTCAGTTTCGTAAAGCAGATTTTCCTAGGTAAACGTTATTTTTCTAGGAAATCAAGCTTGAACACTCAAAGTTATCCATGATTCAAAATTGCATAGTGAAAACGGTTTTCTGCATATAAATGACGCTTGCCCTCGATTCGACCTACATTCGATTATATTCAGCTTGCTATCATTCTTATTCATACATTCTCACCAGTTGAGTGAGGATATGGATCGCTTGCGAACGAGCAGGGCGCCAGTCCTATGACTTGTCAGCGTAAGAAGTAGGTAAAGATACCGTTCACGCGATACGTCCGTGCCAGCGGTCGACTAAATTGAGACAATAGTGAATTAGAGTTAGGCTACCGTCCCCTGCGGGGACTGAACGGACAGATGCATATGCCGAGCAAAATCGAAAAGAAGCAAAAGGCCGCCAAGCTGCGCAAGCCGCCGCGCGACTTCTCGTACACGCAAAACCGAGAGCTTAGCTGGCTGCGCTTTGACAACCGCGTGCTTGACGAAGCCTTCGACGAGACCGTTCCGCTGTTCGAGCGTCTAAAGTTCGTGTCGATTTTCGAGTCCAACCTCGACGAATTCCTTATGGTGCGCGTGGGCGGCCTGTCCGATCTGGCGGAGCTCAAAAAACAGCCTGTCGACAACAAGAGCAATATGACCGCCTCCGAACAGGTCGATGCCGTCATGGAAGAGCTGCCCGGGCTCCTTACCCGTTGGGAGTCCATCTTTAAGAGCATCGAGGGCAAGCTCGACGCTCTGGGCGTTCACCGCGCCCGCATCGATTCGCTTACGCCCGAGGAGCGCACCTTCGTAACCCGCTACTTCCAAGCCTACGTGTCGCCGGTCATCTCGCCGTTGGTCATTGACCCGCGCCACCCCTTCCCCAACCTGCGCAACGGCGCACTCTATCTGGCTTGTGGCCTGGACGGCGTCACCGACGAGGAGAGCCTGCTGGGCCTTATCGAGATTCCCGCCTCGATGAACCGCGTGGTCGAGATCCCCTCGCCCACCGGCACCTACTCCTACATCTTGCTCGAGGACGTCATCCTCGCCTGCCTGGATAGCTGCTTTGGCTCCTATAAGCCGCTCGATCGCGCGCTGATCCGCGTCACCCGTAATGCCGATATCGACCCGGACGGCGAGGGCGTCGAGGAGGAAGAGGATTACCGCCAGCACATGAAGCGCATCCTCAAGAAGCGCTTGCGCCTGCAGCCGGTGGTGCTCGCCGTATCGGGCTCCCTCGAAAAGCCAACGCTCAAGACCATCCGCAAGGCGCTCGAGCTTTCTCGCCGCTCGGTCTTTACCTGCGATATCCCCCTTGACCTGAGCTACGTCTTTGGCATTGAGGGCAAGATTCCCGAGCATCTACGCAACGAGCTGCTCTTTACGCCGTTTAAGCCGCAGCCCAACCCCGCCATCGATATGTCCCGCTCCATTCGCGAGCAAGTGCTGCAGGGCGACAAGCTGCTCTTTTATCCCTACGAGGCCATGAATCCGTTCCTGGACCTGGTGCACGAAGCAGCCTACGACCCCGAGTGCATCTCGCTGCGCATCACGCTCTACCGCGTGGCCAAACAAAGCCGCCTGTGCGAGTCGCTCATCGATGCTGCCGAAAACGGCAAAGAGGTCACGGTGCTCATGGAGCTCCGCGCACGCTTTGACGAGCAGAACAACATCGAGTGGGCCGAGCGTCTGGAAGAGGCCGGCTGCACCGTTATCTACGGCTCCGAGGGCTTTAAATGCCACTCCAAGATCTGCCAGCTCACCTATCGCGAGGGCATGGCGCTCACCCGTCTCACGTTGTTGGGCACCGGCAACTTTAACGAGAAGACGGCCAAGCTCTACAGTGACTTTATGCTCATGACCGCCCATCCCGGTATCGGCGAGGACGCCAACCTGTTCTTCCGCAACCTGTCGCTGGGCAACCTGCGCGGCGACTACCGCTTCCTGGGCGTGGCGCCCGTCGGACTGAAACCGCTCATCATGCGCGGCCTGGACCGCGAGATTCAGCGCGCCCTTGTCGGCGAGCCCGCCCGCGTGTTCTTTAAGCTCAACTCGCTGACCGACCGCGAGGTTATCGATAAGATCGCCGAGGCATCGTGTGCCGGTGTTCGCGTGGACATGATCATCCGCGGCATCTCGTGTCTCAAGCCCGGTATTCCGGGCAAGACCGAGAACGTGCACGTGCGCTCCATCGTCGGACGTTTTTTGGAGCATGCGCGCGTCTATGCCTTTGGCGTGGACTCGGACATGATCTACCTGAGCTCGGCAGACATGATGACGCGCAACACCGAGCACCGCGTGGAGATCGCCTTCCCCGTGCTCGACCCCACCTGCCGCGCCCTGGTGCACGAGTACATGGGCATGCAGCTGCGCGACAACGTGAAGGCACGCAGTCTGACGAGTGACGGCACCTGGGTTCCGGTGGAGCGCAAAGAGGACGAGAAACCCTTCAACTCGCAGGAAGCTCTGCTGGAGCGCGCGTATCGCAACGCCGAGGCCGACACCGAGGCAGAACCCGCGCTCGCATCCCAGCCTGAGCCCGAGCCGCAGCCGGCCGCTCCCGAGGTCCAGAAGGTCCGAGCGACCGTTATCGAGCCCGAGCCTGCTCTCGTAGCCCAACCTCAGGCACCCACAACAACCCCCGAGAGCAACGCGCGTCACAAGAAGCCCGCTGGCAAAGCCAAGGCCATCGAGCGCCATCGCCCCGGCCGCGTGCGCATGGGCTTGGGTCTGATCGGCCTAGGCCTTAAGACGCTCATTACCGGCAAGACGAAATAGACGTTTGTAGAAGCGCCCCGTATTTGAGGAATGCCCCAGATACGGGGCGCTTTTCCCTGCTACCATGGTTGCGGACAAATCCGCGAATGACAGGCAGGAATATGAAGCTCACCATAGAATCGATGACCTACGGCGCCGACGGTCTGGCACATGCCGACAACGGCAAGGCCACATTTGTGCAAGGCGCCGTGGCGGGCGACACCGTCGAAGCCGAGATCGTGCAGGACGGCAAGTCGTTTATGCGCGCCCGCACGACCGAGATTCTGGAGCCAAGCCCCGATCGCATTCAGCCGCCCTGCCCCTTCGTGGGCATCTGCGGCGGTTGTTCGTGGGGCAATCTCTCGCGCACCGCTCAGCTTGCCGCCAAAGAGCAAAACCTGCGCTCCACGCTCGAGCGCATTGGCAAGTTCACCCCCGAGCAGGTCGATGAGTTGGTACAGCCCATCCGCCACACCAAGGACGACTGGGGCTACCGCAATAAAATTGAGTTGGAGCCCGCCCTCGTTAACGGACGTGTGCGCCTTGGCATGCACGGCGTCGATCCCAGTAAGATCGTGACTGTCGATGCATGCCCGCTGTTCGATAAGCGTTTTCCCAAGGCACTCAAATCGGTCGTCGGCGCGCTCAACTATCTGAGCGGCAGCCACGACCTGGGTCTGGAGCGCGTGGGCATTCGCGCTTCGCGTCGCACCAAGGCACTCGAGGTCGCGCTTTGGACGCCCACAGGCTCCTTCCCGCGCTCACAGGTATCGCGCGTGCTGGCAGACGCCGCACACCCCACGAGCGTGGTGCGCGTCATGAGCAAGGGCGAGAAGAAGGCCCGCCGCGTTTCCAAGGTGGAGATGCTCGCCGGTGAGGGCTCGTGGACCGAGAACATCGCTGACGGCCAGATGCGCTTGTCCGCCCCATCGTTTTTCCAGGTCAACACCAAGGGTGCCGAGATTTTGATCGAGCTCGTTATGGACGCACTCGATCCGCAGGAAGACGAGCTTGCCGTGGACCTGTACTGCGGCGCCGGCACCTTTACCCTGTCGCTCGCCCGCCGCTGCGACTTTGTTGCCGCCGTCGAGGCCTACGGTCCGGCCGTGCGCGACCTGCGCCGTAACCTCGAGATCAACAAGCTCGACAACGTCGACGTCATCGGCGGCGATGCCGTGCGCGAGTTCCCCGACCAGGATGCCGATGTCCTGGTGGTCGACCCGCCGCGTGCAGGTCTGGCGCCCGAGGCCATCGACCTCATCGCCAGCACGAGTGCGCGCGATGTCGCCTATGTGAGCTGCGACCCGGCCACCCTGGCGCGCGATCTCAAACGCTTTGTCGAGGAAGGCACCTTCTCCCCCGTCAAGATCACGCCGGTTGACCTGTTCCCGCAAACCTTCCACTGCGAAACCGTCGTCCACCTCAAGCGCAACTAGACTGTTTGCCCAAGACCACGCCCGATGATTTTTCTGGGACGGGGTTTAATAATCAATTTGTACCGAATGATTATTTAAGCCCCGTCCCTTTTTAAACATTGGGAAATCGAGCGTGGCAAGCGTATGTCTTCGGGGTATAAGACGGCTAATTGTATGCCGCCTTACGAAAGGAACTCTCATGCCCAGCGTTGCCGTTCTCGCCGCCGATGGCTTTGAAACGATTGAATGCCTGACCATGGTCGACGTCATGCGTCGCGGCGGCGTGCGCGCCACGCTCGTCTCGATCATGCCCACGCGCGAGGTCGTGAGCTCGCTGCAGATTCCCGTAACCTGCGATGCGCTCTTTGACGAAATCAACTTTGACGAGTACGACTGCGTCGTGCTGCCCGGCGGCCTGCCCGGTGCCACCAACCTGCGCGCCGACCAGCGCGTCTGCGACGTAGTCTGCGAGTTCGCCGCGACCAAGCACGTTGCCGCCATCTGCGCCGCCCCGTTTATCCTGGGCGAGCTTGGCCTGCTCGAGGGACGCCGCGCCACGTGCTTCCCCGGCTTTGAGAAGAGCTTCCCCGAGGGCACCTATACCGGCGAGAAGGTCGCGCAAGACGGCAATATCATCACTGCTAGCGGCATGGCACAGTCACTCCCCTTTGCCTTGGAGCTGCTGCGCACGCTCGCCGGCGACAAGGCCGTCGAGAAGGTCGCCGAGGGCATCCAACTATGATTTTGGCTTCGCAATCGCCGCGCCGCATAGAGCTGATGCGCGAGGCGGGCTACAACATTCGCGTGATTCCCGCGGATATCGACGAAACGCCCTTTGATGGCGAAGCTCCGCTTACGCTCGTCGAGCGCTTGGCGCGTGCCAAAGCCGCTGCCGTCGCCGCCGAGCATGCCGAACCCAATGAGCTGGCCGTCGCGGCCGATACCATCGTCACCTTCGATGGCATGATTTTGGGTAAGCCGGCAAACGAAGACGAGGCGCGCACCATGCTCCGCGAGCTTTCGGGCCGCACGCACCAGGTGGCGACCGGCGTCTGCATCGTTAAAGCCGGCGACGCTACAGCTCCGCATGCCGCCGAGAGCCTGTCGTTTGTCGATGTGACCGACGTGACGTTCTATGAGCTTACCGAGGAGCAGATCGAGCGCTATGTCGCCTCCGGCGAGCCCATGGACAAGGCCGGAGCCTACGGCATCCAGGGCACAGGCGGCCGCATGCTCGTGCACGACATTTCGGGTGACTTCTACAACGTGGTGGGCTTGCCCATCGCTCGCGTCGCACGCGCGATTCAAAAACTCTCGTAATTGCATCTGGCGCTGGGTATCCCCCAGCGCCTACAATTTTGCCGTACCGTACGGATCCCGACCGGGCATAAGGCCCGGCGGAAAACCGATAGGAGAAAATATGGACACACTGCTCGAAGCCATCGATGTTTGCAACGTCGATGGCTTTTGCTTTGGCAACTATACGGACGAGGAGGCTGGCACCGGCTGCACCGTAATCGTGGCGCCCGAGGGTGCCACCGGTGGCGTTGACGTACGCGGTGGCGCTCCCGCTTCGCGCGAGACCGACCTGCTGCGCCCCGAAAACACCGTCGATAAGGTCCACGCCGTCTGCCTTTCGGGCGGATCGGCCTTTGGCCTCGAAGCCGCAAGCGGCGTCGCCCGCGAGCTTGAGAGCCGCGGCATCGGCTTGCCCGTCGGTCCCACGCAGGTGCCTATCGTGTGCTCCAGCTGCATCTTCGACCTCGCCTTTGGCAACCCCACCGTGCGCCCCGACATTGAGGCCGGTATCGCCGCCGTGCGCGAGGCGCTCGACCACACCCCTGCCTCGCTCGAGCAGGGCAATGTGGGTGCCGGCACCGGCGCCACCGTAGGCAAACTCATGGGACCTGCCACCTGCATGAAGGCCGGCCTCGGAGCTGCTGCCGTGGCACTCGGCCCCGTCAAGGTGGGCGCCGTGGTCTCGGTCAACGCCTGCGGCAACGTCGTCGACCCCTTCACCGGCGAGTGGGTGGCGGGCATGCGCGCCGCGGCCGATAGCGACCAGATCGTCGACATGGAGCTCGCCGCCTTTGCCGCCGCCGGATCTATGCAGATGCCGCTCGACCGCACCAACACCACCATCAGCTGCATCGTCACCAATGTGGAGCTCACTAAGGCCCAGGCCACCAAGGTGTCCCAAATGGCCGCAGACGCCTATGCGCACGCCATCCGCCCCACGCACACCACCAACGACGGCGACACCATCTACACCCTCGCCAGCGGCAAGTTGGGCGCCCAGGCTAGCGCCGCCGTTCCCCTAGACCTGCTGGGCATGCTCGCCGTAAGGGCCCTACAGACCGCCATCGTAAACGGAGCCAAAACCGCCAAAACCTCCCACGGCATCCCCGGCGCCGCAAAGTAATCTCACTCGACCGTCGGTCGGAGGCGGGCTGGCATTACGTTTGCTGCTCTACAGTCCTATGCAAGACGAAGGCCACATTAAGTGGCCTTCTTTGCATGCGGAACTCGCGACAAACGTAATGCCCGCCCGCCTCCGACCGACTTCCAACTAAAATTTTTTCAGCCCAGGCCCCTGTCTGTCTCTTATACA
>CABSMX010000068.1 GCA_902478945.1 uncultured Collinsella sp.
AGACAGGAGCACCATGGCAACTCGAGCACGGCTCCTCGCGAATATACTTCTCCAAGCGCGCCTTGGTGTTCTCGTTGGTTGTCTCGGTATAACGCTCGTACAGGATATTGCGCACACCCGAGAACTTGGTGTCCCACTGGCTGCGACGTCCGTCGAGCTTTTGGTAGTCGACCGAAATCTTCGTGTCGCCCATGCCATCCAAAAACGCACGACGCACCCGCGGGGGCAGGTCCCCCCATGGCGTATCGGCACTCACCTTAAAGTGTTTGCAGACCGCGGCAAAAATCTGCGGATAATAGTTGGAATTGCCGAACAGGCTGCCAAAGACTCCGTCGGCAATCGACTTTGAGGGGTCTTCAATCAGCGCCTCGGCATCGACTGTCTTTTTAAAGCCCAGGCCATCGCACTCGGGACATGCACCATAGGGCGCGTTGAACGAGAAATCGCGCGGCTGCAGGTCGTCGATGGAATGCCCGTGCTCCGGGCACGCCAGTGCCAGCGAATACTCCAGCAGCTCGCCCTCGGTTCCCTCGGGAGCGTCGCGCTCGGGCAGCATGTACACGTTCACGTTACCGTGCGCCAGTGCCGTCGCCTGCTCAACGGACTCGGCAATGCGACCCAGGGAGTTCTCTCGAATCACGATACGGTCGACCACGACCTCAATGTCGTGTTTGAACTTCTTGTCCAGGTCGATCGGGTCGTCAAGCGAGCGCACCTCGCCGTCGACGCGCACACGGCTAAAGCCCTCCGCACGCAGGTCCTCAAACAGCTTGGCATATTCGCCCTTGCGTCCACGAACCACCGGCGCCAACACAAACGCGCGACGGCCCTCCCCCGCCGCCAGCACCTTATCGGCGACCTGATCGGTCGTCTGACGCTCAATGACACGACCGCACTCAGGACAGTGTGGCGTTCCCACGCGAGCAAACAGCAGACGCAGATAGTCGTAAATCTCGGTTACGGTGCCCACCGTCGAGCGTGGGTTTTTGGACGTCGTTTTCTGATCGATCGACACAGCCGGCGACAGGCCGTCGATCGAGTCCAGATCGGGCTTGTCCATCTGGCCCAAAAACTGACGCGCATAGCTCGAAAGGCTCTCGACGTAACGGCGCTGGCCCTCGGCATAGATGGTATCGAACGCCAGTGAGCTCTTGCCCGATCCGGAAAGACCAGTTATGACCACGAGCTGGTCACGCGGAATGGAAACGTCGATATCGCGCAGGTTATGCTCGCGCGCGCCGCGAATAACGATAGAAGAATCAGACATGGAAGCTCCTTGCCTCCTATAACCTCAAATCACACTGTCGATGAGTTTAGCGCACTCAACGCGCACAGATGTTCGTAATACAAGATTCGCAGACCTTTTGCTTTGCGTATCGGGTGCTTTGTTTCTCGAAATGCCGTGGAAAGGTTAGAGTAATCTAAAACTGAACTTAATTTGCTGTAACAGAGGAACGTCCATGACCGAAGATATCCCCCTTGAAATCACTTCGAGTGGCATGGCCAATCTGCCCATATTCATCGCCGTCCTTATCGTGGCCGCCGTCGTCGTGCGCGTGTATTTTTCAATCAAACACAACGAAAAACCGCCCATTGCCCGCGTCTTTTGGTGCGCGATGCTCCTCATCCCGCTCGGCATGGTAGCTGCATGGATTACGAATCAATTGCTCGTAAATGAGGACTGTTCCCTATGGGTCCTTTCTTATTCGGCGCTCGGTGCTGCCGCCGTCATACTTCTTGTCGAGCCCTTGGTTTCGGGACTTATCGACCAAACCGATCTTGCGACGGGAACGGTTGCCTGTATTTGCCGCGACATCCTTGTCGTCGCCGCTGTTTCAGCGCTCTCGTTCGTTTCACTCGAAATTGCCTGCAACGAAACGTTCTATCACATTCCCGCCAACTCATTCGGGTTTTCCGTCGGGCTGCTCGCAACGGTTCTGCTCTCCCTTTATTTGCTGGGACAGCGTCATGGAGGCGTCATGGCCCTCGTGCCCGTCGTCTGTTGCACCCTTGGCATTGCCGAGCACTTCGTCATAACGTTTAAAGGCGAGGCTATCCTGCCGAGCGACATTTTGGCATTGGGCACCGCAATGGAAGTAAGTGAGGGATATGAGTTCACCTTCACTGCAGGAATCGTAACCTCACTCGCTCTGCTGGAGATTTCCCTGGGGCTTCTTTCGCTTATCCGACCGCGAAAGCTCCGTACGCCCGGCCATGTCTTCCCCGCAACCGCCGCTAACCTCTGCGCTTTTCTGCTAGTGACCGTTGTGGGGCTCTTGGGCTTTTCCAACATCGACTTGGAGCAGTCGCTGGATTTTGGATTTGACCGTTGGCAGCCCATCACCACGTATGCGTCTCAGGGTTTTATCACTTCGTTCACCGAAATGGTCAACGAGTTGCCCATTGAAAAGCCCGAAGACTATACGCCCGATGAAGCGCAGAGCATCGAGCAGGAGTTCGCCGCCGCCTACGACAGCACGTATGGCTCGAGCGAGCAGCGCGCGGCGGCCGTTGCCCAGTTCAATGAAATCAAGCCGACGATTGTTGCCGTCATGAACGAGAGTTTTAGCGACCTTTCGTGCTTTGAGCAGCTCCAGGCGGCCGGGTACACCGGTCCCGCATTCTACAACTCGCTTCCCGACACACTTGTTCGCGGCACCATGCTCGCTTCGGTCACCGGTGGCGGAACGGCGAACTCCGAATTCGAATTTTTGACCGGAGCGACAACGGCCTTTGTCGGATTAGGCAAAATCCCCTATCAGCTGTATCAGATGAATAGTGTCAACAGCCTGGCAAAGGACCTTAAAGAGCTTGGGTATACCACTACCGCTATGCACCCGCAAAACCCCGTCAACTATCATCGAGATAAAATCTATCAGCAGCTGGGTTTTGGAGACTTTCTTTCAATCGGCGATTTCGAAGGTGCGCCCTATTACCATGCCGGCGTATGCGACTACGCCACCTACGACAAGATACTCGACCTGCTCAGAACCGACGAAGCCCCGCAGTTCATCTTTGACGTCACGATGCAAAATCACGGCGGCTACGACTATGGCACCGTTCCCGCCGAAGAGCTGACAAACTATTGGGTCGAGGGAGCGAGCGAGGGCGCCAATAGCGCGCTCAATACCTATCTCACCTGCATCAATGCATCCGACCGGGACCTCGAGTACTTTATCAATGAGCTCCGCAATATCGGCAGACCGGTTGTTCTTGTCTTTTTTGGCGACCATCAGCCGAGCGCCGCAACGACTCTCAACGACGAGCTGTACCCTCAGGAAGATACGGCAAGCCACGCTTTCCGTATCTATCAGTCGACCTATTTCGTCTGGGCCAACTATGAAATCGCCGGCAATACCGAGCTCAACGTCTACGACACCGTCGGGGCAAACGAGATTGCAGCTATTACCCTTAATAAGATTGGCGCCCCGCTCTCTGACTATCAAAAGGCCCTGCTTGCAACAAGGTCAGATGTGCCCACCATCAATGTCGCCGGCTATATTGGTGCCGACGGGCTGCGCTACGACTTGGAATCTGAAGACAGCCCATACGCCTCGACAATCGACAAGCTGCAGCGCATGCAATACCTCGAGTTCGCCAGCAAAGTTCAGTAAGCCCGCCCATTCGCTTGGACCCATCGTATTGCAAGCACGCTCGGCCCAAATGCATCGCAAATGACTCCCGCTCGCAAACGAGGGTACAATGACGCTCGTGTCACACCGCGGGGCTCCGGCCCCAACATATACAAAGGAGTCAAACATGGGTTGCGAGCACGCACAGGCAGCCGGCGGGCAAACGTCGCCGTCGCAATTTGAGGAGAATACGCTGTCCGAGGTCAAGCGCGTTATCGCCGTGCTTTCCGGCAAGGGCGGCGTCGGCAAGTCATTCGTCACCGGCGCCATCGCCACGGAGCTTTCCCGCCACGGTCACAAGGTCGGCGTCCTCGATGCCGATATTACCGGCCCCTCTATCCCTAAGATGTTCGGCATGAGCGGACGTCACGTCCATGCCCTCGGCAACCTTATGCTGCCCGAAATCTCCGAGCACGGCGTCAAGGTTATGAGCTCTAACCTGCTGCTCCAAAACGAAACCGACCCCGTCCTCTGGCGCGGTCCGGTTATCGCGGGTGCCATCAGACAGTTCTGGAGCGAAACCTCATGGGGCCCCATCGACTACCTGCTGGTCGACATGCCTCCGGGAACGGGCGACGTCGCCCTCACGGTCTTCCAGTCGCTGCCCGTCGATGGCATCGTCATCGTCACGAGCCCGCAGGATCTGGTCTCGATGATCGTCGCCAAGGCGGTCAACATGGCCGAGAAGATGAACGTCCCCATTCTGGGAATCGTCGAAAACATGAGCTATATCGAGTGCCCCGATTGCGGCAAGAAGATCGAAGTCTTTGGCAAGAGCAAGCTCCCCGAGGTCGCCGAGCGTTACAACCTCGAGATCCTAGGGCAGCTTCCCATCAATCCGGCACTCGCCGAGGCTTGCGATAAGGGAGAGGTTGAGACCGCACTGCCCGACGGCATGCTGCCCCAGGCTGTCTCTGCCGTCGAGGCCATTGCCCCGCACGAGACCGCCGAGGCCTAAGTGAACACAAACGCCTCCTATGACGTCTTGGTAATCGGCGGCGGGGCCTCGGGTCTCGCCGCCGCCATTACGGCTGCACGCGCAGGCAAAAGCGCCTGCATCGTTGAGCGCGATGTTGCCTGCGGCCTTAAACTCCTTGCGACCGGCAACGGCCGCTGCAACCTTTCCAACGAATCAATTGATTTCCAGCGGTACAACCACCCCGCATTCGTCGAATCCGTCATGGGCCCCCACCCCGAACAAGAGCTTATGGGTTTCTTCTCCTCGCTGGGCATCATGACAACCTCCGAGGAAGGCCGGCTGTACCCGCGCTCCCTTCGCGCGGAATCGGTGCGCGACGCGCTTCTCAACGTTTGCGACCGCCTAGGTATCACCTTAATCTGCGGAGCCAACGTTGCCTCGGCGCACAAAGCTTCCGAAGACTGGACACTCCAAATAGACCGTCCAGCGCGGGCACTCAAGGCAAAAAAGCACGACGACCGAAAATCGGAGCTCCGCTCGCTTCGGAAAGCGCTCGCCGATGTCCCTCGCAAGAACGAGGCCCTGGAGGCACATGCCGTAATTATCGCCACGGGTGGCAACCCCACCGGTATCGCCGATACGTTTCGCCTCCCCCTCACTTCGCTGCGCCCCATCCTCTGCCCCGTATCGGCAACGGTCGTCGGCGATCGGGCGGCACTCAAGACGTTGGATGGCCTGCGCGTCCGCGCCCGCTTGACGCTCGCCCGCAATCATAATGAGCTCTGGCACGAAGACGGTGAAGTCCTGTTTCGAACCTTCGGTATCTCGGGCGTCGCTGTCTTCAACCTCTCCCGTCGTATCCAGCACGGCGATACGATCCTGCTCGACGTTTTCCCGGACCTCTCCAAAGACGAGCTGTTCGATATGCTCAACCGGCGCGTTGAGCTGCTCGGCGGCTTTTCGCCCCGCGATTCCCGTTGGCTCGACGGTATGCTCGCCCCGCAACTCTCCCGCGTCGTCTGCACGGCGTTCGAGCAGTGCCATCCAGGCCCCAACGATGTCATCCACCTGGTCTCGATCCTCAAGCACTTTAAGTTGCTCGTCGAGGGAACAGCCGAGGAGCGCTCGGCGCAGGTCACGCGTGGTGGCGTATCTGTCGAGAGCATCTCAACACCCAGTCTACGCGCGCGCAGCGCTGTCGACGCCCCGCTTTACGTCTGCGGCGAAGCGCTCGACATCGATGCCGATTGCGGAGGCTTTAACCTTGCGTGGGCCTGGCTCTCGGGCATTCGCGCTGCAAGCAGCCTGTAGCCGCGCAGTCTATAATCAAAAACGCATTCGGGCCGTCTGGGATACCGGACGGCCTCTTTCTTGCCTCTAAGGAGACCTCGATGATCGAAATCACCCAAGTCAACGCGTCGCTCGATGAAGCCGGCGATGAAAATGCCTGCCTCATTGTTGGCAAGCGAGTCGCCAAGCGCGTCCTACGTTGCAAGGACTCCGAGATCAAGTCCATCGAGCTCCACCGCAAGTCAATCGACGCCCGCAAAAAACGAGACGTCCATTTTATCCTGAGCTTTCGTGTTGAGCTGACTAGTCCCCACCTCGAGCGAGAAGCGGTCGACAGCGTTGCCGAGCGTGACCGCTCGCGTGTACGCGCGATAGAAGACGATGAGCCTTCATTCCCCTCCCCCGTCTCAGACGCACCTCAAGAACGCCCTGTCGTTGTCGGCGCCGGATGCGCCGGCCTTTTCGCTGCGCTTACGCTCGCCGAAGCAGGTCTTAAGCCCTTGCTCATCGAGCGCGGCGACCCGGCATTTCGCCGCTCGCATGCGATCGACCTCTTTCTAAAGGAGCGCATCCTCGACCCCGAGAGTAATATCCAGTTTGGTCTGGGCGGCGCGGGGACCTTCTCGGACGGCAAGCTCAATACGGGGACAAAAAATCCCGCCCATCGCCTTATCCTCGAGACCTTCGTCGAAGCGGGCGCTCCCCGCGATATTCTATGGGATGCAAAACCGCATATTGGCTCCGACATCCTCCCCGCCGTCGTTACCAGCATCTCCCAGCGCATTGAACAGCTCGGAGGAACCGTTCGCTATCGAACGAAACTCGTTGACATTCACACTGACACATCTGGCACCATTGTCGGTATCGACATCCAGTCGTCCCACGACGCGACATGCGAGTCAATCAACACAAAGCATCTCATCCTTGCTTGCGGTCATTCTGCCCGCGACGTATTCGAGGTTCTCAAAACCCATGATGTCGCCCTCGCTCAAAAGACGTTTGCCATGGGCGTTCGCATCGAACACCCGCAGCGTGATATCGATCGGGCGCAATATGGCCCCGCAGCGGGTCATCCCGCGCTCGGAGCAGCCCCCTATAAGCTCGTTGCCCATCTTCCCAACGGCCGCAGCGTGTTCTCATTCTGCATGTGTCCCGGCGGACAGGTTGTCGCCGCCTCTTCAGAGCCCGGCCATCTGTGCGTCAACGGCGCCAGTCTCAACGCCCGCGCCGGCCGCAACGCAAACGCCGCTCTCCTCGTTAACGTCACGCCCGATGATCTCCCCAGCGACGATCCTCTTGCAGGCGTAGAACTCCAGCGCATTTGCGAGCGGGCTGCCTATCGCCTTGGCGGCTCCAACTGGAACGCACCGGCACAGCTCGTCGGCGACTTCCTTGCAGAACGCGCCAGCACGACATGCGGCAAGGTAAAGCCCACCTATCCGCTCGGCGTGACTTGGACAGCAATCGATGAGTCATTGCCGCAACATATCATCGAGTCGCTTCGTCTGGGAATTCCCTTGCTCGGCAAAAAACTGCGTGGCTACGACCATCCCGATGCCGTCCTCACCGGTGTTGAGACACGCTCGAGCTCTCCGGTCACCGTTACTCGAGACCGGCAATGCCACGCTGTATCGACCCCGGGGCTCTACCCTTGCGGCGAGGGAGCCGGATATGCCGGAGGAATCATGAGCGCCGCTACCGATGGCATCCGTTGCGCCGAAGCCCTGATCGCAGACCTCTAGCGCACGAATTCCAGCACGCAAAAGACACAGGCCCCGAGCTCCACAGGGAACTCGGGGCCTGTTCGCTATTTCTTAAACCGTGCACCCTGGCGTTTTCTGCCCGATGCGAACGAGGAACCCTTGCGGGCCTGCGAACGTAAGCGCTCGATCGTCTCGTCCTCAGACGCACCCTCGAGCATCGCCCGAATCTGAACGACGGCATCGCGCAGGCGCGCCGCCTCCTCAAAGTCCATGGCGGCAGAAGCGTTACGCATATCCTCTTCCATGGTTTCGACAATCCGCACAAGCTCGTCATGCGGCAGTTCTTCCAACTGCTCCGCAAGTGTCTGCTCGGGCGCCACCGTTTCCGGCACGCCGCCCTCGCCCGACTCATCGGGCGTATAGAATGCGCCATGACCAAGAGAGTCGCCCTTCGAGCGCCCCTTGGAACCCACGGTTTTTTCGGCCTCGGCAATAAAACTTGAGATGTCGTTGATGGCCTTGCGCACTGTCTTGGGCACAATGCCATGCTCTTCGTTATATGCCATCTGAATCTCGCGACGGCGCTGCGTCTCCTCGATGGCCTCTTTCATCGAATCGGTCACAACGTCCGCATACATGATGACTTCGCCATCGGCGTTACGGGCCGCGCGGCCAATCGTCTGAATCAGCGAACGGCGGTTGCGCAAGAAGCCTTCCTTATCGGCATCGAGAATTGCCACCAGTGAGACCTCGGGGAGATCCAAGCCCTCGCGAAGCAGGTTGATGCCAACGAGGACATCGATCTTGCCCTCGCGCAGCGTTCGCAGGATCTCGACACGGTCCATTGTCGCCGTATCAGAGTGCATGTAATTGACCTTAATGCCCGCGTCGAGCAGATGGTCGGTCAGGTCCTCGGCCATGCGCTTGGTCAACGTGGTCACCAGCACGCGCCCCTTGCGGGCAACGCGCTCGCGAATCTCGTCCTCAAGATCGTCAATCTGCCCACGAACCGGACGCACATCGATCTTGGGATCGAGCAGACCGGTCGGACGAATAATCTGCTCAACGTCGTTCTGGCTAACCCGCAGCTCATAGTCGCCCGGTGTTGCCGAAACGTAGATGAACTGGGGAATCCTCGCCTCAAACTCATCGAAACGAAGCGGGCGGTTATCGAGCGCCGAGGGCAGGCGAAAACCGTGTTCCACCAGCGTCACCTTACGCGAGCGGTCACCTTCGTGCATGCCGCGAATCTGCGGCACCGTCACATGGCTCTCATCGATGATGCAGAGCATATCCTTGGGAAAGTAATCGATTAGGGTAAACGGCGGCTCACCCGGTTTGCGACCGTCCAGATGACGCGAGTAGTTCTCGATGCCGTTGCAAAAGCCCATCGTCTCGAGCATCTCAAGATCATAATCGGTGCGCTGCTGCAGACGCTGCGCCTCGAGCAACTTGTCGGTCGCCTTGAGCTCCGCCACGCGCTTCTCGCACTCTTCGCTGATCGATTTCAGAGCCGCCTTGACCTTCGGCTTCTCGGTCACGTAGTGCGATGCCGGCCATACGGGGATGGCCTCGTACTCACGAAGCATCTCACCGGTGACCTCATCGATCTCGGCAATCAGCTCGACCTCATCGCCAAAAAATTCAAACCGCAACGGATGCTCGGCATAAGGCGGATACACGTCGACAACATCGCCGCGCACGCGGAACGTGCCGCGTGCCAGGTCATAGTCATTGCGATCATATTGAATGTCGATAAGTGCATGGATAAAGTCATCGCGCTCGAGCGGCACCTTCTTGTCGACGTTTGGAGCCAGACCCGCATAGTCCTCAGGAGAGCCAATGCCATAGATACACGAGACCGATGCGACAACGATCACATCGCGTCGAGAGAGCAGCGATGCGGTCGCCTGATGTCGCAGCATCTCAACCTCTTCGTTAATCGAGGAGTCTTTCTCGATATATGTATCGCTTTGCGGCACATACGCCTCGGGCTGATAGTAGTCGTAGTACGAGACGAAGTAGACCACAGCGTTGTTGGGAAAGAACTCTTTGAGCTCGCTCGCAAGCTGAGCGGCGAGCGTTTTATTCGGAGCCATGACCAGCGTCGGCTTTCCCAGGGCCTCAATAGTCTTTGCCATCGTGAAGGTCTTGCCCGAACCAGTCACGCCCAGCAAAACCTGATAGCGGTCTCCGTCCCTCACGCCCTGCACAAGCGACTCAATGGCCTTAGGCTGGGAACCAGCGGGCTCGTATGGAGACACGACCTTAAACGTCACCTCAGAGCCCTCAACGCCAAAACGTTTGAGCTCTCCTCCAACACGCTCAACTTCAAATTCCGCCATGGATACTCCTAACTCATATATCTGCAGTATACGCAGGCGGCAGGCATAGTCCTATACGAACCGATCGGGATAGAGGGTCTTGTAGCGAACCCAGGCATTATTGACACGAATCAGATACGCCTGCGTCTCGGGAAAGGTGATTGCATTATGAAGCGACGTGCTCTGCTGCGCCCATCCGTCGACATTGCCCATGCCGGCGTTATAAGCGGCAATGGCGCTGTCCGTCGACCCGTTAAAATACGTTAGAAGATACGAAAGATACGCACAGCCAAACTCGATGTTCGTAGCGGGATCGTTAAGGTTGTCGGCTGAATACTCACTACCATCGACAAGACCCAAGGCAATCATATCCTGGGCAGTCTCAGGCATCAGCTGCATCAATCCCCGAGCGCCTTGATTCGACTCAGCCTCGGGATCCCAATTCGATTCAGACTTTATGACAGCACACACCAGATACGGATCAAGATTGTGCGAAATGCTCGATTGCTTTACATACGCCTCGTAGTCAATCGGATACAAAGGCTTAAAGAAGGCGGCAGGAGCATACGAGTAGACGAGCGAAATAAGGCCGAAGACGAACACAACGGCAATTGGCGCCACGCGATACCACGTAAAGAAACGTGTCTTAGGCATCGGCCTCCTCCTTATCCGCTACATCCCCGAAGCCATGGCGCGCAAGCCATGCGTCCAGTTGTTCAAAGAGCGAATTATCGCCTGCCGCATTATCAATCACCGTTGTAGCGAGATTGCACAGCGCAGACTCATCGGGCTGACAAGCAGAACGGGCATCGAAATCAGATGGCTCCATGCCACGTTGAATAGCGCGCTCGCGACGAACTGACAAAGGGGCGCTGATGACTAGAATTTCATCAGCCAAGCCAAATGCATCCTCAAAACCAGTCGGAGCAGAAACCTCGACCACCGCAAAGGGATAACGGGGAGATGAAACCGTACAACAAACCGGATCAAGAATCCTCAGCGACAACTGATCGATAAGGACCGGATGGACAATACCGTTGAGTCGAGCGACGGAATCAAGAGAAACAAAAGCTCGAGAGGCTAAAACACTGCGACGAACGCCGCCCTCCTCGTCAAGAATATCCCAGCCAAATTCCTCAGCGAGTGCGCCAACGAGATCAGAACCCGGAACATATAACGATTTTGCGAGATCATCCAAATCAATGAGCATGGCGCCGCGAGACTCAAGATAGCGACAGGCGGTCGACTTACCCGAAGCAATATTGCCCAAGACAAAAACGGTAAACATCAAGTCCTCCCTAACGCCAATGGGAGTTATTATCGCGCAAATACAAAAGAAGGACTCAAAATACAGCCAAACAGTAAGACAAGCTAAACGAAGGCGAGTTCTTGTATTACAGCTCTCTATCAAACGCAAAAAGGGGGAGGCCGCGAGGCCTCCCCCTTCTTCAGTTTCGCTGGCGGCTCGGTGCCGTCCACCGGTCAGCGGCGCCCTGGCCTCCCACGGGCTGAC